>JAEWSZ010000126.1 GCA_023397905.1 Bacillota bacterium | reverse complement strand
TTTCTTCAGATTCCTCGTCACCAAGGACACCCTTGCTCTTAGCTATGTGCTTGGCACTACTAGCCCGCACTTGGGACTTTCACCCATTAGATTGCGCCCATACTGGGCACACTATAAAAAATCCCTGGTTCGTTTCCGAATCAGGGATTTTTGTGGAGCGCAATCCGCTCCGACGTTGGAGCGGGTGATGGGAATCGAACCCACGCAATCAGCTTGGAAGGCTGATGTTCTACCATTGAACTACACCCGCGAGAGTGGAGCGGGTTACGCGATTTGAACGCGCGACTTTCACCTTGGCAAGGTGACACTCTACCACTGAGTTAAACCCGCATCACTAATATGCAAAAGTTATTATATAGAGTACGGGCCATTTTGTCAACCCATTTTGCCAATAAAGTTCTGTAGGCTTAGAACTTTTCAGTCCGCTTTCAAAAACCCGCCAAACTTTTGATTATGTAGTATATTACGGGAATAAACACCGCAGGAAGCAGATTTCCCACATTGATTTTTTTGATTTCCAGGAGGTTGATACCGATGGCAAATATCAGTATTCCTCCCACAAGAGACATCTGGGAAATCACCGTGTCGTTCAGCCACGGCTTCACCACTCCCGCCAGCAACGTCAGGCTGCCCTGGTATATGAATACCGGTATGGCGGAAAATGCAACCCCTATACCCATGGTGGCGGCAAAAATAACTGCCGAGACCCCGTCAAGTATGGACTTTGCAAACAGTGTGGAGGGATTCCCCGAGAGCCCGTCTTCAATGGCTCCCACTATGGCCATGGCCCCTATGCAATATACGAGGCTTGCCGTTACAAAGCCGTCCGAAAAGGAACCGCCTTTTGCCGGAACCCTGCTTTGAAACCACAAACCTATATTCTCCAGCCTTGTTTCAATTTTCAGGAATTCACCGATCAGGCCGCCTATGACAAGGCTGAAGATCATAAGCATGAGAAACTGCCTGTCCAGCTTGTTTCCGTCAATTATTGTAAGCATTTCCTTAATGGTCCCTGATACGCCTATAAATAGAACCGCAAGGCCTATGCCCTGCATAACTATCTTTTTATACTTCTCCGGAATGCCGCTTCTGAGCAAGGTGCCGGCAATTCCGCCCACAATTATCGCTGCGGTATTTACTATAGTCCCAATACCTGTCATTTTGCCTCCATGTCCCCTGTGTGCAAGGCTTTCAGGGTCAAAGTCCCCAAATCTGCTTCGCACCGTATTTCCGCAAAGTCAGAGGCATGCAGGTCATTTCCGCAGTATACCCTTCTTTGCCATATCTATCAGTTTTTGCCGCTCGTTAAGCTCCGGATCTTCCAGAACGCTTTCAAATAAATAATTGAGCATGTCCTTCAATTCCCTGCCGGGCTTCATGCCCAATGAAATCAGATCGTGCCCGTTAACGGCCATATCCGCCTTTTTGAGACACTGGTTTGCCTCTTTTATACCGCCGAATATCTTCTTAATATTATCCAACTTTATCAGCCTTTTGTCCAGATATATGTGATTCTGCGCCATTGCATCCGCCTTCTGGACCTCCAGCAGATCGAGGAACAGGTCTTCCCCCACCTTGCTGACAACCCTTCTGACCGATTTTTCCGTATCAAATATGTCTATGTCGTGAAACTGAATAAGCCTGACGATCTTTTTTATGGAGTCCTTGTCAAACCTCAGCCTGTTTAAAATCTGGCCCGCCAGCAGAGCCCCCGCTTCCTGATGCCCGTAGAAGTGGTCGATGCCGTTTGCGTCTGTGGTTTTCTTCGGCGGCTTTCCTATATCGTGAAGCAGCATGGTCCATCTCAATATGCTGCTGTTTTCCACGTATTCCACCGCATGAAGGATATGCTGCGCCACATCATATACATGGTACGGATTGTTCTGCCCGGTTTTATAGCACCGGGTGAACTCCGGAATAATATTGTCCAGAAGCCCCGCTTCATACAGAAGGTTAAAATTGGCGGGATTGGCTGAAGTCAGGATTTTATTCAGCTCGTCCCGTATCCTCTCCCTGCATATATTCCTGATCAGGCCCGAATTCTCTTTTATTGCGTCAAAGGTGGCTTTATCAATGCTGAAATCCAACTGTGCGCTGAACCTGACAGCCCTCAGCATCCTCAGGGCGTCTTCCAGAAATCTGACGCCGGCGTCGCCCACCGCTCTGATCCGGAGGTCATTCAGGTCTCTCAGCCCGTCAAAGTAATCCACCAGGCCGGTTCTGGGGCTGTAGGCCATGGCATTGACGGTAAAATCCCTTCTTGCCAGGTCCTCTTTGATATCCGCGGTAAAACTGACGTTGTCCGGCCTTCTGAAATCCGTGTATTCCCCGTCAATGCGGTATGTGGTGACCTCCAATATCCCGTCTCCGGCGGCGACGCTTACGGTGCCGTGCCGTATGCCGGTATCATAGGTTTTGTCAAATATGCGCTTTATGTCCTCCGGAAGGGCATTTGTGGCTATATCCCAATCATAGGGCTCTCTTCCCAGTATGCTGTCTCTGACGCAGCCGCCCACCAGGAATGCTTCAAATCCGTTCCGGTCAAGTTTATCAATAATGTATCCAGCACTTTCCGGATACGCTATTTTATCAAAATATTCCATATATCCTACCTTGAGTATAAATTCTTACAAACCGTCCATAAGTAATTTTATCACAAATTCCTCCGGTCAATACACATTGCTCCCATATTTAATCAAATGCTGCACGGTACCTCCGGGCCGGTGCGCGCACGTCGGAATATCATCACCTTCCGGAATGCACCGTGCTGTGTACAAAAGCGACCACATTCCGCATGGGAATAACCGCCATGGCTCCCATTGACGAATTGGCATTGTACTGGCACAGGGCGCAGAACAGAATATTGTCCGCGCCTCTTCCGCAGGGATTTCCCAGGGAACACGCCGGAGGGAGGGCAGGCATCACCAAAAGCCGGATATATGTATCTGTCCGGCTCATAAGTACACCGGTAAAGCCCTTGCCCGCCGCTCCTCCCGCGTTTACATACACCGTTACCGTCTGCCCCACATACCCTTCGAAATTCATGTCCGTTATATCCATTCCGGCCCTATTTTCAGGAACGGCACTTTCACGGGGCGCTGATTTCTTTGACCTTCTTCTGGATGATCTCATCGGCAAATCACCTTATAAATAATATCTCCTAATTCATTATATTACCGTTTTAAAATTCTGCTAACGGTGGAGCCGATTATTAAGGCTGAAAATACAGCCGCCGACTTGACGGCCCATATATTATTTTTTAATTGTAACAAAAAAAATCATACTGAATAGTATGTTATTAGCCAGGTAAAATTTGTGTTTCGAGACACATTGAAATTGTGATTTTATCTGTACTACTTATTAATATTAATAATAACGGAGGGAGTTGTTTCTTGAATGGGTAAACATGGTTTCTTTGGAGGAGGCAGTGGCTGTTTTGATGACGATATGATCTGGGTATTGATAATCCTTATTATTTTATTCTGCTGCTTCTGCGGTGGCTTCGGTCATCATGACTGCTAAAAAATAAACTCAGGGGCTTTTAACGGCCCCTGAGTCTATTTTTCCGTTGCTGAAATCTACAAATCAACCTTTTTCAGCTCTGCAGCATCCTTTTTCTCTTTGCGCTTCGCCACAAGTACCGAAACCACTATACTGGCAGCTAATATGAAGAATATGGTCAATAATGACGCCACTATGGGAATTTCCAGGTCAAAGAATAGTATTCCCAGCTTGACTCCGGTAAACATCAATATCAGAGCCACGCCGTATTTTACATATTTGAATTTTTCCTGCATGGCCGCCAGTACAAAATACAGGCTCCTGAGTCCCAGTATGGCAAAAATATTGGAGGTATACACAATAAACGGATCTCTCGATATGGAAAATATGGCGGGTATGGAATCAATGGCAAACAGAATGTCTGAAAATTCGATGAGCACCAGTATTGCAAAAAGCGGAGTGGCGTGCAGTACATGGTTTTTCTTTATGAAAAACTTTTCTTCATGCAGTTCGTCGGTGACGGGCAGTATTTTTCCCAGGACCTTCAGCACTTTGCTGTCCTTGTGGTCCACCGGCTTTTCTCCGCCGAACATCATTTTAGCCCCGCTGGCAATGAGAATTATACCGAAAACGTACAATATCCAGTGTATCTTGTTTATAATGGTAATTCCCAGCAGAATAAACACAAGCCTTAAAATTATCGCTCCGAATATTCCATAATTTAAAACTCTTCTCTGATAGGCCGGTTTTATTCCGAAGCTTGTAAAAAGGATCAAGAACAAAAACAGGTTGTCTACGCTCAGGCTCAGCTCGATAATATAGCCGCCTAAAAATTCAAACGCCTTATGCTGGCCTTCAAAGATAAAAATGCCGATGTTAAAAAGTATTGCAAGCCCAATCCAGAACAAAACGAACTTAATTGCTTTTTTTGTTGACATTTCAGCCTCCTTAATTTAAACAAAAAAGACCCTGAATGCATCTGAAAAACACATTCAAGGTCTTGCTTTCCACTTTGGAGAATAAAGCCAGGCTAGTTTTAACCGGTTGTTGACTTTATCGCTTTCAAGCTACTCCCCTTTACTTGTTTTTAAGTTTAGCAAAATTATTCAATTCCGTCAATGAATATTTGATACAGATTAATGTTTTGCAGCAAGCAAAGTTGTTATACAGGCTTTTTTTGCTATATTGATTTTTTACATATGAATGAGCCGCATCAGAAAAACTGATACGGCCCACAGGTTAGATAGCTACACTTTTTTAAGCGTACATTTGTACGTTTAAGCCCGCTCTGCGGACAATGTGCGGTAGCAAAGGCACAATCTGTATGTATTCTGTTAAATAATTCTGTTAAATATAATTAGTTTTCTTAAATAATTTCTATATTTGAATAATCCTGCTTTATGATTTTACCAAGTATGTTGCTTATGTCCCTGGGATCAGCTTTATTTTTATCGGCCTCCCCGGAAGCTTTTGAATATATCTCGTTTATTTCTTCCTTTAATCTTTCAAAAGGGTTTTCATATTTTTCTACAAACATATTCAAACCTATGAGTTCATTTTGCAGGTACATGCCCTCAGGCGTCTTCCTGGCCTTGAGCCTGAGCGGCGTACTTTCATACTTTATGAGCTTGGTGGCCAGATTCAGGCTTCCCAGGCTGTCCAACCTGCTGCTGTATCCGCAGTTGGTGCACAAAAACATGTCCATGGAAAATCTGTTTCTCTTTGTATTGCTGCCGCATAAGCTGCATTTATGGAAAATATCCACCGAGCTCACTTTTGCCGGAGCAGGCAGGCCTCTTTGAGGCAGCTTGTAGTCCAGGATGCGTACCAGCTCATTGTATCTCCTGCAGCCAAATACAGGCTTGTAAACAGTTCCGTCCCGGTTCCAACTGAGTTTGTCCCCTTTGCCCGTGAGGTTCTGAAGTACGACCATGGATTTATTTGAGACCGCTATTTCAACGATTTTATTGGCCAGATTGTGCATGTCTCTCTTATGTACGGCCTGGTTTTCTCCGGCTTCAAACTCCGCCGACCCATTTTCCAGCAGGTGTCCGTTGCTATCCACAATGGTGTAATTAACAGCGTTTTCAATACCGCGGCTCACCCCCATAAAAGTGGCGGCCTCCTTTTTCTCCTCCTCCGGCAGGTCGATACTCAGGCTGATATAATAATCATTTTTTTTCATGATCAGGTGGGCCGTCCGCAATATCTCCGGCTTTTCCACAGCCTGCAGCAGCATGCTTTCCTGCCATTTTCCAAAGGAGAGAGGCACGATGATGAAGGTTTCCCTTTTCAAGGCCCTCACCTCTTCATCCCCTCTTGAAATATAGCTGAGGTCCCTTGTGAGATTGTGGTTTAAACGCGGTTTGGCATTTCTCACGTTCATAAGGAACAGTTTTGCAAAAAACTTCCGGTTTCTTTCATCATATAAAAAGCAAAAGCTTCTCTTGGTATCATACCTGCAGAAATAAATGGGCCTGAGCTTATCCTCAACTGTTACGGACTCCTGCCTGAATCCCGGGAACTGCATTGACGGGTTTGCCGCCTTCTGCACAAAATAGCTTGCCAGCGTCATGCCGAAATCGAGCTTCAGAGAATCTTTAAAGGGCTGAATGTCAAACCTGTTTATTTCCGCCGACAGATCCCGGTCTATCCACTTGGACAGGGTCAGGGTGCTGTATGCTCCGTTTCCGGATTTATACCCGCTTTCGATACTGTCTATGTCTTCATAGGCTTTTTTCAGCAGGTAGTTAAACGCATTGTTGTAATTTATAAATGCATTGTCAATAATGTTCCTCTTCAATGTGCTCGGATTATGAATTTTTAAATTTATTGTTCTCAATCCCATTATGGAAGCCTCCACACACTCTGTTTCAGACCCGAGCCCGGCATAAGCCGCCTCAGCAGTATTCTATGGTTATATGCTTTCCGGCCTGTCTTAATAATGCGGCTATTTCTTCTACCAGATTGAATTTCAATCCCATGTTCAGGGGAAATTCCGGATTCTGGTGGGCGGGATTTATTGCCCTTCCCACGAAAAAATAGATACTTGTGCTCTCCTCAAGAAGCATTTTAGCCAGTTTTGAAGCCCCGTCCTTTTTATTTAGCTTCAGGAAATCCAACATTGTACTGCCGGGCGATACACATGTTCTGAGAAGTTCCAGCGTCTTTCCAAGGGTGAGCACGCCTTCCGTGGTCAGGCTTATTCCGTCTATCTCGGCTGTTGGCGGAACCGAAGGGTTAAAGTACTCCAGAGAGGTCTTTATCTCCCTGTCCAATTCCCTGGCAACGATCTGAGAGGTGGTTCCCCCGCAGATGACCTTTTTTCCTTCCCTGCCTACAAACCGGTCCACGATTTCCTTATCCTTCACGCTGTCCACAGGAGGCCCTATCATCAGGCTCAGCTTGACAGGCTTTTTAGCTTTAAGTGCAACTACTGTAGTGTCGTCGCCGGGTTCATTGGAATACAGGCTGTCGCAGGCTGCCAGCAGCAGCTTGGCTATGGCTTTTGAGGACATGTCCCTTTTATAGGTTTTCTGGATATAATCCCCTACATTGTTCCACTGCCAGCCCAGATTCAGCGTATGACCGATGCCTGCGTGAATTACCCCGTCGCTGATCATTACGAAAAGATCCTCTGAATTTACCTTGAATCTCGCTTCATTTATGAGTTTTCCGCTGATTTCACGGCTTTCTGAGGGTATCTCGATGAGCTTTCCCTTTCTCAGACACATTATGGCGGGGCTGTCGAACTCCGCCAGATACCCCTCGCCATTGTTAAATATCTGGATTATTGAAAAGGTGGAATATGCTATCCCTCTTTCCCTGCACACAGGCAAGGTGCTGGCTATGGTATTTACCGCTTCTTCAATATCCAGTCCGTTGGCCATAATCGTCCCTATTATCTTGGAAGTGAGAGTGGACAGAATATTGGCCTTGACTCCGCTTCCAAGTCCGTCTGCCAGCACGACCACAACCGAGTCCGAGCTCCTGATGATCTCCACCTTGTCTCCGCACAGTTCTTCCCTGTATTTATTCAGGCTCTCATAATTTACATCTATATACAGGCTCACCTGTCATCACCCATCTCCGACATGATCGATTTTTTGAGTTTGGTCAGCGCAACCTTTGTTTCTGCCGTGGTCTCCCCAAGCAGACTGGCGATCTCCTGCGCAACCCTCATTTGCTTTTCCATTACCTTCTGTGCGATTTCTATATTTTGAGAACGGCTTTCAAACACCTTCTGTTTTTGCCTCTCCTCTTCTGTTACATCGTTTATTATCACAATAACCGTATTGTGTTCATCCACATTTATGACCGACTGCTTTACCACCAGTCCGTAATTGTCGTATACATATTTTTCATCATAGATATTTTCATTGCTGCCCAGGACCTTTTCAAACCGCCCGCAGGACAGTATCTCAGCGATATTTTTCCCCTCCACGTCCTTTGACCCCAGATTGAACATGGTCTGGGCCGCCTTGTTTAATTCCTGTATATTAAGGCTCTTATCCAGTGCGAAAATAGCATTTGGAGTATAATTAATAATTATGTTTGATATGGACTCGGCTCTCTCCCTCATGTATGGCAGGCACATATGCACCTGGGCCTTTCCCTGGTAAACCGCTATGGCCTTCTCACGGCAGGTGGCGTACCCGCAGGCTCCGCAGTTGAGCTCCTTGTCGCGGCTGAACTTTCCGATACTGTTCAGTATCCCCTGTATCACGGCCTCCGAAGGTATTTCAACCTTCTTTGACCTGTCTACGAATTTTTTAGAAAAATCTATTTTGGACGCCGCCGTCATAATACTTTTTGAATCGACGGGTGCACCTATACCCGCTCTTTTGGCATAGTTCAAAAGCCTTTCCCTTGCAGCCATAAAGCCGCCCTGGAGTTGTTTTGTGCAGGGTCCCGCAATACAGCCGCCGGAGCAGCTGCTCATTTCAATAAAATAATTTTCCACACTGCCTTCATCAATGGAATCCAGTACGTCGATACATCTCTCAATGCCGTCTACGCTTATTGACCTGTAATTCTTCTTATAGCTCTTGCCCACAGTTTTCAATATGCCTCCCGGTACGGGATATATCCTCGCGTCCGTGTCAAAGTTTTTCATTTCCTCCAGGAGGTCTTCGGACTCGTATATCTTTTCTTCCTCAAACCATTTATCCAGCTCTTCAAAGGTCAGCACCGCATCAATCTGGTTTTCGTTCTGAAGGTCGTAATACTCTTCTTTTTTTGAAATGCAGGGGCCTATAAAAACCACTCTTATCCTCTGGCCGTAGGTCTCCCGCAGCATTTTGGCATGGGCTATCATCGGCGACACCACAGGCGCAAGCTGTCCTGTCAGCTGGGGATAGTATTTTTCAATCAGAAGGATTATTGATGAACAGCAGCTCGTGATTATATTTTTCATTTCCTTTTTCTGCAGGAGCTTCTCATACTGCCTGGACACCTGGAACGCCCCGTTGGCCGTTCCTTCCACATGGGTAAAGCCAAGCCTTTTCAGAGCGCAGTAGATCCATTTTTCATCGTAATCAAAAGCTGATATAAAGGAAGGGGCCAGGCTCACATAGACCTTTTCCTTCTTGCTTATAAATTTTTTGACCTTGCCGATTTCGCTGTTTACACTTTTTGCGTTCTGTGGACAGACCTTCAGGCAGTTTCCGCACAGGGTGCACTCTTCGCGTATTATCTCCGCCTGGTCGTTTCTGAAAGCAATGGCGTTTACAGGGCATCTCCGTATGCATTTGTAGCAGTTTTTACAGTTTGCTTCCTTGAACTGTATCGTATTCATAAACTCTCCTTCAGCCGGTTAATGACTTTTTCATGAAAAAAGCTTTCGGCATTTACAATAGCTACGTCTCCGTAAAAGGTATCGCCTATTCTTACACAGACGCCGTTTGTGCATCTTCCCATACAGAAGGACGCTTTCAGCTCTGCCTTTTTTTCCATGTGATTTTCCTTAATAAGCCTCTGGAAGCAGTTTATGATCTGATATGATCCTTTCAGGTGACATGAGCTTCCTACGCATACATAAATATCAAGCATAATAGTGTTGGCCTCCGTAAGCGGACACAAATTGTTAAACAAATAACAATTTAATTGTAAACCATTGTTAAATTTGCGTCAATCATTATACAACCTATTATTTCTGCCATTTTACAGCATATTTTGTTCAATTTGACCATCGTAGCAGTTGAGACAGTCATACTCCATATCCGTCTTGGCCCCGTCCACCACATACAACCTTGAACAGACGTTGAAATCGGGCTTTTTGCTGTCCGCCAGCAGTTTGCAATCTTCTTTTGAAAGCATTTTTATCACTCCGTTTCATATTTTATCAATCCGGCTTTATTAGTCCGGGCTGTGAAACCCCGGACTTTTCACCAGCTTCCGGGCTTTCTGCCTACATTTCAGGCATTTGTTTTAATGCCCGTGCCTGTGCAGAATAACCCTGTTGCTCTTCAGTACGCCTTCGTACAGCGCCGAAACCGCTGGATTGTCCTCAGAGCGCTTGATGGGCGATGCGTTATCGACCTTGTATATGCCTCTCGCACGCTTGCCCCTCACCTCGTTATTCTGTGGGATAGGCTGTCCCGCTCCGCCTATACATCCACCCGGGCAGGCCATGACTTCCACGAAATCAAATTTTTCTTCTCCGCTCAGGATTTTCTGTATGAGGGTCTCGGCATTTTTCAGGCCGTGAACCACGCCGATCCTCACGGTTTTGCCGTCTATTTCGGCAGATGCCTCCTTGACGCCCTCCATTCCCCTCACTCCGGAGTATGAAATACTCTGCAGGGTCGAAGCGGTCCTCTCTTTGTAGCAATATCTCAACACCGCCTCCGAGACGCCTCCGCTGACGCCGAATATCACGCCTGCTCCGCTGGTAAAACCAAAGGGCATGTCAAGGGCTTCATCTTCAAGCTCGTTAAACACAATGCCATTTTCCTGTATCATTATGGCAAGCTCCTGGGTGGTTATGACCATATCTACGTCCGGTATGCCGTTTCTGGCATTTTCAGACCTGGCGGCCTCAAATTTTTTGGCTGTGCAGGGCATGATGGCTATGACTACATTTTCCTTCCCGTCGGCTTCCTGCAGCTTTTTAAACTGCTCCTTTATTACCACTCCGAACATCTGCTGTGGAGAGCGGCAGGAGGACACATTGCTCATCAATTCCGGATGCTTTTGTTCCGCATATCTGAACCATGCGGGGCAGCAGGAGCTGAAAAGCGGCTGCCCGGCCTTGTCCTGCATTCTGTCCAGCAGCTCTTCCGCTTCCTCCATGACAGTGAGATCGGCGCCCAGGGCAGTGTCAAACACCTGGTCAAAGCCCAGCTTTCTGAGTGCAGAAACCACTTTGCCCATGGTGATGGCGCCGGGTTCCATTCCGAACTCCTCGCCTATTGCTACTCTGACCGCGGGGGCGATCTGTGCTATCACGCGCTTTCCGCTGTCCTGCAGCACCTCGTAAGCCCTGTCTATGTCTTTTTTGATCATCAACGCGCCGGTGGGGCAAACTACGCGGCACTGGCCGCAGTTCACGCAATCCACCTGTTTCAGGGATTTATTAAAAGCCGTTGTGACCTGGAGTTTTGACCCCCTGTAGGCAAAGTCCAGCACGCCCACTCCCTGTATTTCCTGACAGGCCCTCACGCAGTCTCCGCAGAGGATACACTTGTTGGGATTCCTTACAATGGAAAGCCCCAGATCGTCAATGGGCATGTTCCTCTTCCCCTGATCGAATCTGATCTTTCTCACTCCCACCTTCAGCGCCATATCCTGCAATTTGCATCTCCCGCTCTTTTCACAGGTGGTGCAGTCTCTGTCGTGATTTGCGAGAAGCAGCTCCAGTATCATCTTTCTGTGCTTTTTCAGTTCGGGAGTATTGGTCCTGACCTCCATCCCGTCTTTTGGAGGAGTGGAGCAGGAAGTAAAGGTATTGCCCTTCTGGTCCTGCACCATGCACATTCTGCAGGCGCCGTATACGCTCAATTCCGAGTGGTAGCAGAAGGTCGGGAGCTCAATGCCCGCTTTTCTGATCACCGAAAGTATATTTTTTTCATCTGTAAATTCCACAACCTGTCCGTCTATCGTCATGTTTCCCATATAAATCTCCTATCTGCGTGCCGGGCATATGCCGGGGCTTGCAACTCCGCACGGGCACGCTTATAAATATTGAATAAAAAGACACAAAGAGCGCCGCCGCAGGGCACTAAATGCCCCGCCCTATGCCTCCCTTATTGCGGCAAATGCACAGGCTTCAATACATGCTCCGCATTTGATACATTTGTTTTTGTCTATCGTGTAGGGCTCCTTGATTTTTCCCGTAATAGCCTGAACCGGACATATTCTGGAACATTTGCTGCAGCCCTTGCACTTTTCCCTGTCTATTACTATTGAGCCCAGGGCCTTGCAGGTATGTGTGGCGCATTTTTTCTCAAGAACATGCTCCATATATTCATTCCTGAAGTATTTAAGAGTGCTCACCACAGGACTGGCGGCGGATTTTCCCAAACCGCACAGGGCGGTGCTGCTGATGGTGTCGGCCAGCTCTTCCAGCAGGTCTATATCCTCCGGCTTGCCCTTTCCGGCCACGATTTTTTCCAGGATCTCCAGCATTCTCTTTGTCCCCTCCCTGCAGGGAACGCATTTACCGCAGGACTCATTCTGTGTGAAGTTCATAAAGAACCTTGCCACTTCCACCATGCAGGTGTCCTCGTCCATTACCACAAGTCCGCCGGAACCTATCATGGCACCTACCTTTTTAAGTGAATCGAAATCCAGGGGCAGATCCAGGTGTTCCTCTGTCAGACAGCCTCCTGACGGCCCGCCTATCTGGACCGCTTTAAATTTTTTGCCGTTTTTGATACCGCCTCCGATATCAAATATTACTTCTCTCAGGGTTGTACCCATGGGAACTTCTATAAGCCCGGTATTATTCACATTTCCGGTTATGGCAAAGGCCTTTGTGCCGGGGCTGTTTTCAGGCCCTATGCTTTTAAACCATTTGCTTCCGTTCTTGATCACCAGCGGAACATTGGCAAAGGTTTCCACATTGTTCAAAACGGTAGGCTTCTGCCACAGGCCTTTTTCAACGGTTCTTGGAGGCTTTACCCTGGGCATGCCCCTGTCGCCTTCTATGGAAGCCGTCAAAGCGCTGCCTTCTCCGCAGACAAAGGCCCCTGCGCCTTTATTTATATTAATATCAAAGGAAAAACCCGAATTCAGTATGTTTTCTCCCAGCAGCCCGTATTTTCTGGCGTCCTCTATGGCAATGCGGAGCCTTTCCACGGCCAGGGGGTATTCCGCCCTCACGTATATATAACCGGCGGTGCTCCTGGTGGCGTATCCGGCAATGATCATGCCTTCAATCACACCGTGGGGATCCCCTTCCATGATGCTTCTGTCCATAAAGGCTCCCGGGTCGCCTTCGTCGCCGTTACAGACAACATACTTTATCTCGCTGTCCTGCTTCAGCACCTGCGCCCACTTTCTTCCCGCGGGATAGCCTCCGCCCCCTCTTCCTCTCAGATTGGAATCAATTATTGACTGGCAGACCTCCTGGGGCTCCATACCAAAGAGGGCTTCTCCAAGCGCTTCATAACCGCCCTTGGCCGTGTATTCGGCAAAGGATTCCGCATTTATGCTTCCGCAGTTTTTCAGCACCATTCTGGTCTGCTTATGATAAAAGGGAATGTCCTCCTGTGCGCCGTATATCCTGTCGTCCGCCTGGAACATAAGCCTTTCCACCGGCTCATTGTTGACCAGGGTTTTATCCACTATTTCCTCACAGTCCTCAAGCCGTACTTTGAGATACAGGTAGTTCTCAGGTTCGATCCTCACCAGCGGCCCCATTTCACAGAAACCGTGGCAGCCGCTTTTCTTGACGCCGATTCCCTCTTTTTCCTGCTGGAGCTCCAGGTCCACCAGCAAATTTTTCTGATCTATCAGCTCTCTTATCTTTTTATATATTTCCAGCGAACCTCCCGCAACACAACCGGTGCCCGCGCATACCAGAACCTTTTTCTTCTGATTGGCCAGGGCTGCTACCGATCCGGCAGAATATGCCTTTAATTCCTCCAGATTGTTTATCCTCATTTTCCTTCACTCCTTAAGGTATTAATTATTTCAACTGTTGCCTCCGGCGTCATTTTTGGATATACCTTGTCATTTATGGTTATAACCGGAGCAAGGCCGCATGCGCCGAGGCAGGATACCGTTTCCACCGTAAATAGCATATCGTCTGTGGTGTGCTTGCTCTCGCTGAGCCCAAGCTCTTTTCTCATGGTATTCAGTATGGGAATTGATTTTCTTACGTGACAGGCAGTTCCGTCACAGATTTTAATAATGAATTTCCCTTTCGGCACTAAAGAAAAATTTTCATAAAAGGTTGCAACACTGAATATTTTTGAAAGATTTACATCCAGCTTTTCCGCAGTATATTCCAAAAGCTCTTCAGGCAAATATTTATATTCATTCTGTATTTCCTGCAAAATCGCTATCAGATATGATTTGTTGCTGTCATATTTGTTAAGAATTCCATCAACTGTTTTAATTTTTAATCCATCCATTTGTTTCGCCCCCCAATACTCAGGAACGCTGAATAAATACACCCTTCAAACGCTCCTCTGTTACCGTCATATTGTTATTTTTTTATCAAAAACATTTTAAACCCTGGCATAAAGGCCTTCAATGTCTATATAGAAGTACAATGGCAAAAAAATATTGTTAGATACGGTATAGAGGGAAACAGGGGGACAAAACCGTACAAAAAAAAGCCATAGACCTCCTTTTGAAAGGTTTATGGCTTTTTTTGCCTTTTATATGTTTAAATATACCAGATACTTAATTGTTTGCGTCTCCCCAGGCGCCTATTTCACTGAGCCTGCTTATAATGGGCAGGTGCTGGGTGCATTTGCTCTCACAGACACCGCACTCGATACATTCCTTTGCTGCCTCATAGGGTACGCCCCAGTGGTATTTCAGATTGCCCAGGACCGCCTTTTCATCTTCCAGGATCTTATTGTTGTAGGACAGCATAAACTTGGAAACCGGTATCTTTTTAGGACAGTATTCGCAATAGCGGCAGCCGGTGCACAGCTTATCCATTGAGTTGAACAGTTTATTCTCGATATCCTTGAGCTTACTTTCGTCCAGCTTCTGGAGATTGTCCCCTATACGGCAGTTTTGCAGCACTTCCTCCACACTGCCCATACCGGCCAGAACAGTTGTGATCTCATCATGGGAGCCGTTGAATCTCAGGGCCGCGTCAACCACGGTACTGTCATCTCCGCCTCTTATGAAATCAAAATAATCTGCCTTCTGAGGGATTATACCTCCTCCCAGAGGATTCATGGTAGCCACGCCAAGGCCCTTTTTGTATGCGGCCTGCAGGCCTTTCTGCCTGAAGGGGAAGTTGAGGATATTGTATCCCACAGTCATTCCTTCAAAGCAGTCTTCATTGACGATGGTCTCTATTTCTTCACCTGCGCAGTGAGTTGAGAATACTATGTGTTCTATAAGTCCTTCTTCTTTGGCCTTAAGGACCGTCTCATAGGCACCGCCCTTTACCATCCTGCTCCTGTAATCCTCCAGGTTGAGAACGCACCATATGTGGAAGAAATTTATTTTTTCCAGGTTCATTCTCTTCAGGGAAGTCTCCAACTGCTCTCTGAGCTTTGAACCATCCTTCTGGCTGCTTTTTGTGGAAACATAGAAAGGCCTTTTCATATTTTTAAAGGCATGCCCCATTATAAATTCGCTGTTATCGTCGCAATATCCCGGCGCCGTGTCAAAGTAATTGACTCCCAG
Organism: Bacillota bacterium; assembly: GCA_023397905.1. Classification (GTDB taxonomy): domain Bacteria; phylum Bacillota; class Clostridia; order Acetivibrionales; family DSM-1351; genus Ruminiclostridium. Next base: position 24,856 of record JAEWSZ010000126.1, on the reverse strand, counting down.
TTCATTTGCCTTTACCACGATTTCCGCACATTTGTCATAGTCGTATTTGTCGTCTTTTTTCGGAAATCTCATTCCTCCGAAGCCGATTACAGAAATATCCTTGCCGGTTTTGCCATATTTTTTATAGATCATGCAAGTACCTCCAACTGTTAAAAATATAATTTAATAATACAAAAACTATTGAACTATTGCCTGCAAAAAACCAGACAATATAGAGATTAGTATATTACTATTTGAACGGTATAACAATGTATATTTTTATCAAAACACCGACTATTTTAAACACTTTTATACTACTCTATGCTCAGAGTATTTCCGTTTTCCCGGAGCCACCGCCTGCACCTTTTATACTGGGGGCATACCTTTTCAACCTCCGCCCAGAACCTGTCCGAGTGGTTCATCTCCTTCATATGGCACAGCTCATGTATCACCACATAGTCCAGAACCTCCTGCGGCGCCATAATGAGCTTCCAGTTTAAATTTATATTCCCCTTTGAGCTGCAGCTGCCCCATCGGGTTTTCTGTTCCCGGATGGTGACTTTGCATGGGAATACGCCTATTATTTCGGAGTAGAGCCTGAGCCGGTTTTCTATGACCTGTTTGAACCGTTCGACATACCATAGCTTTAAAATATCTCTCAGCTTTCCGGCTTCCGGAGCACCCTTACATGAAAGTACCAGTTCTTCCCCCTCCAGCCTCACGGAGGATTTCTCCGCAGCCGGAGCCCTTTCCAGTTTCAGGCCGTAGGCCTGCCCCAGGTAGGCAAAGCTTTCGCCCTCTTTGAAGCTCTTTGTCCTCTCCGGCCCTGCCGCTGATTTTTCAAGCTGGGCCAGTTTTTTTAGTATCCATTTTGATTTTTTATGTAAAAGCTCATTGATATAGCTGTCCGGCACGCCATGAGGCCCGGTAACTTTCACAAGCCCTGTCTTGTCTATTGATATACCTATTGTCTTCCGGTCCGTTCTTTGTAAGGTGAACTGTAATTCCCGGTCTCCAAGGTATATACTGCAGATCTTTTTCTTAGTTTTCACCTGTTTATATCCGGGGCCTGAAACTGTTTCCAGACCTCCTGTCTCCCAATTCCTATTATTTTTCAATTTTTGGCGTTTTACTGAATATACATATATAAGATAAAAATCCCTGGAGCTGACTTTGTATATGGATTACCAGATAAAACTCAAAAACGGGGCTTTTGCCAAGGCTGTCTTTACCGAAAAGATATTGAATCTGTTTATTTATTTCCTTACATATTCTTTCGTAGGCTGGACTATTGAGACTGTCTATATGTCAATATACCACGGCCATTTAATGAAAAGGGGCTTTTTGATAGGGCCTCTGTGCGTGGTATATGGAATAAGTTCCGTACTGGTAATTTTTATTCTGGAGCGTTTAAAAGCCCATCCCTTCCTGCTCTTCATGGGAGCATCTCTTCTGACGACAGCAGTGGAGCTCATAGCGGGCGTAATAGTATACAGGATTATTAACAAAAGATTGTGGGATTACAGTCATTACCTTTTTAATTTCATGGGATTCATCTGCCTGCGGAATACCATTATCTGGGGTGTACTCTCCATGTTTCTGCTGTACATCCTCCACCCGTTTATTACCAGATGCCTTATGTACATCTCCCTGAGGGCTAAAGAGCTAATGTGCTTTTCAGCCTTTATCTGGCTGTCCCTGGATATAAGCATATCGGTTTACACAAGCTTAAAAGGAGTCAGCAACCTGGTCTGGATATCCCAGCTGCTCATCCGCAATATACCCTGAAACCGGCCTCACAACCATCTCCGCTCATTCCCATTCCTTCCATATTTCAGGCTGATAGCCCACTGTAGCTTTCCTGCCGTTTCTGACTATGGGAGAGTTGTACAATCTGGGATTTTTGAACAGTACTTCCTCCGCCGCCTTTCCCACGCCGAGATTCCGCATGTTCAGCCTCTCATAATCCTTGCCGTTTCCATTGATCAGAGCTTTTAAGCCCACGGCAGCTTTTACGCTGTCAAATTCACCCTTGCTGAGTCCATATTTATACAAATCGATATATTGATAGTTGATTTTTCTCTCTTTGAAATATCTTTCGGCTTTCTGCGTCTCAAAGCCCTTGGCACCGAATATCTGAATGTTCATTAAAAATCCTCTCCCAGAGCAGACAGCTTTTGTCCCGAGATCCTGTAAACGGTCCATTCATCCATGGGAACCGCCCCCAGCTTCCTGTAAAATTTTATTGAAAGCTCGTTCCAGTCCAGACATGACCATTCCAGCCTGCCGCATTTTCTCTCCAGGGCCAGCGAGGCCAAGAAGGATAAAAATACCTTGCCGATACCCTTTCCCCGCATTTCCGGCTTTACATACAAATCCTCAAGATAAATCCCTTCCTGTCCCAGAAATGTTGAAAAATTATGAAAGAACAATATAAAGCCGGCCGGAGAGCCTTTGTATTCCCCGATCACCACTTCAGCGGCCTTCTTTTCAAACAGAGCTTCACGCAGCCCCTCTTCTGTGGCAACAACCATGTCCAGCAGGTCTTCATACCTGGCCAGCTCTTTAATAAATCCGAGGATTAAAGCCGCATCTTTTTCTTCTGCAAACCGCAATTTCAAATCTTCAAGCTTCGTGTCTATCAACTTATTCATGTATTCCTCAACCTTATTGGCATTATAGTTTCAGGAGGCGATCCGGATAAAAAGTCTATAGGCTGCGTAAATCAAGGCGCCCAAAACACCAGGAACAAAAATCACAATCATCAGCCAGGTCAAAGCTCTCTGCCTTTTTTTGTAATCCGCCTCCTGGAGCCCTGAATCCTCTTCCGGATAGTCCTGCTGCTGTGTATCCTGTTCATACTGCGGCTCGCTCTCCAATATTTCCTTTGCTCTTTCGTACATACTTGAAGGCACGTATATATCCACTCCAAAATTGGATACACCCATGTAGATTTCCAGATAAGCTCCCGCTTCCCTGTACTTTTTCAATACCGGTATGCCATTGGACCGCAGAAGCGCTTCCAGGGTTTCCGCTTCAAAGCTGCCGGCAGCCGTTGTCAGATAAATCTCCTTATCATAATCCCGGAGATTATTGTCTTCCTGCATACTCATACCTCCCGCTCACACGTTTCCTTGAGAAAACTGATATTACCATCCATATTATACCATATAAACTGAAGTATGATTCAAATCTTAAAAAAATACGGTCCATGCGGACCATATCTTAAAACTTATATCTTGAATTGACCAGATGTCTGTATATCAGTTCCTTTTCATTTTCAACCAGATTGGTAAGCTGGTTTTCGGTGGCATACATTGAGTTTTTATCCCTGTGTATTATCTGGATCCCGTACTCGTTCCTTCCGAAGTTTTTTGCTTTTCTGATGATGGTCCCGTCGTATTTGGAGACGTTGTTGCTCAAGTATACGCTGATCTCAATAACATCATCTTCATTGAAGTCTCCCGTGGAATAAATGCACATTCCCGAATAGCTGAAATCCTTTATACATGCCGGTTCTCTTACATTTGACCCGGAGAGTTTTATATCCCCAAGCAAGGAAGTCGGATATCTCTGATACTGCCGTTTGTCCAATTCCTTGACCATATTGACCACTTCATTGGAGCATATGATATACTGTTCTTCCTTTGGATTTGCACCAACTATGCTGCCGCCGTTTACCGTAAATGTATCGTCTTCCTTCAGCATTCCTATCAATATTGGGTCACCCTTTAACATTCCGGTTCCGGCGCCCTCATTTTCCATAACTTTCACGGTGAACAGCTTGTTTATATCTCCGCTGATAACAGAGCAATTAATTGGTTTGAGTTTGTTATAGTGTCGTAGGACTAAGCTAACTTTCTGCATATGATCCCCCATGTGTATGTAAAATCGAAGTTCATCTGATGTCAAAAAGCAATCCGAAAAAAATAGTGTTAAAAAACCTCATATGAAAAGAATAGCACATTATAATTGGCGGAACAAGCCTGAGAATGCAGTATTTAACAAAAATATTACATATTATGCTATAATATTCATGTCACTTCATTGCTTAGCTAAGCTTAGCTTATAAAACTTACGAAAGATAAAAAGGTTTTTTATGGATACGGAAAGATTTGAACAGGCATGTGAAAAAGTATTTATGTCCGGCTACCGCCGGGAAGGGATCGGCACTCTGGGAGAAAAAACTCTCCATGCCGTTTTAAAGCATTATTTTGAGCCTAATGAGGAATATCATGAAAAAAAGGTGGGTTCCCACTTTGCGGATATTTTCAATGAAAGCGGCATAACCGAGATACAGACCAGGCAGTTTAACAAACTCCGCAGCAAGCTCAAAGCCTTCCTGCCGCAGACTACGGTTACGCTGGTCTATCCTGTGGCATATACAAAATGGCTGTTCTGGATAGATGAGGCCACAAGAGAAACCACAAAGCGCAGGCTTTCACCCAAAAAAGGGTCCGCCTATGACGCCTTTTTTGAGCTGTACAGGATAAAAAACTTTTTAAAGCATGAGAATCTGCGGCTCTGCATTGTATTTCTGGATATTGAAGAATACCGCCTGCTCAACGGCTGGAGCAGCGACGGAAAGAAGGGTTCCTGGCGGGAAGACCGCATCCCCAAAGCAATCCGGGAGGAAATACATATCAACTGCCGGGAGGACTATTCCAGGCTTATACCCGCCGGACTTCCACCCCGCTTTACAAGCAAGGATTTTTCCAAAGCCGCAAAACTGCGTATCAGCAACGCCCAGACAGCTTTAAACGTACTGACCTGGGTGGAGGCCGTGGAGCGCGTGGGAAAAACCGGGAATATGTTTATTTATGAACGCAGGGTTTAAACATGGCCCACTGCGGTTTTTCCGTTCTCAGCTGTGAATATTCTGCGCCCCCTGTTTATTTAATATATCAGTAACCCTTGACTTGTCTTCCGTTTTACATTCCACCAGCACCACAGACCTTCCGGAATCTATTACGTTTATGATCTCTTCCTCAACATCTCCCGGAACTCCCCATTCCAGCATTATTTTCTTATAATCTCCGCCAAAGGTTCCGTTGACCAGGCTGACTATGGGACGGCCCGAAATAATGGGTACGCTCCCCGCCATCATAAACGCATTTACGCCGGAAGCAAATCCGGGATTTCCGCCTGCTACGTTGAAGTACGGAGCGTTAATCGGATCATCCGAATCCGGCATTCCCGCCTTTTCCAGGAAATCCTCCTGATTGCTGCGCCCCAGCACTTCTATTTTAAAGCCCTTGTCCTGTAAATACCTTGCCGATTCCATAGCCGGCGCCTTGCTTATAAAATATCCGGTAACTATTTCCATAAGTTTCATTGTCCTTTCGCATACTTTTTCGAAAATTTGGCGATGGTCAAATCTACTTTTTAGTATTGCATAAAAAGCGCCGGCTATTCATGTGTGTAAATGACTGTTGCAAAAACCACAGTAAATTAAATACTGCAATGCGTTCACCTATTAAAATTGTCCGGTGAAATCATCCGGGTATTATGTTAACATAATAAATTTACATCAAGTCTAACTCAGAACATTTATTTTGCGTTAATAGTATACTGTAATAGAGTTTTTTGAACAGGAGGCACATTTTATGTATCCTAAATATCCCTATTATGACTGTGAAACACAGTGCGAAGAGGTTCCCATAACCTTTCCTCCCCAGCATCAGGACCGCCAGCCCGGGATCGAATCTGAAATGGTGCCCAGGCCCATATATAACAATCCATATTACCATGGCTCGGGAAAGCTGACTGGCAAGGTGGCGGTTATCACCGGAGGAGACAGCGGCATTGGCCGGGCTGTGGCCGTCGCTTTTGCAAAGGAAGGTGCGGATGTGGCCATAGTCTATCTGTATGAGCGCTCCGATGCGCTGGAGACAAAAATGGCCGTGGAATCACTGGGCCGCAGCTGCCTTGCCATTGAAGGCGATATCCGCAGTGAAGATGTCTGCGCAGAAGCCGTACAGATGACAATATATACCTTCGGGCGCCTGGATATACTGGTTAACAACGCAGGAGTGCAATTCCCCCAGGACAGCATAATGGACATATCCGGAGAACAGCTTGAGGATACCTTCCGCACAAACATTTTCTCCTATTTTTATATGACTAAGGCAGCTCTTCCATACCTCAGATGCGGCAGCTCCATTATAAACACCGCCTCAATAACAGCCTATGAAGGCGCGAAAGTGCTCATTGACTACTCTTCCACTAAAGGCGCGGTCGTCTCCTTTACCCGGTCGTTATCCCAATCCCTGGTAGACCAGGGCATACGTGTGAATGCCGTAGCACCGGGGCCCATAAGGACGCCTTTGATTGTTTCAAGCTATTCGGCGGAAACGGTGAAGCGCTTTGGCTCCGACACCAGAATGAAAAGAGCGGGTCAGCCTTTTGAACTGGCTCCCGCTTATGTGTTCCTTGCCTCGGACGATTCCGGCTTTGTCACGGGACAGATGATCCATGTAAACGGAGGAAAAATGGTGACCGATTAATGTCTCAGCCAGTCCGCCTTTTTAAGCACAAATGCCGATCCCACGAATTCAATCGGAGTTCCCTCAGGGGTTTTTCTGAAAGAGGCTATTCCCTCTTCGGTCTTTTTAAAGCCCAGTCTGCCGAGAAGCCTGCAGGATGGTTGATTTGCGTTTGCAGTTCCGCTGGTCAGCTTCTCGGCTCCCAGAGAGTTGAAGGCATAATTTATAACCGCTGTACAGGCTTCGGTGGCATACCCCCGGCCTTGATACTCCGTCTTTAAACAATAGCCCATGTCAAATTCCTTTTCGCTTAGCCTGTTTAAAGCGATGTATCCGATGAGGCTGCTTATGGACGGTTCCCAGACTGCCAGGAAACTGTCTCCCCCGGAAAAATCAGCGGCGATCTCCATAACCCCGGCCTCCGAAGTGGGCAGCTGATAGTCGTAGACAGCATATTCCGAAGCTTCCCTGTCAATGATTATTTTCTGCAATCCCCGCCAGTCCTCCGGGGTAAAATTGCGTACCTCCAGCCTGTCCGTTTTAAGCTCCACCATCTCCCGCAGCCTCCTTCCATAAAGTCAATTGCGGTTGAAACCCCCGCCCGCCGGCAGCAAAATACTCTCTAATCTGCCAGCCTTTCAAATGCAAACCTTTCGCTTCCATCCTCCAGATAGATTATGCCGCAGTACCGGAATCCATTCTTTTTTAAAAGACTTTGCATGGACAGGTTTTTCCTGTGGGTATCAACTTTAATGCTGTATATGCCTTTTCTATGGCACAATTCCCCGACTTTCCCTATCATGACCGAAGCCAGGCCTTTCCCCTTCAGGCCGCCGTCAACGGCTATCCTGTGTATTGCCGCATATGGACCGCTGCTGAGCCATTGCCCTTCGTAAATCTTCTCATAGGTTTTTTCAAGCTCAAATGAGAGGACCATGGTTCCCGCTATGGTATTGTCCGCCAGCAGTACATATCCTATCCCATGGGCAATATCGTCCCTGACGGTGTCAATATTCGGGTAATTGTTCTGCCACTGGTCAATACCGTTATTTTTAAAATAGGCCTGCGCCTGTGAAATAATATTGATTATACTGTCTGAATCTGCTTCAGCCGCTTTTCTGAATTTCAATTCCAATGGTCCAAACTCCTTATTTTATTCCCAGCCTCATTCTGTAGCTGAACATGATATCTATTGTCCTGCCGCCGAAATATTCCTCAACCGTACGGGTAAACTTTTCAATCTGTGGATTTATCTCCTGCACACCTGATTTTATAACAGCCTGAACGCCTCCCTGACTGAGGGCGAGACCGGCATACCGCTCCGCATCGCATTTCTCCAGGTTGTGAAAAACTATTTCTCTTGTGAACCTGAACCTTTTGCTCTCCTTCAGATTTTTCAGGTGCTCGTTTTTATTCCTTTTGAAGGCTCTGTCTTCCGGTTTTAAAATCCTTCCGGATATTTCGTCCGCTTTGCCATGGAGCTTTATAAATTCGTTTTCCAGCGTCCAATGAACTGTAGGAGGCCAGTCGCAATCATACGCCGCAAATACACCTCCACCCTTTAATACCTTTGAGACCTCCTCCAGGGTGCTTTCGGGCTCCATCCAGTGAAACGCCTGCGAACATGTAATTATATCAACAGATTCCGCTTCCATATTCATTCTGTTGGAATAGCCTTCCTGAAAAGAAATATTTGAAGCATTTCCGGTCCCCGCCAGCTTCTCCGAAGCCCTTCCCCTCATGTCCCCATTGGGCTCCACTCCGATGACTCTGCCGGCATAATCCTTCCATATAAAAGTGGAAAGACCAGTTCCGCTGGCCAGGTCCACGACCATTTCAGGCCTGCGCCCAAGATATCCCGTAAGTATTTCCACGACCATTTGCGGAGCCTCCGGCCGGTATTTATCATAGTATCCGGCAAAGCCGGAAAATCTCTCTATATTGCCTTTCAAATTTTTATCCGGTAGCATATTACCTCCTGGGCCAAATCTTTTTCAATTCAGCATACATGGAAAATTATGTGATTTATAATAATTGGTATGTTATACTGTTTGTATTCATTTATATTACCATAATATCCTGCCGTTTGTAAGCATTCAAATAATCTTAGCTTTTTACGGCCTGAAATGTTATAATAACCATTAAATGTGTTAGAAAATTTCATTTTAAATTTCAAGTCTCGGGGGTTTAAATGACATATAAAAATGTAAAGGTCAGACTAAAAAACGACGTGACCAAGGAAGAATTCTGGAAAGCCACATATTGCAGCGACACAAATCTGGGTATAAGACTTATTCCTCATTTCGAAAACATGAAGAAAATATATCTTGGCGGAAAACTGTATAAATCAGGTTCTCTGGAGGTATCAATCCCAATCGCATATTTCAACAGGGAAACGGAAACCGTTGACGACGATATCATAGAATACAGCTATATCAAGGAAAGCAAGGATATATGGGAAATTGCAGAGTGACTTCCTCACTTGATTCCACCGTGGATTTAACGGCCGGTCCCCAAGCCTGCCCGGTATCAATCATTTTTATGGGAGCTCTTTCTGCGGAACAGCGACAAGCCTCCGAATCCGCCGATAATAGCAATGTAGAAACCAAAATCATACCACCAGCCCGTATTCATTACTTCATACACTCTTATGTTTTTATGAAACAAGCTTATAATAAGTGAGACAGGCGCAATCCAGCCATGCCATATGCCCCAGAAAAAGCCGGCGGGTTTTGACGAGGTATAAGTGCCATCCCCGGGAATACAGCCTGTCAGCACAGACAAAGCTATAACAGCCATAAGCGCCAGAATAACAATTTTCTTCTTCACATCATACCTCCCCTGAGTAAACTATATAAATCAATCTTTATAATAATATTCATCAGGCTTTCCATTCATGCAAACCGGGCCATATCCGGCATAATGGCATCCTGTCCTACTTTACCCCTCTGTACCGGGCGCTTCTCAGTTCATCTATATAATCCTGCAAGTCCGGCATACCGCTGTCAATGGCCTGCCGGATAGATTTTTCAATATCGTATTCCACTCTGGCCAGCGTTAAGGAAAAGCCGCTCTTTTCTTTTCCCCCAAAGGTCCCTTCTATGATGCCGTACGCCGCTTGAGTCATGTCCAGCGGATTTCCCACACTGCCTACATTCATTAGCGCCTTGTCTCTGAAATACTCTATAAAGGCCGCATGCAGGTGTCCGTATATAACAATGTCACATTCCGCGTAACCTTTTCCGGGAGCCCGAAACAGGGCCTTTTTTTCTTCCAGCGCCGAAGTGGGTGTTACCTTGTGAAACAAGTCATCATATTTGGAGTGAAAAAATCTCACCAGCCTGCCGCTTATATAAAATTCCTCAAACACCGGCAGAGTAAGCAAATAGTCCAATTGTGAGCTTCTCAGCTTTGAGCGGTGCCATTTCAGAAAATAGCTGTCGTATATCTCCGAGATCAGATAATCCCAGTTGCCCTTTAAAACGATTTCACACTTTTCTTTTATTATATCCACCGCAGCTTCGGACCCCGGCCCTTTGCCCGCCAGATCACCAAGGCAGATTATACGCTTTATTCCTCTTTGTTCTATATCTGACAATACAGCCTCCAGGGCGGGTATATTCCCGTGTATATCAGAAATCAACGCTATTTTGTCCATTTTAACGCCCCATGTTTACATGCTACACTATAATTAATACGTAATAATACTGCAAAGAGTTCTTTCATATCAAAAACGGATTCAAATTAATTTTATATTTTGTTGGTGTGTTAGTCAATAAGTATTCCGTATGGCCCGGACCCCTTATGCTATGGCTTCGCCTTTTATGAAGCCAATCAGCTCCGAAACGGATTTGATGACTGGCGCATTGCAGTCAGCAATCCTGCGGCAGCTCTGATGCCCGTTTCCTATAAGCATGCAGCGGCACCCGATGGCATTTGCCACATCATAATCATGCACGGTATCTCCTAGCAGCAGCACTTCCCGGGGTTCCAGGCCCAATTCGCACAGGAGCTCCTCTCCCCTTTTCACCTTGCTCTTTGCATAGTGGTCATTCAGCCCTGCAACGCTTATAAAATAATCCCTGATATCCATTTTATTTACGGCTTGATTCAGCTCCCTCTCCTGGGAAGCCGACAGGATCGACTGGCCGACCCCCGATCTTTTAAAAGTATTCAGCACCTCCGGTACTCCGTCGTGCAGTCTGAACCGGTTTATTCTGGAATTGAATTCACCTATAAATTCCGTCGAAAGCTTCTCAAAGGATTCGGCCTCAAAATCAAATCCGAGCAGCGAATAATAATCTTTTACCGGGAAAGTAAAAATGTCCCTGTACCTGTCTTCGTTCATCACCGGCATTTTCCGTCTCTTCAGCATACTGTTCATAGCTTCGACCGCGATGCCCACATCGTTCAGCAGCGTACCGTTCCAGTCCCAGAAAATATGCCGGCATTCCTGTAAAATATCTGACATGCTTTGCAATACCCCGTTTTTATAATTTGTTCTGTTGGGTTTTATTTATAAAATAACTATATGATAAGATTATAAAAAATAAAATTACATATTTCAAACCGCAATTTCAGAACATATGTTCTGTATATATTATAATTCATCCCTGTCCTGCTGTAAAGTATTTTCTGTAAAGCAGCACCTTGCCCGCAGTTCTCCTGCAGGAAAACATCAGCCCGGCTTATTGTATAGTCAACTGACCCCGGCTGGCAGCCAGCATAAAAAATTTTTTCAAAAATTTGCATGACATAATATCTTTTTCTTACTCAAATAATACGAGTCGAGGTGATATATTTTGAAGAAAACATTACTTTTAGCATTAATAATTTTCAACCTGTGTCTGGTAGAGGTAGGAGCTCAAAATACCAAGGATGAAAAACCCGACTTGATTCCCGTGGCGCAAACCGCCAAAAAGCCGGCCAGTATTCAATCATGGGAAGCAGAAGTTGTAAAGCTGGTTAACAGTCAGCGGTCCAACAGGGGATTGCAGACGCTGAAGTCAAATTGGGAGATCGCAAGAGTTGCAAGATACAAATCCCAGGATATGATCAACAAGAACTATTTCTCACACATATCCCCTACCTTCGGATCACCCTTCAAAATGATGGAGTCCTTCGGGATAAGATTCTCAGCAGCCGGCGAAAATATCGCCATGGGTCAGAGGACTCCCTCTGAGGTTATGAACAGCTGGATGAATTCACCGGGTCACAGGGCCAATATCTTGAGCCCGTCCTATACCACTATCGGCGTAGGCCTTGCCAAAAGCAAAACCGGCGTATGCTACTGGACGCAAATGTTTACCAAGCCGACAAAATAGCGGAAAGTGGCAGATTATATCATCAGTGGACACAATTTTTCCGCTGATGATATAATTTCCGGCAGATGATATAATGCATGCGTACTGCACGCCCGGTCTTCCGGTACTAATTTTCAACTGCCGCCAATTCATTATTTGCATTTAACTTTTTATATACCTTGAAATAGACCCACACCGCATTTGCCAGCAGCAATACGCTTGTGGTGAAAAATACATATTTCATGCCGAACAGGGCCGCTACCTGCCCGCCAAAGACAGAGCCGCCAAAAACACCTAAATAAGCCGCCGCCATATTGAAGCCGAAAATTCTGCCCGTAATAGAAGAGGGCGTGATTTTTTTGATCAGAATATTCACGGAAGGGTTCAGTCCGCCCGCCGTGAGACCCAGCAGGAACCTGAGGAACATCAGCTGCCATACGTTTGTGACAAAAGCCTGTGGTATAAAGATTATCCCTGCCGCCACAAGGGCCACCAATATGACTCTGTGGGCTCCCACTCTGTCCGAAAGCTTTCCCAGACGGGGCGCTGCTATTATATTTGCAAGGCCCGAAGCCGAAAAGGTTATCCCCGCCAGCACCGCAACATGGGTGGAATCATTCAGCAATTGGTTTACATATACCGTCACAATCGGTTCTATGGAATACATGGCCACGGATAATATGAAAAATGTCACAAACAGCGTGACAGTCAGATTCTTTTCAGGAACCATGTTCCATAGCTCTCTGGTGCTCAGTACCTTTTTATCTTCACGGACAAAGGATTCCTTCACAAAAAATACGGTGGTAAAAAACGCAACCAGCATCAGGGCGCCCGTCATAAAAAAGACATTCCTGAAACCGAAATTATCTCCTATGAAGCCCCCTATGGTCGGTCCAAGCAGAGAGCCCGAGATATTTGCCGTTGAAAGGGTTCCCAGGGCAAAGCCCGCGTGCTCCTTATCGGTCTGGGTGGCGATCAGGGTGGTGCAGGCCGTGCCGTAGCCGGTGATGACGCCCTGCGCCAGCCTCAGCCCTATAAGTACGTAAACATTTGGGGCAAACCCCATACAGCCTATAATAATTGACATACCCAGGCTGGCTCTCAGGAGCATGGGCTTCCGCCCGAATTTATCGGCGGCATGGCCCCAGATAGGCGAAAAAATTGCCGAAAGGATAAATGTAATGCCAAATGCTATTCCCGAGAGTTTTGTGATTTCGGCTGTGTTCTGAACTCCAAGCTGCTTTATATAAAGTGGTAAGACCGGTGCGATCTGGCTCATGCCAATACCTGTCACAAACATACCGAACCAGCAGACAATCAAATTTCTTTTCCAAATCTGCATAAATATAAGTCTCCTGCTGCTATAAGTAAACTATTGTCCAAAAGTCCTACACAATAAGAATGAACAATAACATACTGATATTAACCCGGAAACCCGCTTTATACCATGCATTATATTAAACTCCATGGACATTTTTGTTGTAATATTCCGAAGGACTTGCGCCTTCGATCTTCTTGAATATCCTGCTGAAATAGAATTCATCTGCAAAACCAAGCTCGTGGGCCACTTCCCTTACCTTTTTATTTCCTTCGATAATGAGCTCTTTTGCTTTGTCAATCCTTATCCTGTTCAGGAACTCAATTGCCGAATACCCCGTGATCTCCTTAAAAGACCTGGACAGATAGGCCGGAGACAGCTGCGCGCTCTCGGCAAGTCCTGTCAGCGTCATCTTATCGGCTATGTGCTCATGCATGTAGCTGATGATTTTTTCAACCTTCAGAGACACCGAATAGTTCCGGTCCTGCCTGGACGTATTCTGAAAATATGCGGCCAGCAGCTGCTGGAGCAAAGTCCTGGTGATGAACTCATAACCCGGCAATTTTGAATTCCAGCTGTCAACCATCTTTTTAAATATGTCGTTTACATAATAGTGTTCCTTCATTTCCTGGGCTGCTTGCAGAGGAAGCCCCTCAGCCTGGTTCCTTATATTCCATCTGCTGTCGTTGAAACTGACATGGGCATAGCTGAAGTGTACCGTGAGAAAGCATCCCGGACCTCCCGTATCTATTTCGATAGTCTGTTGTATATATGGACGGATATAAAAAAGCATGCCTTCTTTGATGGGATATTTCTTTTTGTCTATTATGATACTGCCCTTGCCCTCCGGCACAAAAATGAGCTCATGATGCTGCAGGGTTCTGATAAGCTTGCCGTTTTTCCCCTTGAAATCATTATAATACGTGCATTTGCAGTAGTGGATGTAGAAAAAAAGATTGTTTATATTCATGCTTCCTCCCAAAAACCCAATCTCATAAATAAGGATCCGGCTTACTCTATTTTGATATGCTCCCCTGCTGTTTTTTGTTTTCTCCACTATTGTCACATTTCTCCTTCAGTTCCGCTGACAACTGTTTTTCGAAGCAAACAGCTTCGGGCCTGCCCGCGTATTTGCCGTAATTTGGTATCCGGGTATAGCCGTTTTTCTCATAAAAAGCCACCGCCCTACGGTTTATCAGCCTGGTCTCAAGCTTCAATGCCCTGTACCCCAACTCCCAGGCTCTCATTTCCAGATAAGACAGCACCTTTTTACCTATGCCCTTACCCTTTTCACCGGCATACATCCGTTTGACCTCGGCGGTATTGTCCCCGTCCGGGCGTATTGCCCCGCAGCCTACCGCCTTTCCGTCCTGATCCCGTGCAACTGCAAATACCGCTCTCCCGCCGCAAATATCCACGACTTCAAATGAACCTCTCCCGCTGCTGCCGGTTATGGCTTCCAGCGTGCCGGACAATTCATCCATCAACCTCCCGGCCTCAGGTGTGGCTGGGTCTTCGTCTCTGATTGTTATAAATCTGTCCATATGGCTCCTTTCATAGCCTCACGGTTTTAAATAGCCCTTTTCCACCGCATCTTTTATTATGTCCTGCATATATTCCCAGATTTCCTCCGAGCCGCTCCGTATATGCCGGCGGCATCTTTCCAGCACTTTATCGCTGGTGACATTCAGTTTCTGCCATTGCTGACCCTTTGTCCTGTAATTGTGATAAACCGGCATAAAGGTGTCCGCCAGATGGGCATGCTTTGCTTCGGGCGTTTCATGGGCCTCAAATTCATTCCACAGTTCCCTGAATTCCTCTTTCTGGTCCTCCGGAAGCAGTCCGAATAATCTGTCCGCGGCTTTTTGCTCTCTTTCTGCTTTGTCCATATGCCCTTTCCCGTCATAGGCGAAGGTATCTCCTGCATCAATTTCAACCACATCATGGAGCATTATCATTTTTAAGACTCTCAGCATGTCCAGGGCCTTTTCGTTGGAATATTCGGCAAGCAGCATTGCACAGACCGCCATATGCCAGGTGTGTTCGGCGTCGTTTTCCTTTCTGGAGCCGTCCATCAGAACCGTATTCCGGAATACCTGCTTCAATTTATCTATTTCAGTCAAAAACTCCAGTTGTTTATTAAACCTGTCAAAATCCATCCGAATCCTCCAATACGTACTCTCCGTTATGTACAGCCGTCAGCCAACCGGATTTAAAGCCTTTTCGGCCCTGCCAGCTTATTGAACAACGCCAGGAACTCCTCCTCTACACCGGAAAAATCCCTCTGTGAAAACGAATGCTCCATAGACAGAGCCGGCGCCGGTTCAAAGAGCTCAATATCCATCAGCGTCTTGAATTCATAATAAAGCATTGAATCGTCGACCTCCGAAATCTGCCTCAGCTCGCTTTCCGACATATCTCCGATCCCGAATCTGCCGTATATTTCCTTCTGCAGCCTGCCCTCGATCTCAAAATATTCCGGCATATTCTTTTTTACCGGCCTCGTGATATCCGAAATGTAGCTTTCACTGGAATCGTGCAAAAGGCAGCCCAACTGGACCCTTTCCGAATATCCCCTGTTTCTGGCTTCCTGGCTGCAGCTTACGGAATGCTGGGCCACAGAATAAAAATGTTTGAAATGCCCGTTGGCCCTGGTCATGAGCGACAGGGCGTGGGCAATATCCCGGATATTTATATCCTCCCGGTTGGGCTCCAGCGGGAAGAATTTTATTTTTGAATATGTAAGAATATAGTCCGACATCAGGTACCTCCGCGGTTTCCATAATAAAAAATCAATATAGCGCAACTTGATTTTAAGACAGTCTTCCATCTTTTTCAATAACTTTTGATATCTTTAATACAATTGATAATATAACATTTATTACTTTTTCATATTTAATATCATACTACTATTACATTAAATATTAAATGTCATATATAAAAATCCGCATAAATCAAGCAGGAAGGTGTCCTGTTTATTTTAATTGATACGCACCCGGTTAAGAGATATACTTAACATAAGCAAGATATTTATTCTATCCGAGGTAATATATGCGAACCAGTAATCAGTTTGTACGGGCGGGTGTTTTGTTGGCGTTGACAATAGCCCTGGCCGGCTGCAATATAAATCCGGTATCAAGGGTTCCTGTTTCAACACATGTCTCCGGTCCGGATCTGCAAAAAAAGACCACCCTGACGGCAGTTACAAATCTGGTGGGAGAATGGGCTCTGGTGCTTGAGGATATCCTGCTTTCATATTCGTCGGCCAATCCTGAGGTGGATATAGAGTTCAACGCTCCCGGCAAGGACTATGACAACGTAATGAAAATCAAAATGGCCACAAATGAAATGCCCGACCTATTCTCCACTCACGGATGGGCTAAAATCCGTTACGGCAATTTTGTGGCGGACCTCCGGGACAGGGAATGGTCCTCTCGGGTTGATCCCGCATTCCTGCCCATTATAAGCGACCAATCGGGAAAAATTTACACTTTTGCCTTTGACCAGGACAAATCAGGCCCCATATACAATGTTGATGTATTTGAAAAATACGGGATAGAAGTCCCGGAAACCTTTAGTCAGTTTATGGCTGCATGCGAGGCCATAAAAACCAGAAGCGGAGGAGAGGTAACCCCCATAGCCTGTTCCGCCGATGGCTGGCAGGAAGCGCAGTTTTTCGATTTCTTTGCCTCCGCCCTTTTCATAAGCCCTGAAAGCAATTATTCCGCACAGCTTCTGGACGGTTCCTTCGACTGGGGCAAATGGGACATCCTTGCCCAGAAATGGCTGGACATGTACCATAAAGGCTATCTGAACCAAAACATGCTCAACGAAAAGTACGAAGACAATATTAAGGCCCTGGCCCTTGGGAAGGCAGCCATAGGCTTTTACGGCCCATATATTATCGACGAAATGAAAAGAGTAAACCCTGAAGTGCACGTTGATATGATGCCCATCCCCTCCATGGCAGAAGGTGATACGCCGACTTTTGCAGGGGGCGAAAGGTCTACCCTGGCCGTCTGGAAGGACAGCGGCAATCTTGAAGCGGCTCTGAAAGTGGTGGATTTCTGTGCCATGCCTGACAATATAGCGAAAATGTGTACCTTTACGAAGCTGCCTCCAGCCCTTACAGGCGTTAACGGAAATTTTGGAGAATTGACCGGAACTTATGAGAAGTACAAGGATTTAAGGACACTCCCATATTTTGACCGCATTTACCTGCCAAACGGAATGTGGGATGTGATGTGCAAAAATTCCCAGCAGCTGATCGCAGGAATAATAAATGAAAGGCAGTTTTCTGAAAATATGAAAAAGGAATATTTGAGCCTCCGGTCATACAGCGGCCTTGACAGCCGCTGATAATCCGGCATATGATTTTGCGCTTTCCGTCAGCCCTTTACAGCGCCGGCTGAAAGGCCCTTGATAAAGAACCTCTGGAGGAACAGGAACAGCATTGCCAGAGGGATAGCGCACATTATACAGCCCGCTGCGACCCAGCTTATATTATTTGTAAACTGCGAAAAGAACATGGACAGGGCCACGGTTATGGTGCGCATTTCCGGCCTTTGCAGGAAAAACATGGAGAACGCATAGTCATTCCATATCTGCACGCCTACCAGTATGGTCACTGTGGACGTCACCGGCTTCAGAAGAGGAAATATTATTCTGAAGAATATCCCGAACCTGCTTACTCCGTCCAGAAGAGCCGCCTCATCCAATTCACGGTTGATCGATGAAATGAAGCCTGTAAAAAGAAATATGGTCATAGGCAGCTGATAGGTAATATGAGGCATTATAATGCCAAGATACGTACTGGTGCCGAATGTATTTGCCACCATCCTGTACAGCGGCACAAGCGCCGTGAGAGGCGGTACTATCATACATGAGATTGCCAGCGTATATACAAATTTGTTCAGCCTTGTTCTGTACCTGGCAAGAGGGTAAGAAGCAAGCGATCCCACAATTATTACCACCAGAACAACGCTCACCGTAATAATGACATTATTTATAAAGGCCCTGCCAAGCTTCGCATTTACCCATGCATTGGTGAAATTGTCCAGATACAGCTGCTTTGGAAATCTCCAGTAGGAGGAGGTGTCCGTATCAGGCTTCAGTGAAATATTTATGAGTATGTAAAAAGGGATCAGGTAAATCAAGCCTATTATGTATGCGATTACAGTCTTTATGGTTTTCATCACATCTCCACCTCCTTGCTCCTGAGATAGTTCAATGCAAAAATACTTAAAATGGATATTACTACAAACATAAAATTACCCATTGCCGCCGCATATCCCGCATCCATTCTGACAAAATACACCTGGAGCATCATAGTGGATATGGAAGCCGAATCGTATTGAGGCCCGCCTCCGGTCATGGCCTGTATCACATCAAAGAGCTTCAGGCCACCGATCAGGTTCCATACGACGGAGAAGGTTATTGCCGGCATTAATAAAGGTATTGTGACATTTTTAAATTTTGTCCACACTTTCGCCCCGTCAATATCGGCGGCCTCAAAATAATCCTTGGGTATATTCTGAAGTCCCGCCAGGTATATGACCATGGAACTGCCCACATACTGAAATATATTTACAAACGTTATGATCAGTACTCCCCTGCTTCCTTTGGCCAGCCAGTCTACATTTTCCACGCCGAAAAGATTTATAACGTCGTTTATGGCCCCGCCGTTGTATTTAAAGAAGAAGTACCAGATATAACCCATAATTACCGCACTTATAACAACAGGCAAATATACAATTGTTCTTATGATTTTCTCGCCTTTGAGTTTCTGGTCCAGCAAAATCGCAAGCAGAAGTCCGAAGATATTTTGAAACAATGTGCTTACGCCGCCGTAAATAAAAGTATTTTTAACAGCTATATAAAAGTTGGAGTCGGAAAACATGGTGATATACTTATCAAATCCTACCCAATGATAATTGGGGGAATATCCGTCCCATTCCTTGAATGAAATCAGCAAGCCCTGAAAAAAAGGTAAAAAAATAAACATTATAAAGAGAATCAGCGCAGGTAAATATAAAATATTAAGCGCATTGATCGAATTTGTAAAAGCAGAATATTTGCCGGTTTTGTTAGTCTTCATACTCAATCCTCTTAGCTTTTAGTATTTGATGCCGGCCGGTATTTCCACACCGGCCGGCATCATAAGTTATTATTCCTGGGCAGCTCTCAGTCTGTCATATTCTTTTTTCATATTGTCTGTAAACTGCTGAGGAGTCATCTTGCCTGCCATTATGCCCTGGGAGCTCTTGCACATTACATCCCACATGCCGCTTGGGAGCCATACACGGTCAAAGTAAGGAATAGTGACTATATCCTTATACTTTTCAAATGAAGCGGTGTACTGTCCGAGATCCACCGAAACTCCCAATATAGCGGAGGGCAGCTTTGTGGAATCGCACATCTTCTTGATATTTTCGGGAAGCGCGCAGTAGTCTATTACCGAAAGAGCGGCATCCAGATTTTTAGAATCCTTCCATGCGCCAAGAGTTGATTTTTCACCGCCTGCGAAGGACTGCCTTCCATCCGAATTAAAGGCGGGTATTGGCATAATATCCGCTTTCAGGTCGGGATTGACTTTTTTGGCTTCCTCTATGAAATATGGTCCAAACCAACCCATAGCCGCAGTACCTTCAGCAAATGCCTTTGTATTGTCATTGTATTTTGCAGTTAAAGCGTCCTTGTTTATGTAACCCTTCTTACTCATTTCCTGCCACTTTTCCGCAAGGGGAGTCCAGTTATTCCAGTCAAAAGACCCATCCAGCAAGGCTTTATCAAAGTTCTTAGAAGAGTCCTCCGGACTTATCAGGAGTGAAGAAGCCATGTAATCGAAGTATTGAGCCTCTTCCCAGCCCTCTGAAGAAACTGTGAAGGGAGAGATCTTTCCGCCGCTCTTGGTCTTTATCTGTTCGCAAGCTGCCAGCAATTCGTCAAGAGTCTTGGGAATCTCCGTAATACCGCATTTCTCGAATACGTCTACATTGTAGACCAGCATGGATTTATCCTCATCCACCGGCAAAACATAAACCTTGCCGCTTTCATCGGCAATTATGGATTTAAAGGCGGGATCGATCTGGGAAGCCCAGGGTCTGTCCTTCAGGTCCGCGAGGAAATTGCCGTAGCGGGCTTTAGCCCAGCCGTGCGTCGTCCAGAGATCCGGCATGTCATCTGATGCCATTTTGACCTTCATCATGTTTTCGTATTCTTTTCCCGGTGCGCTGAAATCAATTTTTACATTTGTATTGGCAGCGGAGTAAGCCTTGAACATTTCCTCAAGAACCTTTGCCTGATCGCCCACATAATTGGTCGTTGCAACCAGGGTCACGTCCTTTTTGGGCTCGGTTTTGTCCGTTCCGGCCGTATTTGAAGCCTGCGCCGTCTGCGAGGTATTTGCCGCAGTCGGCGTGTCGCCGCTTTTGCCGCATGCCGAAACTAAAAGAGCAAGCCCCATTGTGACTGCCAATACCTGAAAAAGATTTCTTTTCATTTTACCATCCTCCTAAAATTATTTAGCTTTCCAACAATTCAGAGTATAGCACCCGGAAATTCAGTATCATATGACACAAAACTATTGTAGGCAAGCTTATTTTTAACCAGGAGTCCGGTTTATAAATTCTATCTGGCCGACTTTTTTCTGAAATCGGAAGGGTATTCCTTGAAATATTCCTTGAAAAGCTTGGTGAAATGCCTGGTACTGTAATAGCCCACCTTTTCGCTTACTGCCTGTATTGTCAGCGACGGGTCCATGAGCAGTTCCCTGGATTTCAGCATTCTGAAACCGGTAAGATACCTTAAAAAGGTCTCTCCGGTTTTTTTATGGAAAAGAAAGCTCAAATAGCTTGAAGATACATTCAGCATGTCCGCTATCTGATTTACACTTATGTTTTCCATATAGCTCCTTTCAATTATGTCCTTGACCTGCTCGATTATCTGTACGGAGCCCGGTTCTTCCTTTTTCGATTTGAGGAGCAGGGCCTGGCCGTGTTCATTCAGCCGGTTCCTCCAGGTGTTGTCCCTATGCTTCAAGGCAATTTTGCAGCCCGTGGTATGGAGTATGAAATCCTCTATTGAAGCTATGACCTCCGCATTTTCCCACTCGTCATTAAACGCTGTAACCACCGACTCAAATTTTTCTATGGATTTCATAACCTGCATATAGACCTTTTCAGAGTGGGCTGCCGCCAGTGAGATAAGGGCATCGCATATTTTTACGAAATTCGTCTGCTGCGTTTCAAACAGCCCTGCCAATTTTGATATATGGATTTTCCGCCGGCCAAAGGCAATAACCCTCATAGCGGACAGCTGCTGCAGCTGGTTCAGCCTTTTCTCCAATTCGTCAAAGTTTTTGCATATGTCGCTTTGCAAAACCGTAACCGTAAAATCATCGCTGCTGAAGTCCTCCGAGATTTCCGCAATCTGTTCCATAAGTGCAATGATCTTATGCCTCCCGCTCTGGTTGCCTGCAAATCCCCAGGCAGCCACCAGAGAAAGATAGCCTTCCGGAAGTACGAGAAGAGCCAGCCTCAGATCCCCGGAATTATACTCCAGCAGTTTTTCCCTTATTACCTGGGTGAATTCCTTAATGCGCATGGATTTTGACTTTTCATCCAGGAAGCTGTCAAAAACAAATACCGACGAAAAAAACTGGGCCTTTAAAATGATGCTGTCCTCGGAATTATCATTATATGTACTGATGTCATTGAAAATATTGCTCAATTCGTTCTCAAACTGCTTATTCAGAAGCAGTGAAAGCTCCTGGTTTTTCAGCACTATTTTGTTGAAGGTAGCCCTCAGATCCCTTATATCAAAGGGCTTCAGCAGATAGTTCACCACTTCCAGGCTTATTGCGTCTTTGGCATATTCAAATTCGGAAAAGCCTGAAGTAATCACCCATTGCGTGTTGGGAGACAGTTCCTTTCCTATTCTTATGGCCTCCAGCCCGCTCAGCTCAGGCATCCTGATATCCACAAACGCCAGATCCGGTTTGAGCCTTTTGACCAGCTCCACCAGTTCCAAACCGTTTTCAGCGGTTTCCACATCCTTGACCTGAAACTCCAACCCTTCTATCATGCTTTGCAAATTTTCCCTGGCAAGAGATTCATCATCTGCTATAACAATTCTCATGACCTCACATCCTTTTGCAAAATTTCTATTTTGACAACCGTTCCTTCCCCTATTCTGCTGTCAATGCTAAAGACAGCAGACGGGTAGGAAAAGCTCAGACGCTCCTTTACATTTGCCAGTCCGACGCTGTTGCCGTTTTGCAGTTTTTCAACATCAAAGCCCGCCCCATCGTCCATGACCAATATTTCAATGTATTTCTCTTCGCATTTTTCCACAAGCGAAGCGCGCATTTCAACAGTCCCGTTCCTGGAATTCTTCTCGATGCCGTGTATGACGGAATTCTCCACAAGAGGCTGCAGTAATAGCTTCGGGATTTTGTACCTGCCCACGTTTTCGTCATAATACATCTCAAAGGAAAGCCGCTCTTCAAACCTCATTTTCTGCAGATTGCAGTATCGTTCCACAAAATCAAATTCTTCGGCAACAGTCGCCCACCCGTTCCGGTTGTCCAGGCTGTATCTCATCATATTTGTCAGATCCCTGATGGCATTGTCCAACTGCTGGCTTTTCCCCATCCTGTTCAATGCTATGAACCCATTTAGTGTATTAAACAGAAAATGCGGGTTGATCTGTGACTGAAGCGCTGAATATTCCGCATTTCTCTTGCTGAGCACAGCTTTGTATTCACTGTCTATCAGGTTGCATATCTGATCTAGCATGTCGTCTAAGGACATGGCGACTTCGGCAACTTCATCCTTGCCGCTGATATTCACTCTTGCATTGAGATCCCCTTTTTTTACATTTTTCAGGACCTCTGTTATTTTTATAAATGGACTGGTTATTTTCCGTGAAATGAGCAGGAACATGATGAAAATGGCAAAAGACACGCCTATGGCATACAGCAGGTCGAAATAAACGATCCCTCTCATTTTTTCCCGTATCTCGGTGTTGGACAGAAGAATATTCATCCTCCACCCCGGACGCTCGATGGGCCGCGAATATGCCAGGTATTCCATATCATTGTCCTTTAGTATCTGTTTGTCCTGCCCCAGCTGTCCTATTATCTCCTGAGAGAGGGGCTGGCTGGAAAAGATAAGGCTGCCGCTTTCGTCCGTAAGTGTGACGCATGAGTTGACATCAAATTTTATATCTTCAAATATTTTTCCAAGCTCCTTGGTATTTATGTCTAAAAGTATCACGCCCAAGCGCTTGACCGACCAGGCATAGGTATCCTTTACAATACAGGAGACCGAAAAGCCGCTGCCGGTCTCAATATCCGGAAAAATCTGATTTAAGGACGGCTTTGCAAACACATCCCGCCCGTCTCTGCTTTTAGTGCGGATAAACCAGCTTTTTCCGCTCAGATCATATTCGTCGGCAGGCAGCTTTAAAAACTCCATCTTCGTCTTTAAATACAAGGTACCGTCATTGGCCGCAAACAGGCAGCAGTTTACATCATTTCTGGTGCTGAGGAGATTTGAAAGCATCTCCTGGATTTTTTCCTCCGCCTTGAACCTGTCATAATCGGAAAAGTCGGCAAAATCCGCATCGTTCCTTGTGTTTAGGGCCTTCATAAATTCAGAATCCGCATAAATTACATATTTGAAGTTTTCTACCTCCTTCAAATAGGCATCAATATTTCTTGATAGTACGTTCATTGTGGATTCGGTCATGGTTTCCGTCATTGTAGACATAATATTCTGGTAATACAGGGGCAGAATGAAATTGGCACAGGCCATAGGAATAGTTATTGCCAGCAGGCAAATCACCATAAGCCGGAATTTGAGGGAATAAATCATCTTCTTTGATTTCCTTATCCAGATTAATTTATTACATTCTATCATATTTGTTACCCATAATCCATGATCTTCCTCTTTAAGTCAATTGCCGCCGGATGAAAGACCACAGTAATCGCGGGCCTTTATCAACATTAATATCCTTATTTAATTTTAACTCTTTTATAAGGTTTATGACATGATACATTTCAATATATAATGCGCTGATTTTAAACCATCAAATAAGAAATTCGTCATAACAGATAAAAAAACAGCTCGGACATCACAGAAATATGTCATGTTTATTTGGCGGCATATACTATAAGATGCATGGGAATAAGTATGCGGCCGGTTCTCTTTGTTGTGATTATAATGCCGTGTCACCTGACATTACGGCATTTATAATATATTCATGATGAAAAAGGAGGAAAAGGTTATGAATTTCAGTTTAGTAAAAAAGAAGATGAGTTGGGTGCTGGTGTTGAGCATATTTCTTACAATGCTCCTGATTATTCCGTCCCCGGCTCCTGTCCAGGCTGCGTCCGGCAATCTTACGTTAACCTCTGACAGCCAGTATCTCACAGACGCCTTTAATTGGGCAAAGTCCATGGCGCTGAGCAAGGTCCATCCGGATAACGGCGGATGTTACCAGGCCGCACTCCAGGACCGCCCGGTCTACTGCATGCGGGATTGGGCCCACCAGGTGGACGGCGCCGCGCTTCTGGGTCTGAACAATGAAAACTACAACATGCTTAAATCCTTTGCCGCTCTGCAAACGGCCGAAAGAAAATGGTATTCCATTTGGGAGGTAAATTATAACGGGACCATATCGCCCATCGATTACCAGAGTGATTCATACTTCTGGAGGAATCTGGCGGGGATGTTTGAAGTGGTGGACAAGGCCTACAGGCAGTATCA
>JAEWSZ010000023.1 GCA_023397905.1 Bacillota bacterium | reverse complement strand
ATGCTTCATTTAAGAAACGATCATCCACCCATTCGTCAAGGCTGAAATCTTTTTCTATATATCCCTGCTCAATCAGAAATTCCTTCTGTATTTCCAGAGCGGCAAGCCTTTTGGACGACAGACTGGGTACGAAATCATATTCCGTCAATTTCCGGACAATGCTTTCAATATCCGGCTCGCCTGTTACTTCATAAAATACTTTTGCCGCTTCATAGGCGTTCTCTTTTATCCATCTGCCCGCTTTAACAGACGCACGGAGCCAGGCTGTGGGCACCTCAGGATATTTTTCAGCCACTTCCGTGCTGACAGTTACGACCGTGGGAGTGTTGGCAACCTGCAGTGTCCAATCCGGATGATCCCCGGATTTGTAAATAACCGACACAAGTCCCTGCTCATGAAGGGTCCTAAACTGCCTCGGCCGTGCATACACAGCGTCCACCCTGCCTTCAAGCAATGCCAGCCCGTCCTTCCAAGCCTGCTCCCGCAGTTTGCCTCCGCCCCAAAGCTCAACCGGGTTTTTCGCCGGCTTCAGTTTCTCCCACGAGGGATCGCCGGTCTTGATCTCTGTTTCCGGCAGATCGACAAATTCGACATTCCCCTCTTTAAGGCCGTTTATCTGAAGAGCCAGAAGTATGGCCCGGTGCGCCGTCGCCCGTGCAAAATCCACCCGGTCTGCTGTGGGCCGCAGCGTAAGTCCGATCCTTTTTCCTTTCAGATCACCGACGGAATGAATCCCGGACCGGGTATTTACCACAATCTGCCCCCCTGATTTTGTAAAAGAGGTAGTCGCAATTACCTTATTGACCGGCGAAAGGGACTTTGCCCATATCGGCGGAATACATCCGCCATCACGAAAAAGGTTCGGATGAATAGATGTAAAGTGCGCCAGCCATTCGTCCTTTGGCAGTTCACGCAGGAAACGGGGCACAGCCCCGGCCTTTTCAAATTCTTCCGCAAGCCACCCTTTTTCAACCGCTACGTGGGATGCGACAATCAACGGACAAATAGTATAAAAAACTTCTTTTCGAATAGCCATTTTCCCCTCCTGTTCTATATACAACCAATAACAATTTTCGGATTTTTAAGCTTTTATGCCGGACCTGTCAAGATGACAATCAAAATAGGGATGCTTTTCCAGCTGTTTTTTGCGAAGGTACCCAGGAGAAATTTCAGTGATTTCCTGCGGATGCAGCTCCCATACCACGGAAATGTCTGCATCGTTCCCATAAACCGCCCTTTTGCGCCCAAGCATCTGCTCAAATGTTTTCCCTACAATCAGGCACCGGTGTACCCGGACTTTAATTTCAAAGGAAATATCCCCCTTGAAAACACAAACAGCAGCAGGTTTATTAAACCAGATGCTCTGCACCAGATTTACATTGCTTACCGATTTTTCAAGATCTTCGCTTATAATCAGCGATTTCCCGTCAAGACTTGTAAGGCTGGAGTTTATGGTTACATAAGGAGAACCGTCGGTGCTTAACGTCCCTACAGACTTGACAGCGGCCGGATCTTTCAGCAGCTCCAGAAGTCTTCGTGGAATCTTGACCTTTGGATAAACCGAGTTCAATATCAATCTCCCCTTTCCAAATCGCTGTCCGCGTGGTTGCCGCAATGCTTGTAATCGTCATTGTCGGCTGTAAGCCCATAAGATCTCCGGATTTCATGCAGACCACGGACCAGTCTTACAAGGTAATCAAGAGGCGGCGCCGGCTGCATGCCAAGAGAAGCGTTTTTATGAGGGCGCCAAACGGTGCTTAAAAATATCACACCATTTTTTGCAAAGAATTCACAAGCCTGAAAATTGGATTCAAGCGCCTCGTCAGCAGTCTTAAACCCGTAGGGCTGCACCATCTCTACTCCCGCAACTACCTGTGTATACACATTTCCTTTGCCGAATATTTCAACGGCGTCAAGCGTTCGTCTGATCCATTCCGAATTTCCGGGCCAACGGTTCTTACCGGGACATATCCGCTTGGATATCTCTTCGTCCCAAACCTCAACATTGGGGCAATAGGAGGTAATCCCCGTTTCGTTATAAATACGCCTCAGCTGCTCTTTGTTGTAGGCTGGCGCCATAATCTGGCTTGAAAAGCGTCCTTTAAAGTTGCGTCCGATTGCTTGTAAAATGTGGATATAGCGGTTGACCTCGTTTTCAAACATAACTTCCCCACTGTAATCCATGCCGCCCGTCATGTAAATCTCCGATATGCGGCCGGGTTCCTTTAAAACCTCCCGGACCGTTTCATAGATATCCTCCGCATCCACTTCATTGGTCGAACGTTCTGCCTTTGCGGCCCGTTTCGCTTTGATAAGGTCGGTGAAAAAGGAGCAGTACCGGCATTGATCTCCGGTATCCCACAAATGGCAGTGCTTATAAGCATTAATGATCAATCTCTGCGCACGGGCGCCTGCAATGGTTTCCATCGGCACCCCCCGGCTTGTTTTTTTTCCGTAGAATTTCGGACGTGGAGTAAAATCTATAGTGTCTATAAACTGATCGCCGTCATAAAGGAAAAAAGAGTCTTCCTCACTTTCAATCCGGTAAGGATTGTCATGAGCTTCTTCAAAAGATATTGAAGCGGTGGTAGCATCGCGCAAAAGAATAGACCCTGGGCTTTCTTTATCTGTTTTTTGAAATCCGCCCGTCGAATAAAAAATCCGCATAGGTCCAAAACGATATACATCGTTTTGGACTGCGTTAAGCGCCTCTTCTGTCAAATATGCTCCACGTCTCAGCAGATCAAGTTTCAGGATGATATGGAACGGTACATCCGGATAATCGGAAACAGCTTTTTCAAATGCGGATCTTGCGGAATTTTTTGTATTGCTCATTTCTCCACTTCCTTTTTCGTATATCCTGGCTATGCCTTACCATATGTAGAGTTAGTTTCCGGCTTGAGAATGGCTTGGTTCTGCCGGACGGGCATTATTGGGAGGAATCCATACCAGCTTTTTATATTCTTCAATAATGCTTTCTATCCTCTCGGCAGGCCAGGAATCATCCCATCCCAAACCAAGATCCAGATCGACGAATACAACATGAATGTTTGTACGCCGGGGCTTATGCTCGATCACCGTAAATACATTGCAGGTACGGTCCTCACCATGACAGTCCACACATCTCCCAGTCTTGACACAGCCGGTTTTAAAAGGCCGCCCGCCAAGGTCTGTGCTGCGGATTTTCACATGCTGAGGAGAGATCTGATTCCGCGATCTGTCAAAGGCCTCATCAAGATCCTTTGTGATCTTATTGCGGCCTATTACGAGAATGGAATGCTCATGCCCGTAAAACATACCTGCCACGCGGTTTCCGACTGCATCAACGTTTACAAGTCTGCCGTCCCTTGTTACAGCGTTTGTTCCCGTGAGAAAATATTTACATTCCGAACTGTAGGACATAGTGCTCAGCTGCTGCGTTTCCTCATAGCTTTTTCCTCTCTCATGACCCGTGTAAACAGTGGTTCCCTGTTCTTCAAGCGCCTTTGCGATTCCGAGCTGCGCAACCGATGTCGAATCGCCGGTTCCCACTTTAGATCCCGCTGGTATCAGCCCTGTTACAATTTCCCTGGCCGCCACCTCATCCGGAGCGTAATATACATTGAATTTACGGCTTTTAAGCGCCTTTAAAACAGCGACTATATTTTCATCCGCAATTGAAGAATAGTCGATATCCTGTGATAAATTTGTACTCATTTTATAATCCTCCTGTTTTTTACATGTACGCGCGATATTATATACGTCAATTCGGCGTCCAGTTGCCTTCCAGATTTGTTTCCTTCAAAGCTTTTTCCAACGGTTCTTTTACGATAAACTTACTCACATCAAAATCGTTTTCAATCAACCCCAGTTCTTTCATGAGTTTGACGGTATCCGTATAATAATTTACAACAGCGTTGTCGATTAAAGGTGAATAGACATGGTTGGGATCTTTTCCTTTTGCACTCTCACGGAGGCCTTCCACAGACTGGCCTGTGTGTGATCCGATGACGTAATATGCCTCCTGGTTTTCCGGCAGTGAAATCCACTGAGCCGCCTTTAAATATGCCTTGAGAAAGCGGTCCACAGTGCCGGGATATTTTTCAAGGAATTCTCCGCTTACAAAAACACTGGTCTGCGTTTTGTCAGCAGCAGTGAACGTTGAATCGTCAGCGGTGGTATAAATAATTTTAATTTGTCCCTTGTCTCTCGGCGGGAAGAGCTGACCGGGTCCTGAGTAAAGAGCGGCATCAATATCCCCGCTTGCCAAAGCGGCAACCCCATCAGCCGGTCCTAAATTATATATCTGAAAATCATCGAACGATAAGCCTTTTTTCGCCAATACTCTGGCAAGTGTAATCTGGAAATTGGTTCCGTTAGCTGTGGCCAGCTTCTTTCCAACGAGATCTTCTATCTTTGTGGCGGTTGAATTGGCCGGTACGGCTAAATAATAGTCCGAATCCCTTCCCATGGCCGCAATCAGATTGATGTTCAATCCATTTGATTTACCAACAATAGCTCCCAGGTCGCTGGTAGCGGCAAAATCTATGGTATTGCTGGCAAATGCCTCATTAACTGCAGGACTGACACCTTTGAAAAAATTCCATTCGATTTTTATTCCGTCTTTTTCAAATTCGTCTTCCAGAAGATGGTGTTCGTAAAGTACACCAAAAGTATGCAGTGAAGCCCGGTTACTGTTACCTGCGGTAAATGCCGTTCCGATCCGGATAACATCCGGCTTCTTGGTCTGTGTCTCAGTTGTATTTGCGGAGATGCTTTTGCCGTCTGCTGTCTGGGTGCTGCTGTTATTAGTGCTGCCGCAGCCGCTCAGGGCAACTGTTAATAACAGTGACGTTATTAGCGCGAATACAATTAATTTCAATGTCTGTCGTCTTTTCATAGTGCTTCTTCTCCTTTTAAAAATATTTTGTCAACTTATTATATAAAGTGAAATTTGCCGATTAGGAAAATCACAATAAGCAAATCACTTCATCTCGAAATTATAGGTAGAATCTGTTGTTTGTGAATTTTGATGACAATGATATCGATCCGGTCTTGACTGGCGTCATTCATATAAAATTTGATGGCTTGATTGTACTTTCCCGGCATTTCCTTGTCAACGGACTTTCAGGATTAACAAAAAAGTTTCAGGTAAGCTGCTAAAGATTTTCCTGTAATCCAACCTTATGACAAGATAAATCTTTCAAAACTGTTAGATTTGAGAAAGATTGTGGAAAGATTGTTATGTTATCATATCCGTATCACACAAAAATGCGATGCAGACTTTTCTTTCAGGAGGAAGCAAAATGACCATATTGAAAACAACAGATCTGAAAAAGTACTACGGCGATGGGGAAACAGCCGTCCGTGCGCTGGACGGTGTAAATTTGTCCGTGGAAAGCGGAGAATTCGTCGCCGTGGTGGGCACCTCCGGCAGCGGCAAATCCACTCTGCTCCATATGCTCGGCGGCCTTGACCGGCCAAGCGGCGGTACTGTCAAATCTGTTCAATCACAAATACGACGGTGAAAACAGCAGGCTGAGCGAAAGCTTTATCACTGCCGTAAGCGCAGGGGGAAGGCTTTGAAACAGGCGGGCTCCTGTATGGCTCCTGGGCAAGCTATCAAAGCAAAACTACGGCTCAAACCATAAATAAGCAACCGGACGGCTCCTTCATGACAGCCCTGTATGGGCTGGAGGAATTCCCGTTTTCCCGCTTAAAGCTCATAGACGGTGAACTGGATCCTGAAAAGCTTGCTTCCGGCAACTACATCCTGGAGGGCGTAAAAGCAGATGATTATGGCAATGTGAATAAAAACAGCTTCAATAACAGAGCAGGCGATAAAATCGTACTGGATTGCGGCGATACCGTGCGTGAGATGACCATACTCGGCCATGTGGTGGCAAATCCCAACACCAATACCGACGGCTTCTGGATTGGCTCCGTCTTCTTTTTGCCGGGGAAAGAGTACAAAGAGCTGACCGGCAAAACCTATGCCATGAGCTATGCCTTCAATGTAGCGGAAGATAAGGAAGCGGACATGGAAGCCTTCCTGAAAAGGTACACGGACAGCAGCGAACCGACTATGAATTACAGCTCCAAGTTTACTGCTTTGGCCTCGCTTAAAAATTTGCAGGATACAGCCGTTCTGATTGGCGGCAGTTTAGCGCTGATTATTGGGATGATTGGAATACTTAACTTTGTAAACGCCGTATTAACCGGCATCCTGACCCGCCGCCGTGAATTTGCCATGCTGCAGAGCATCGGCATGACGCGCAGGCAGCTTATCACTATGCTGTGCTGTGAAGGGGGCTGGTATGCGACTCTGACCTCGGCAGGCTCCCTGGTGCTGAGCTTTGGCTTATCGCTGCTCATCGTGCGCCCTTTGTGCACGCAAATCTGGTTTTTAAGCTACCGCTTTGTTTTCCTGCCGCTGGTGATTATTTTACCGGTACTGTTTATCCTGGGAGCCTTCGTCCCTTACGCCGCTTATCACGCTGCAGGGAGACAGAGCATCGTAGAACGGCTGAGAATAGCCGAATGACAGTGTTCCAGGCTGATATAGCAGCATAGTTTCATAGTTTATTTGTTATCGTCCAGGTATTTTTTTACGCCTTTTAACAAATAACCTTTTGCAAGCTGCTCCACAGGAGGAAATTCGGTCATACCCTCCGTACGGCTTTCAACCGTCTTCAGATCGTAGCCGTCCTTGAGGACAAAAAATTTGCCGAAACCCGGGGTAATGGCTTTTTGGGGACAGCCGTAGACGCAGCGGAGACAGACTACGCATCTGCTACCGAAAACCGGTCTGCGGTCCCGCATTGTTATATTTCCTCCCGGGCAATGCCCGGCGCACCAGGCGCAGCCCGTGCACCTGTCGTTGGGCTTTAGCTGCGTTCCGAAAAGCTTCCCCATTCTTCTCTCTAAAGTTCCGAACCTGGAAAAGACTCTATCCAGGAAATAAGGTTCCGTTCGCCGCACCCTTCCTGAGAGAATTTCTTCCGCCGCCCTCTCCGCCTTGCCGGGAGCGGCTTTTAAAATCATTGCTGAAAGAACGTCGTCATAGTGTACGAAAAAATTGCTCGGCATGACAAACATGCTTTCATATTGTATGCGGTAGCCTTTCTTTTCAAGCTGCCTGATTACGCCCATACGGCTGGCCGTGTTCGGCGATATGTCTCCGCCCCCTGAAACCGCTATTACCGCGGCGGGTCTGCCGTTTCCGGCTTCCGCGCCTGCAAGCCACCCGGTCACCGGCTCCGGCGCATTGCAGGCATAGACGGGAAACAGGACAACAAGCAAATCGGCGCCGAACTGCGCCGCAGGCACCCCTGCGTTCAACTCGGTTTTATCCGCCTTGATTCCGCGCTTTAAAAAAGCATTTTCAAAGTATCCGGCAATCCTGGCGGTGCCGCCGGTGCCGCTGAAATATACAAGCTGAACCGATTTAATATCCTTCATGCAATCCCCCTAAAACAGGCAGTACGCCCGTATAGAAATCCTTCAAAAAAATCATTTGCCGGCCACATCTTCTATTCCGTAAATCATGCCCGCTCAGTATTTATGATATTTAAAGCTATCCGTGTGATCCCAGTTTCAAAATCCGCGTTCAGCTCTGTTGAAGTAATGATCTCGGGGAGCATAATTTTCTCCACCTGGGACAGAGACCTCTCCCTGATGAGCTCCGGAATGTCCCTGCCCATATTGCTCCCATAGAGAACAATCCTGTCCGGATTGCATATACAGCAAAATACCCGTATTGTTCTTGCCAGAAACTCCGCCGCTTTCTCGGGATCGTAGTCAAATACCTCCCAGTCCACATCAAAGGGGAGATATTTTATTTCTCCGGCCAGACCGTTTCTCCCTTTATAAATATTCCCGTTCAGAAAGATCCCTGCCCCCGGCGGGTATTTGTCCGGAAAATAAAGGCCTATGACGCATTTATCCTCCTGAATATTATGCTGGTGGCAGTATCCCATCACTGCCGCATTTATATCATTTTCCACAAGGACGGGCAGCTTGAACTTTTCACCTACATGGCCTGAAAGGGATTGCTCCCTCATTTCCTCATAATCGCTTATGACCAGCTTCTGATTTACCTCTTCCCCCGGAATGCCAAAGCATATGGCCTCAATCCGGGGATATTTCCTCAGGAGCTTTTCTATCTGAAGATCAAAGCTTTCAACATTGACCCTGGATAAAATGTGCTCCTCCCTTTCAATCACATCCCCCAGCAGATCAATTACGCAGTAAAACGCCGTGTCCTGTCCGCGATACTCATGCATGTATATCACCAAAGCCATGCGGAAATTACTGTTATAACGGAAAGAAGCGGCAGGGCGTCCGCCTTCCGAGCCCATTATGGCGTCGGGAAGTATCTCCCCGGTATCAATAAGCGTGTTTACCAGAGAATTGACCGTTACCACACTGAGTCCTGTGAATCCGGCCAATTGGGGCTTTGTAGCCGTACCGTTTTTTTTCAGGGCTCTGCGGATTTTATTCAAATTAATATCTTTTACTATATTAACTTTTTTGTTCATCTCCAAAAACTCCATTTCAAAAGCATAGCCTGATCGAGCCGCCACTGTTCCCATGCTTTTCCCGGTCTTGTATTAACGCTCGTACCTCTTACCATTTACTATATCATAAAGCGGCGGACGTATCACTCTGAAATTCTATTTAATACTAATTTCAGCCTTTCTCCTGCCTGCCTAAAATGTGATTTACCTTCTCCACACTCAACAGCATGAAAATAAGGAAAGCAAGCACAACAAACGGCAGCAATGCTATGCCCGTTTTTGCCGCAATCACTCCGAAAAGCGGAGGGAGAAACGTGGCTCCCGTGTATGCAACAGCCATCTGGTACCCCATAAGCTTCGCCGAATTTTTACTGCCAAAACGGCCTGGCGTTTCATGAAGAAGTCCCGGAAATATGGGGGCAAGCCCGAAGCCTATCAGGATAAATCCAATCATGGAAAACTGGGCCGGCAGCGGGAGCAAAAGGATGCCGCCTCCTGCGATTGCGATAAGCTGGCCGCACCTGATCAGGATACGGTTTTGCACTTTCAGCGTTATCAGGCCGGTAACCAGCCTTCCTATGGTAATCCCGCCATAATACAAGGAAATCCACCCCGCGGCAGTCTCTGTTGCGATATCTCTTGCGCCCACCAGATAGCTTGCACCCCACAGGCCCACTGTGGATTCCACTCCGCAGTAGAACAAAAAAGCGATCAGGGTATTTTTTACACCTTTTATGCCCAGTATATTTATCTTACCGCTATTTTCCTCCCGCAGCGGCTCCGATTCATCCTGACCATGCTGTGCATCCGGCACTTCATTTTGTTGATTTTCAAGTTCACGTATGGCGGCTACACGCTTCCACAGGGGGAGCGTAAAAAGCAGGATAGCAACAAGCGTAAACTGCACTGCCGCTACCGCTGCATAGCCTCCTCTCCAGGAATTCCGCCCGGCGATATAAAAGGACATGATTATGGGCCCCATGGTCGCGCCCACGCCCCAAAAACAATGCAGCCAGCTCATATGATGCGCCTTGTAATTTGCAGCCACATAATGATTCAGAGCCGAATCCACTGCGCCCGCCCCAAGTCCCAGTGGAATGGCCAGAAGTACAAGCCATACCATTGAGGGCGCCATGGAGAATCCAAGAAGTGCTCCCGCAGTCAGACAGCAGCTGATCAGAGTGATTTTGCCCGTTCCCAGCCGCTGAATTATTCTGCCGCTGGCCAGACTGGATACAATAGTCCCTCCCGCCACAGTCATGGATATGATCCCCGCTGCCCCGAATGGGGCTCCCATATCCTTCCACATCACCGGCCACGCCGATCCCAGCAGAGAATCCGGCAGTCCCAGACTAATAAATGCCAAATATATAACGATCAAAAACCAGTTTGCCATAGCAGTCCTCTTTCACGAATATATTATATTATTCCAAATAGTTGTGACCCATAGTACGGGCATTATTCATAAATTGCAAAACTTATTAAATATTCTTTATAAAGTTCATTTATTAAGTGTCTTCAGTATATATTAGAAATCACATTATTGTCAAGGTATTTTGGGGCGGCAAAACCTCAAGTCTATATTTTATTGGGCAGAAATACGGAAAATTCTGAACCTTTCCCCGGCTTCGAACTGACTTTAATATAACCGCCCTGGGCTGAGACGATCTCCCTGGCTAAATACAAACCTATCCCCACACCTTCCTGCCGGTTCACTTCCGGGGAACGGTAAAAACGTCTGAAAATTTTACTTTGCTCTTCTTCTGCTATACCTATGCCGTTGTCCGTAATGTCAATACGGTAAAACAATTCATACGGAATTGCGGAAACAGTGATGCTTCCGCCCTGGGGAGTGTATTTTACCGCATTATCCAGAATATTGCAAAGCGCTTCTCCTGTCCACTTTTTATCAAAGCAGGCGGTACCTCCGCATTCATCCAGGCGGATGGCTATATGTTTTGCCGAGGCCTTTGGAAGGATCTCTTCCAGGGTACTTTCAAGCAGCCGGTCGATTGGATTTGGCCCCGGTACTACCGTAATGATGCCGGTTTCCAGCCGTGAGGTTTTAACCAGGGCGCTGATCAGAAAATTCAATTTTCCGGACTGCTCATATATCTGCCGGATACAGTCTTTATACATGTCCTCTGATTTTACCGGCGAACTCTTATTATCCGCACCGGTTTCTGCGGGCCCGCTTTCCAATAAAATCTGGGAATACAGCAAGATATTAGCCAGAGGAGTTTTTGTCTGGTGGGATATATCTGAAATCAGGGCTTTGATTTTATCTTTTTCTTCCCCTAAGTTCCTGGAGGATACGGCGCAGATACTTAAATACCGGTTTAATTTGGTTTCTATGGCGGACAGTTTTGACTCATCATATGTATTCTCCGTAAAACTGCCGTTTATGGCGCTGTCCAGCATTTGATCCAACCTGTCCATAGTTTTTTTCAGCCTGTAACGGTATATAATAATAATTCCGCTGGAAAGCATTGCGCAGAAAAGTACGGAAAATATTACTATAAGTTTAACCGGAATCATGTCCATACTAATCCACCGCCCATACATAGCCGGTTCCATAAACCGTTTTAATATACCCGGGCCTGGACGGTGTATCTTCCAGCTTGTCCCTGAGCCGTTTTATGGTAACGGATAGAGCATTTTCATCCACAAATGCAGCTTCGTCCGTCCAGATTTTATTGAGGAGAAGCTCCCTGGTCATGGTTCTGCCCCTGTTTGCCGTCAGGATTCTGAGCAGTTTTTGTTCCGTCCTGCTGAGCTCCAGCAGCACTCCGCCCTTACGGAATTCCATATTTTCAAAATCAAAGTCAAAAATATCATATGTAAAATGTTTGCCCTGGAACCCGGTATCCTGCCTGAGCCGGCTATTCACCCTGGCTCTCAGCACCATGAGGCTGAAGGGCTTGGTCACATAATCGTCGGCGCCAAGCTCCAGGCCCGTCACTATATCAGTCTCCATGTCGTTTATTGTCAGCATGATCACGGGTATGTCAGAGAATTTTCTGAGGTCTCTTAAGAAATCAAAACCGTTTCCGTCGGGCAGATTTACATCCAGCAGCAGTAAATCAAACTGTTCTGTTTCCACCTCATATTATATCATATTGGGCTTCCTCCGGAGCAAGGGCTATCAGGGAACAAGCCTGCACAGCAGACAGTTATTTTTATATTAATACGGAAAATGACCCTTAACAGCTTCCGCCGTTAAAGGTCATTTCCAGTCCCTCATTTATGGAATATCTTTATTCAGTTTTTCTTGACATAAAACTCCTCTTTGTTGCAACAAACACCTTAGAGCACAAATTTTAACAACCTCACTGCTGTGTTGTTATGTATCTCCGGCCCTATCTTTCAATAATTCCAAGATTCCTCTGGAATACTATTGCGTCGCTGTACATCCCGACTTCTCTTGCTTTAACAAGAATAAGCTTGCCCCCGGCCTTTATTGTGGACCAGTCAGGCTGTAAAGTGCCAAGTTCCCATGTTTTGGAGCTTCCCGTCACTTTTTTGCTATATTCGACAGCACCGGTATAATAATTCTGCACGATAAATTCTACGGATACGATATCTACATTGGAGGAAAGCGTAGCTTCAAGCCTTGGGTATGTCGAACCTTCATAGAACCATACCGGTAAATATTCCCTCTCTGTTACAATCATCTGGTGGGCTGCATTTGCCTCTGCTGCATAACTTGTAATCGGAGCAAACGCGGCTGATAAAATACCCACCAAAAGAAACAGCGCCAAAAGAATAGCTTTTTTTGACTTTAAGGCTTGTCCCATATTAATATCACTCCTTAATTAAAATTAGTAAATGTAATTCATTTACATTTTTAATCATATATATTTTTATTGTAAAAGTCAAGATATTTTTACAATATTTGTATTTAATTTGATATAATCTGACACCCATTTAATACGGCAATCTTCTTAAAACAGCGTTCCAAGGCCGTCTGCAGTTTCTTTGTCTGCCTTACGCCGTCCTCATACCAGATATTTTTAACAACAAGCAGCTTTTCCTTCCGGTCCGCTATTGCCTCCGCACGTCCTATGAAGTTCTCTCCGTATAATATGGGCAGAACATAGTATCCGAATTTGCGTTTGGCTGCAGGCGTGTAGATCTCCCAGGTGTAATCAAAGGCAAATAGCTCCTTTATAAGCCTCCTGTCCCACATGAAATTGTCCAGCGGGGCGATCAGCTCACAGCGGGATTTCGGCTCCGGGTCTTTCAGAACGGCTTCAATAAGCGGCAGGTCCTCCGCGCGGCAATACAGCACGTCCTTCATTTTTTCAACGGTAACGGCTATAATTTTTGCTTCGTTTAACAATTGGCGGAAAGCCTCACTGCGTTCTTCCGCTTTCAGTCCCCATATATTCAGCCATGCATCGGAGGGGCGGTTCCACAAAAGGCCTACAGCTCCGATCCTGCGCAATACCCGCCATTTTTGATGTTCCAGCTCGTCCGGCAGGGGCTCCGGAGCATTCAGCAAATTGGCCGGTATGTGCTTCCCGGCTATATCATAGTATTTCCGTGTTCCTTTTTTGTGATGGACGATCAAATCCCCCGTGGAATACATCTGTTCCAGCACCGAACGGGTAACGTTGTTTCCGCCGCTCCAATGGATCGCCGACCGCCATTGGAAATTCCCCTCCAATTTTAAATCATCAGAACAGAGCGCACCTTTATCCAGGATATACGCGCGCACCTGCTCTGTCAATTCCCACATCTCAGGGTAGTGCCTGGCATTCTGTCTGGCAGCCCGCCTGTATCTCTCAAAATACGGCCAGTCCTCAACAGGGATAATCGCCAGGTTTTTGTCAGGATAATCCACCAGGCCTCTGTCTTTGTACAGCAGCTCGTCCAGCATTTTCTTTGTAAAGCCCTTGATACGCGACTGCAGCACCAGTTCGGAATTTTTTCCGCAAACATCTATGGGATCGTATTGAATACAGCCTGCCTGGCGGACAAAATCCAATATGCCCTGCTTTCCTGCAAACCTGTATTCACCCAGCAGACCGTGTTTCAACAGCATAAACTGCCGTGCCTGGCGGTTGGTCAACATGATCATTTTTTGTCACCTGTTCCTATTTTTTATAAGCGATCGCATCGATTTGAACCTGTAAGCCGGTTATACCGCCCACATGTGCAAATTCCGTAGAAATGGTTTTTCTTGCGGGATATCCGTTAATAAACCGTTTTTTAAATACTTTCTCCATAAATGGAATATTCCAGACGCTCCGTTTACCTGTTCTTCAAAAGCAGCTCCCACATTCCCCACACAAAAACTCAAAAAGACAAAATCCCCCGCCTCCACAATACCGGAGCAGGCAAATTCCCTGTCAATGTCACTTCTGATAATTCCGCTCATAAAAGCACCTCTATTATTTCTTATAACAATCATAACAGAGTAACTACGACAACAGCCTGTCATAGTTTACTATATAAAGCGACGATATCCCAGGCTGCGTCCAGTACGCGAAGCCGCAGGCTCTCCGGCTCCAGTATCTCCACGCTGCCGCCCAGGGACAGCAGTGTTCCGAACCAGAAGTGCTCATTCTCGACAACGTTCAGCGTCATCAGAACATCCCCGTCAGGGAATTCCTCTGTGACTATGCCGCTCAGGTATTCCGCAGCCCGGGCCTTTGCCTCTGCTTTGCAGCGTATGGTCACATTCATGTATGTGCGGGTATCCGACTGGTCGGCGGCGCGGAGGATGGCACCGGCGCTTTCATGCTCCCTGGAAAAGGCGATGTCCGTCACCAGAAGATCGCTCATGCGGACAAGCTTATAGGTGCGGTAGTCCTTCCTCACCGCAGAATACGCCAGAAGATACCAGGCATACCACCTGTACAGCACTGCCAGAGGCTCGACCACATGAGTCCGCGTTACATTTTCCGCGTTGGTATATGTAAAGCTGACCGCACGCTTTGAGAGCACAGCGGATTGAAGCAGCTGCAGATTCTTTTCATCGCCCTCCCGCAAAATCGAAAAGTCAAGGATGATACCACTGTCTCCTGCTTTTGTTAAGGAGGCGAGTTTTTCCATGGTGGCATTTATCTTCGGATCGTTGATAGCCGTTGCAAGCCCCTGAAGCGCGGTGAGTATATGCGAATAATCCTCCTGTGTGGCCGCATGCCGCCCCATCTGAAAGGTATCCATTATTTCGTATCCTCCGGCGGCTCCCGTAACGGCGGCAACAGGTATTCCCGCGCTGCACAGAGCGTCAATGTCCCGCTGTATGGTCCGCTGCGATACTTCAAAACGTTTGGCAAGTTCGCTTGCAGAAGTCTTCCCATGATTCAGGAGGTAGACTGTAATGGCATAAAGACGGTCGATTTTCATTAAAACTCCCTTTTTACATTAATTGCATAATATTTATTATATTCTTTCCGTCTATATGTGACAAGCTGCGGAAACTATTCCTAAGATGCTCTTTTGACTCTTTTGGGAAAATAACATACCGTAGAATATGGGAGTTTTCCCGCTATATGGTATAATCCGGCTGAGGCTGCGCGCTGGCAAAATGTAATTTCTCGAGTATGTCACTCCGTATGGACAGAAACTCCGAGCCTCCGCGGTTGCGCGGGTGCGGCATTTTAACCGTCAGGATCTCGCTGATTTTGCCCGGGCGCGGTGTCATAATGACAATGCGGTCGCTGAGATAAATCGCTTCGTCAACGTCGTGGGTCACAAGTATCATGGTGGCATCGTTTTCTTTGCGGAGCTCCAGCAGCTTATCCTGGATATCTGCCCGTGTAAAGGAGTCAAGCGCGCCCATAGGCTCGTCAAGCAAAAGCGCCTTCGGCTTGTTTATCAGCGCGCGGGCTATTGCCACACGCTGTGCCATACCTCCGCTTATCTGGTGAGGAAAGGCCTTTTCAAAACCATTCAGCCCGATCAGGTCTATATAGTGCCCGACCTGTGCCTTGTTCTGACGGTAGACATGCCGCGCCTTCAAGCCTGTGGCGATATTTTGCTCCACCGTCAGCCACGGGAACAGTCCGCCCTGTTGAATTACATAGCCTCTTTGGGGGTCGGGAGCGGTGATTTCCTGTCCGTCAAGTGTGAGTATGCCGGTTTCCGGTACATCAAGGCCTGCGATAAGCCGCAGCAGCGTCGTCTTGCCGCAGCCGGACGAACCGATAATGGACACGAATTCACCGCGTTTGACGGTGAGGTTGATATCATTCAAAGCTTCCACGGTATTGTCCTCATCATCTATATATGTGCGGTTGACATTTTTGATCTCAATTATTGTATCACTTGCATAATTTATTAAATCATTTATTGCCTCGCTTATATCACTGGCCATTACTCTTCACCAAGCCTTTCTGCCATCTGAGAACGCGTTTTTGGATTTTGCCGATGCCTTCCAGAATCAGGCTGAACAGCACAGCCATTACAATAATCGCGGCGAAAACCTTGTAATATGCGCTCCACACCTTTGACGCATTGATGTAGTAGCCAAGGCCTCCCGGCTGCCCCATCATTTCCGCCATTACAAGTGTTGTAAATGCAAAACCGTTTGCATTGGCTATGCCGGTAAAAATCTGCGGTATTGCGTGAGGTATTGCCACATGAAATACCAGAAAAGGCGTCCTGGCGCCAAGTGTGCGCGCGACCTCAAACTGCGCCTTCTGTGTACTCTGGATGCCCTGCGCCGTGAGGGAGGCAATGGAAAACCACGCGCAGATCACAATCAGAAAAGCCGCCGCCGAAAAAGGTGTGGGAAACAGCGTAAGGGCAAAGGGCATCCAAGCCACCGCAGGAATAACACCTGTTATTTTAAGTATGGGATAAACCCAATAATATACTTTGGGAAACCAGCCTATAAGGATGCCTGTACCCACACCGAACACCACGCCCAGTATAAAGCCGACGGCAAACAGCCGGAGCGAATACAATGTGTTTTGCCATATGTAATCGCCCTCTAACATGAATGCCTCGATTATCCGCGCCGGGCCCGGAAAGAACGGCTGGGGAAGTAACAGCAGTTTTGTGCCCAGAATATCCCAGAGGGCAAGCGCACCGCCGACAGCAAACCTGAAGGGCGCACGTCTGGCAAATTTTATCCGCCTGTCAGCCTCAAAGAAAGACCGGAAGGAGATGCCAAGATACAAAAGTATAAGCAGGCCGAGCACAATCCGGTATGCCTCATTGATATCGATTATCAGCGGCCCGTAGGAATATTTCGTTATCCTGACGTCGGCAACCTGGCGGAAAAGCACATTGGCAAGTACTGCTATAACCAATCCGGCGACAGTAAATATTGTCGCCAAAATATAATTTCTGTTTGATATTTGTTTTTTGATGCTCCTCCCTTGCTTTAACAAGGGAGGAACGGTTGATTTTTCTATAATATTCAAGGCAGGCGCCTCCTATTTACCCAATGTCAGGTCTACTTTCTGATATGCTTTTTTTACAAACTCATCGGGATTGGTTTTCAGGTATCCGAT
Organism: Bacillota bacterium; assembly: GCA_023397905.1. Classification (GTDB taxonomy): domain Bacteria; phylum Bacillota; class Clostridia; order Acetivibrionales; family DSM-1351; genus Ruminiclostridium. The sequence goes on along the minus strand of JAEWSZ010000023.1, from coordinate 6,756 downwards.
GTTGTAAAGCTCAGTCGCAAAATAGAGAACATCTTTACCCACGTCCTGTTTGTTAACCTCATGGTCATGCGACGAAGGGTACTGATAGTGTTTCACAAGCTCTATGGCAAGCTCTTTGTCCTCAATTGCGGAGTATTTCTTGTCAATTATTATCTGAACAGCTTCATCCGGATTTTCAGCAATCCAGTTCTGCGCCTTGTTGTATGCCCTGAGCAGCGCGGCTATTTTCTCAGGCTGTTCAGCAAGCAGTTTTTCAGACGCGTAAAGGAAGCAGCAGTATTTACCCGCGAATGTGGGGTCAGTGGATAGATCAAAGATAACCTTGTAATTGCCGGTCTTCTCCTGGACTGAGCCGAATGGGTCCCAAAGGGCCGCCACATCTATATCACCCTTGTTTAAGGCTTCCACTTCAAGGTTGCCGTCGTCAAAAGGAAGGAATGTCACTTCCTTGTCTTCGGGCTTTGCCGAGATACCGTGCTTCTCAAGCCAAACCGAAGCGACCTGGTGAGGAGTGCCTCCGACTTCATCGATGCCGATTTTCAGACCTTTAAGATCTTCTACCCCGTTGATGGGCGAATCCTTCTTTACAAGAAATTTAATACAACCATTGTGCAGACCGTCTACAACCTTGACCTTAACATCGTTTTCAATCGATGGGAAGAATTGGAAGTCACCATTAACGATGGGAATGGTGCCGTTGTTCAGTCCGATTTTACGGGTTTCGGCATTAGCCGAGATGAGAGTTACGTCAAAGCCTTCCTCCGCAAAGAAGCCTCTGTCAAATGCAATATAGATGGGTGCGCCGCAGAGTGCGCCGTCCTTGCCGGGTATGTCGATTTTGCCGTATTTGAAATCGACCTTGGAAGCTGTCGGAGTACTTGCGGAAGCCGTGCTGCTGTTGCCGGCATCTGCGGAAGCGGAATTATTGCCCTCTTCAACCGGTTTGCCTGAGCAGGCGGAGAGAAATATGTTGAGAGCCAATACCAGCGCCAGCATACTTGCCAATTTTCTTAGTTTTTTCATGATTTGTTTACCCCCTGATATTTTATTATGTCCCGCTTTTAACGGGTAACAAACAATATGTATATGTTTAATATGTTTTGCAGCTAAAAAAATATCCTTCAGCTTTTTAAAATCCGAAAGTCAATAGCAAAATAAAAACCGGAGATTCTAAAAACATAAATTATGTTTTCAAAACCTCCGGCTAATCCAGTCAGTTATGAGCTTATATTAATCTTTTAATCTTTCAATTTTCCAGTATCTCAATTTTTATTTTAATCTTTTAATTTGATATAACGCCTGCGCCGGAGTGTATCCGGTCCCGGTCCACGCAAAATGTGTCTCGTTGTTCCTCAATATACTCTAGTATACATATCAGATTAGTATACTTTAATAAACATTATATACTTTGCGGATAATGATGTCAACAAGAAAACATCCACATAGGATAATTTTTAACAGTTACTCCAATGGAATTTACAGATAATCGCCATTTCCAGCATATTGAATATGTCAGGTTAAATCTGGTAAGATTAGGTATAGCCCCAAGCTATGCAGAAAAATCAAACCAGTGAGGAGTCTTAATTATGAATAAAATGCCGCCAATAGAAAAAATACACGAGGCCTACAGTGCCATTGCCGATAACCGGATAGTCATTGGCAGTGACTCTGCTAAAGTAACATCTTCAAATTATGCTAAAGAATATACAGTCACCTGGAAGAATGACATATACACTTCAAATGATAATGCCTCCTACTGGGGCGGATATGCCGGATATCCCATAATAGCCGTACTGCTGCTGCAAGGCAGATTAAAATTGGATCGCTCCGCAGCTGAGCATTTTAAAGGGATTAATTGGACAGAGCTCAATTCAAAATATAAAGCAAATTATACAAAAGCAGTCTCTGAAATTATGGATGGACTTAAAGCGGGCGGGATTGATTGCGAGGCAATTATCAAGAATGTAAATGATATCTACAAGCAAATAGAATTATTGAATATTTCTTGCAGACGGAGTTCTGTAAGACCTCCAAAATCAAATTCTGAAAAAAGCGGTAAGTAAATCATATCCCCATTTCTCCCATTTTTACAGCGACTTCTCTCATCCTGCCGTCAATGTCCGTACCGTTGAATTTCCGGAGACGCATTTCTCCCACGATCTTTCCGTCGCGCATAAACATAATGCGCTCCGTCTGTGCCGCCACCCTTGCATCGTGGGTTACAAGCATAACCGCAGTACCTTCCCCGTTGATTTCTGAAAAGATATCCATGATTTCCTGGGCGGATTTTGAGTTTAGAGCGCCGGTGGGCTCGTCGCCGAAAATAATTTGGGGGTCGCCCATAAGTGCGCGGCATATTCCCGCACGCTGAAGCTGTCCTCCCGATACCTGTGTAATATCACGCTTTTCCAGCTCCGCAATGCCCGTCTTTTCCATAAGGGTTCTCGCTTTTTCGGCAATCCTTGCGGCATTTTTTCTGTTGCCGCGCATTGACGGCAGGATTATGTTGTCATGAATATTCAGATTTTTCAGCATGGTCGGCTGCTGGAAAACAAAGCCCATTTCTGTTCTGCGCATGTCCGAAAGCTCATTCTCTCCCACCTCAGATAAATCCCGGCCGTCAAAAATGACCTGCCCTCCGTCAACGGTCTCCATTCCGCTCAGTGCAAACATCAGCGTTGATTTTCCCGAGCCCGAAGGCCCCATTACCGAAACGAATTCACCCTCATTTATATATGCCGACACCCCGTCAAGAACATTGCGCTTCTCATGGCCCTCTCCAAAAGATTTCACTATATTTTCACCGACAATAATTTTCTTCATAAGCTACTCCTTTATATTTGCGGATATTTTTATTTGTCCTGCGCCGGCTGCGCCCATTATTGCCGCCGCAAGCACCGAACATATCATCAGCAGCGGGCTGAGCAGATATGCCGAAAGCGGATTGACCTCAAACCTAAAGGACGCCGCTCCAAAGGAGGAGATACCCATACCCGCAAGCATCTCTCCGAGAGTGTTCGCCAGAAGCGTGCCGAGAACTATCCCTATGATCAGAACAAATACCGACCGCGCGGCATATTGCAGGCTGATATCCCGGTTTGTAAAACCGAAGGCTTTCATTACGGCAATGGAATATCTGTCCTTTGACACAAGCATTTTCATAAATAACAGCGTGACGAGTACCGTTATAACCAGCGCAACCGCAATTGCGGCAAAAGCTGCCTTCCCTACGGAGTTTATGGTGGAGCCGAAGGTCTGCAGAATAAACTCCTCCACTTCAGTAACCTTTGCAAAATCAAATCTATCCGCGTATTCCGAAGTCTTTGCTCCCGCAAGAGATTTATCCCGAAGCTCCGCGCAGACAATACTCCACATGGCATCCGCCGAGCTGTCTCTAAAAACAGCCTTTGCGGTTTTGCCGCCGTTGGTGATGTCGGAATAAATCCCGCACACCGTGAAATTTTTCTCCAGCCCCCGGATTACCAGAGTAATGGCATCTCCAGCCTTTTTGCCAAGCTCACCGGCGTTTATGGCGGAAAGCGCAATTTCATCTTCTGCGGCAGGTGCTCTGCCCTGTGAATATTCCACAGGGAATACCGAGTGGTCTCCAAGCTCAATTTTTATACTTTCCTCCGAGCCGTCGGGCATTTTTGCCTTGAATGTTTTGGTCGTGAGTACCGCATACTTTGAAATGGCGCTGTCGCCGTCCATGGCATTTGCTACTTCAAAGGCTTTTCCGGCAATGTCTTCGACCTGCTGGATATCCACTCGCATATGGTAGCTTCCCATTCCCATATATCTGATGAAGTTTTTTGAGGATATGGTGTTGTAAAGATTCTGCGGAACTATAATAATAAACGCCGCAAGCACCAGTACCGCAAGCATTGTGGCGTAAAGTCCCTTTCTGTCCATAACGTCTTTGATTCCAAGAAAAATATTTGTGTCAAGCAGCCTGTTCTTGCCCAGGCAAAAATGCTTTGAACCCGCGGATTTCTCCTGTGAAGTACCAAAACGGATTGCCTGTGCGGCGGATATTTTCCGGAAGCGTTTCAGCACACTGCCCACATAGGCAACTAGAACCAGGAATACAAGCAGTACTCCGGCTGTTCCGAAAAGCAGGGCAAGATAGGGATTTTCGCTATTGCCCATGTAAAGCCGTATATTTTCAAGAAGCATGTTCCGGAACACAAAGGCCAGCGCCGCTCCGAGAATACAGCCCGCCAAACCGACCGCCGCGTATTTTGCAAGATATATCTTCTTTATATCCGGAACGCGAAGCCCTATGGCTTTCATGACGCCTATTTCGCGGTAGTCGTCTTCGATTTTCGCAAGGAGCGTGAAACGTATGCACATAAAGGAGATGGCGACCACCAGCGCGCTTACGAGAAGTATAACCGCGATCATCATGCCGTCGGAAATCGCATTGAGCATTTTGAAAAGCGGATATGTAACAGCCGGTCCGTTTGCTTCAAGACCTGCAGAGGCATATGCTGTTTCAAATGCACCCAGCGCCTGTAAATCCTTTAATCTGAACTCGATCAGATATTCAATACTTCCGGAACCCCTTATTTCCGCGTAATCATTTTCACTTACAAGAAACCTTTTTGAGGCGGAGAGCGTGGAATTCATCTGCGAATCCCTGAGAAATCCCGCAACGGTAAATTCCTTTCCGCATATTACCGCCTTATCGCCAGCTTTTGCCGTATTGTCCTTCATATAGCATATGGGAACATAAAGCTCTCCGTCGGCGGCATTGATGACATTTCCGTCCAGGTCCAGGAGATAATCAAATCTTTCACTCTGCATGGAGAAGCCGTTGTCCTGGACACTGCCCGCAAGCGGCTTTCCGTCAATTATAATACTGCCTCCGTCGACATTCAGAAATTCAAGCACCTGAAATTCATCCACATTGCCGTTATTCTCAGCAAAAGCTCTGAGCCTGGCAGTATCCAAATCACCCGAATGCATCTGCATAAAATGCGGAGTTTCCGCCCGCTTCATAAGCGTATCTATGGAACCCGAAAGATTTACGGCAAGCACCGCCGCCATCGAAACAAGCATTGCTGCCGCAGCGACAAATATCATTGTGGCCAGCGTTACGGCTCTGCTCCTTAAAATGTCATTGCGGATTATCCTATAGTACATAAACACCTCTATCTCTATTTTTGTTTTTGACTGATTTTGTGCGTGTCAGGAGCTTTCCGCTCATTCATTGCCGCTGCCAAACATCCGCATAACATGCATAAGACTTCCGCTCTCAACCCCCAGCAGCCTTTCAACGTTGAAAACAAAAGCCCGCATGCGTGAAATGCGTTCCTCATCCGTCAATTCAACCATGTCCCCGTCAAATACGGTATTTGCATACGTCACAACCATTTCCATGCATTCATAGGGAAACGGCGTGCTGAACAGTCCCTGATCGATGCCCTCGCGGATTATTTCCGCCAGTATGGGCGTAATACCGCCCAATATGGCCTTTTGTGTTTTTTGATGCATAAGCGCGTTCTGGGGCTTGTGCATGTGCTCAATAATTTCTCTGCCGTTTCCGCCGCTTATGTTCAATGCCGTTACAACACGGATAATACGCTCATTTACAGATATGCTTTTGTCTTCGGCGATCTTCTTCGCCGAGCTTAAAACGCTGACATTATACCGCTCAATCAGCGCGTCCATAATATCTTCTTTTGATTTGAAATGATAATACAGCGTTCCCCGCGCAATTCCCACCTTTTCGAGAATATCGTTTGTACTTGTGCCGGCAAAGCCTTTTTGCCCAAAGAGTTCATCTGCGGCGTCAAGTATCTCATTTCTGCGTTCCTCAGCTTCTTTTACAACTCTCATGCTTGCATCTCCATTTTATAGACCGACTGTCTGTCGATTACGTATCAGTATAGTGTACTGTCTTTGAATTGTCAAGAAGGTTTTATGTTAATTATATTAATTGTGTTTATCCTGATTAACTCTTTTCACGAACACGTAGGTGTCAGGCTCCGATAATTCCTCTGAAAAGTAATAATTCAACCTGTTGAAGCTTTTGATCTCCTCCGGGGCTTCGATCTGTCTTTCAGCCATGAATCTAACCATCTCGCCCCTTGCCATTTTGACCTGGGTTCCCTTTTCGATAATCTTATCTCCTGCCCTTTCGCCAAAGATGCAGGTAACAAAGCGGACCCTGCCATCCGGATAATTTGAGATACATCTGCTGTATTCCCTGGAGGCCAGATTGACAATGCATTGGCTTTCCGAAAAAAGCTGTTGGGCCAGCCTGCCGCTCCAGAACTCATAAAGTGAGTTAAAGCCATTGCCCTGCAATTTTGCCTGCATCTCCAGCCGGTAGGGAACGACACCGTCGAAAGGCCGCAATATACCATAAAATCCGGACAATATACGCAAATGTTTTTCAATATATTGCAGTTCCTCAGTCCGGAATACTCCAGGGGCCATGTACTGATATTGGATACCTTCATAGGAAAGGAGGGCGGGAGTCAAGCCGCGGTGTAAATCCATCTTTTCCAGCCGCCCGTAATTAAGTCCTGCTATTTTATCATTGCAATTCCACAATGCCTTTGCCTCTTTATAGCTTAATCCGCGTAAATATGACAGGAGAAGCTCCGTATCCTTAATGAACATGGGAAGCCGGGAATGCCCAATGGAATCCGTATCTTCCTTCATCCTCTTGGCAGGCGAAATAATAATTCTCATGATTATGCCCGTGCCCCCCTCTCGCCCAAAACATCATGAAAGTTTGGCATGGGC
>JAEWSZ010000022.1 GCA_023397905.1 Bacillota bacterium | reverse complement strand
CATGTACTATCACCATCCGTGGGAGGAAGAGGCATATCAGGTGCCAAATGAGTATTATTTCGGTACCCGGCTCATAGCGTGCCCCATTACGGGCAGGATGAATCAAATGCTGGACGTCGCCGAGGTGAAAGTCTGGCTTCCGGAAGGGCTGTGGATAGACTTCTTTTCGGGGATGGTCTATAAAGGCGGGCGCAGAATGTCTTTGTACCGGAGCCTGGAGTGCATTCCGGTGCTGGCGGAGGCTGGGGCCATTGTGCCAATGGCGGATTTAAACGGGTGTGGAGCTTCCGCTGAAAATCCGGAAAAGCTGGAGATCCGCATATTCGGAGGAGCCGACGGGGAATTTCACCTGTATGAGGACGAGGGAAGGGCACAGGCCGAAGAGGATGGCGATTGGGCCGACACGGAGTTCCGGCTGGACTGGGGCGGCGGAATATTTGATATTGCCCCTGTTGCCGGCAACGCGGCTGCGGTTTCTCAGGAGCGGAGCTATACGCTGAAGTTCATGGGAGTTCCGGATTGCGGCATAACTGCGGAAAGCGGAGGGGAAATGCTCCCGTTTGAAAGGGAATACGACCCAATGTCCCATACCCTTACGGTGAAATGCCTGAAAGTATCCTCAAAGGATGGCGCACGCATAAACCTGGGGAAGAATATCAGGCTGGAAGGGAACAGGGTGCGGGATAAAATATTCGACTTTTTAAATTATGCGCAGATCAGATTTGCCTTGAAAAAGGAAATTTATGATATAGTTGCCTCGGGAAATAATACGGGCGAGATTTTAAGCGGGCTTTGTTCCATGCACCTGGAGAAAGACCTGTACGGGGCGCTTTGTGAAATGCTGACGGCCTGGGACGGAGAATAATAGAAAATCACAACCGGAGGAGTGTATGTGCTTGAAAGGTATACGGTGTCCTGAAAAAATCGTGGAAATTATGAATTTAATATATCAAAAGAATATGACCACCATATCCGGAGGGAATCTTTCGATTCTGGATGAGAACGGGGAGATATGGATCACTCCCTCCGGTGTGGACAAGGGAAATCTGCACCCGGAGGACATAGTGCGCATAGGGGGAAGCGGAGAGGCGGCGGGAAGACATTCCCCTTCCATTGAGCTGCCCTTCCATGTGCAGATATATAAAGCCCGTCCGGATGTGCGGGCCATCATTCACGCTCACCCGCCGGCCCTGATAGCGGCAAGCCTGGTGCATAAAATGCCGCCGCTGGGAATTTCACCGGTATTCAGGCTGAAGTGCGGTAAAATTGATGTTGCGGAGTATGCTCTGCCGGGAAGCGGGCTGCTGGGCGAAAACATTGCGGAGAAGTTCTCGCAGGGCTGCTCTGCTGTGATTCTGGAGAACCATGGGGTTGTGGCCGCAGGCCAGACTCTTGATGAAGTGTTTTCGCAGTTCGAGCTGCTGAATTCCTGCGCGGATATTGCCATAAAGGGAGCTTCGTACGCGGCTTTAAATGAGCTGGATGACATGCAGTACGGCCGTCTTAAAAAATTTTTTGAATTGGAGAAAACATACACAGGGACAACAGAATATCAAAAAGAACGCAAGGAACTGTTTGAACTTTCCCGGCGGATTTACGGCAAGGGCTTCTCTCCTTCCGGGTTCTTTTTGATTTCATGCAGGACGGAAGACGGCAGGGTACTGGTTTCAGATCCGGCAAAGGAACTGCGCCTGCTTGCAGAACAGGATTTTGTATTATTGCCGGGGGAGGCGGACCCTATTATGCGGATACACGGGGATATCTATGAGAGGCAGCCTGGAGTCCGTTCGGTCATCATGGCCCTGCCGCCCCACACCATGGGCTTTGCCTGCGCAGACAAAGTGTTTGATTCCAGGCTGATCCCGGAATCCTATATGGTGATGCGGGAGGTAAAGACAGTGGATTACAGTGCGCTTTTGGACAACGCCTTGCCGGATATGATCGAAAGGCGGAGCGACGTGTTTTTAATAAAAAACGCAATGACGGTGGTTTGCGGCGAAAGTCCACTAAAAGCCTACGACAGGCTGGAGGTGCTTGAATTCAGCGCCAGAGCAGCAGATTATGCCCGGTCTTTAGGAGACATATTCCACATAGCCGGCCAGGATATAGAGGACATTCACCGGGCCTTTGGAATATAGGCTGAAATACGGCTGAAGAGCCGGAAACTAATAAAAAATGAATACAAAATAAATTAAAGAGGGTATTGCAAAATAGAGTATATTTAATATTGAATTTGCACCCCTTTTTTTGTGGCAACCCCTTGTTTTTTGCATGGACCGTGGAAATAGCAACTGACTTATTACATTTCCATTAAAAATATAATAAAAATATGGAACCATCATATAAATGAAACGTCTAAGATAAATGTTGGTAAGAATTACTAATAATATGTTTTTATTAAAAACAAGGGGTGATTTTGATTGAAAAAAGTTATTTCATTACTGCTTGCAGTGGTGCTGCTGGTTACGTTTATCACGCCGGTCATGGCAAGCGGTTCGGTTTCTGCGGACAAAGGGCTGGAAAATGCTATAAAGGCTGTTAAAGAGAAAATAGATATTCCGGCGGACTGCAAGAACTTTACTTACAATATTTACAGTCAGAACGGCACGGCCACATGGAATCTGGTGTGGAGCAATGAGGAAACACCGAAGTATATCAATGTTACAATTGATGGAGATAATTTTATAACAAATTATTCTTCATATGATTATTCTTCAAATTATAATGACAAAAAAATTCCGAAGTATTCAAAGGATCAGGGAAAAGAAATTGCCGAGAAATTCGTAAATAACATTAATCCGGGGCTTCTTTCCCAATATAAACAGGTGGAGAACAATGACGCTGTCCAGGACAGGGAGTACTATTTCAACTATGTGAGACAGGTCAACGGAATAAGCTATAATACCGACACCATAAGCGTTAATGTAAACAGTTACACCGGGCAGGTGTCCAACTATAACTGCAATTATTCCAAGAATGTATCATTTGAGGACGCTTCAAAATTAATAAGTCCTGAAGATGCTCAAAAGGCATTTAAAGACAAACTGGGCTTAAAGCTTGTATACAATTATAAAACACTGGACGGCAACAAGACGACCAGTTACCTGGCATATGTGCCAAAGTACCCTAACAAGTATATTGACGCCATCACCGGAGAGGTCGAAGATATGCCCAACCGGTATGGGATTTTATATGATAAAAGCGACAGTACAGCAGCAAAGGCAGCAGTTGAAAGGGCGGCAGGATTGACAGTAACGCTTACTCCTGAAGAAGAGGAGGCGATTAAGGGAATTTCCGGTCTGCTGACAAAAGAACAGGTTGATGCCAAGCTTCGCGGTGTAAGCCAGCTCAATATCGATACGGATTTTAAGCTTTCAAATTCGCAGCTCCAGAAGGATTGGAGAAATGAAGACTCATTTATATGGTCTTTCCAGTATTCTAAAATTATAAATAAGGACACAAATCTGACCAGAGATATTTCGGTATCTGTAGATGCAAAAACAGGGGATATCCTGGATTTCTGGACTTACTACAGTTCACCGGAAGGCACAAAACCCCAGAAAACCAAGGAACAGGCAAAAGCCATCAGCGACGATGTGCTGCAGAAACTGATTCCGGGATATTATTCAAAAGTCAAGTATGACGATACTTACACAGCCTATGACGACGGGACCCAGAACCAGTTTGGTTTCAGGTATGTAAGAATACAGAACGGCCTGGAATGCCCAAGTGATACTATAACTATTTCCTTTGACAATCTGAGCGGAAATGTCGTAGGCATAAATACCAGCTGGATCAAGAGCATGAAGTTCGATGACCCCACACAGGTAATTCCGGTGGAAAAGGCTTATGATGTGCTGTTCAGCAAGATAGGCTTTGGGGTTGAATATGCCAGCGATTATGCAAATAACAAACCGGTTCCGCTGGATAAAGTAGTAGACCCGCAGACCACTGTAACCAACGCTGTATTAGGGTATTTCATCAATTCACGCGTACCCAATACCATCAGTGCAACCACTGGCGACGTACTGAATTATTCAGGCTTAACCTATAAGGAAAACAATCTTTCCGACTACACGGATATAGAAGGTTTGGCGGCAGCGGACAAGGTGAAGATCCTTACCCAGCTTTCCATCAGGTATAATGAGAATGAACTGAAGCCTGATGAAGCCTTGCTCCAAAAGGATTATTTCCTGCTGCTGTGCAAGCTGAATGATATATATTATTTTGATCCCAGTGTAAATGAGGATACTGCTGTAGAGAGAATGTATACCAATCTCATAAGCTCCGGTATCATAACCAAAGCTGAAAAGGCGCCAAATGCAACCATTACCAGAGAGGAAGCTGCAAAATATTTTGTAAAGTTCCTGAGACTGAGTCAGGTGGCAGAGTTAAAGGGTATATTTAAATCCGATTTCAAGGATGCCGATAAAATAGATCCAAATCTCCTGGGATACGTATGCATAGCCTCGGGAATGAAGGTAATGAACGGCAGCAACGGTTACTTCAATCCTAAAAATAAAATAACCAGGTTGGAAGGGCTGCTGACCATATACGGATACCTGGACAATAAGTAATACCGCATATAAAAAAAAGGGGGGACTGACTTAATTAGTCAGTCCCTTAATAATAGGGATTTATCAAAAAATAGATATAAGCTTTAGTTAAATGTATTAATAAACATCTTTATTGAATAATTATACGATAAAAAAACAGATAATTCAATATGTTTTAATAATTTATCGCAATAAATTATTAAATAAATAAATTGATAATTCGGTACAGTATTAAATTATACTTGTATATACTTTTATGACAATATCAGACATCGATTTCGGCTTGTTTTTTATATTTGACTATAACTGCCAACAAAGTTAAAATAATATATATAACAAGCACAGGAGGGGTTAAAAATTGTTTACACACATAGTTTTATTCAAATTAAAAGATAAAAGTCCGGCAACCATTCAAAAAATTCAGCATGATCTTCTGGAATTAAAAGAAAAAATCCCGCTTATAAAGTTTATGGAGGTAGGTGTGGATGTGCTGCATAGTGAAAGATCCTATGACGTGGCATTATATACCAAATTTGATTCTCTGGAGGACATGAAGGCTTATCAAGTGCATCCAGACCATGTAAAATTTGCGGAATATGTCAGCACAGTAAGGGAAGCTTCGGTTTCTCTGGATTATTAAAGTATGGTTGGTTGTTAAGCCAAAATATGCCTTTAAGCTTCAGGCTAAAATAAGTGTATATAACATAAAATATAAACATAAAAACAAAGGATAAAATGTTGGAGATGGGGATCATGAAGAGATACGCAGCAGTAACATTTGCATTGACAATGCTGATACCTGTATTTGCAGGTTGTTCCAATAATCTGTACACCGGACAGGCTGTTGGTAGTTCAACAAGTGCGCAGAGTTCAATAAGCGCGCAAAATACGAAAAGTACTCAAAGCCAGCCGTCTGAAGCGGCCGAAACTTTGGCGCCAGCCGGAGAAAGCAACGTTCCGGCCAAAAACACCGGGACCGCACAGAGTTCAGACAGCAAAGGGAACAACAAAGATAATGAAGCCATAAACTATTCAAAAATCAAGCCCAATGAATGCGGACAAATAATGGTAGTGATGTTCCATAACTTTGTTAAGGATTTAAACGGCAAGAGCAATGAATATACGACTACCTTTTCGGAGTTCGGAAAGCTTCTGGATGAATTGTACGACAAAAAATACAGGCTTATCAGTCTGACGGATATGCTGAATAACAATATTGATGTGCCGGCGGGATGTATTCCTATGGTGTTTACTTTCGACGACGGCACAGCAGGACAGTTCAACCTTATAGAGCAGGACGGGAAGCTCGCTGTGAACCCCGAATCGGCAGTGGGAGTGATGGAAGCCTTTAATCAGAAGCATCCCGATTTTGGTTTGAAAGGAACATTTTATGTAAATCTAGGTGTCAAAACCTTTTCAGGCTCAGGAGATATATCGGACAGACTGAATTATCTCATAAACAAGGGCTTTGAAATCGGGAACCATACTAAAACCCACGTTTCTCTTCCCTCGGTAAAGACCGTGCAGAAAATGCTTGAAGAGGTGGGCGGCAATCAGGCCCTCATGAATAAAATCGTGCCAGGCTATACTTTCAATACCTTTGCGCTTCCCTTTGGAAGTGCGTCGAAGGACTTAAAGGAATATGTCATACACGGAAACTACCAGGGCATAGAATACAGGAATTCAGCCTTATTGCTTGTGGGAGCGAATCCGGCGCCTTCACCCGTATCGGTCAAATTTGATCCGATGGCGCTTCCGAGAGTGCGGGCAAGCGGTTCGCCAAAAGTGGACTACGACCTTTCCTGGTGGCTGGCAGAGGTTGCAAAGGGGAATTCCCAGTATATAAGCGACGGCGATCCGGACACGGTTACAGTGCCGCAGGCCAAGAAGGAAAGTGTGGATATGGCAAAGCTCAATGGAAAGCAGCTGATAACCTATTAAAATTATTAAAGAGATGAAATAACGTCAAAGGGACAGGCCAGGGAATGGTGTAAAGCTTATTCTCAGGCCTGTCTTTTTTATTGTCCGGGGAAGTATAAATTCGTGCGCATGCCGGAATTCCCTCAGCATAATTACAGAACCGGAGAAGAAAAAATATATGGGTTTTGGAAATTACAGGTATATTTCCATGTCCGGGAATACATACTTTATATATATGACAGGGAATATTCCGCTTTGTTTAATATATACGGCAGGCGTGCAGACAGACAGGTCACGGGATACTTAAATGTTTACATTATTATATGTAATTTACATTAATGTTTAAATGTAGTATAATTAATGTAAATATTTGGATATGTTGAAGGCTATAACATTTGTATAGTTTGTATAAGAAATAAAAGGGAGAGGTTTTAAATATGAGTCAGAGGCAAATAAAAAAAATGCAAACAGATACCGATGTAAAGAAAAAGGCTATAAAGCAGGTGGTCGCCCATATAAGAAAGAAGATAACCTCCGAGTATGTGGGCAGCGAACACCTGAAGGAATGGCTCGATGAGATAGACGAAATTATGGCTAAAGAGGAATTTAATATAAAGGATTACATTTATGCCAGAAAAAAATTGAATGATATAATCGAACGAACTCTTGACGAGCAGATGAGATTTAAATTGCGTGATTCATGGTACAGTTTGGGAAAGGCTCTGGAGAAAAAGGCAAAAGTCAATTGATATTCGGAGGACAAGCAATGTTTTGGAGGCGTGAGAAAAAAATCCCTGAAGCCGGTAATATGCTGGAAAACATGAAAAAAGATATAGAGACCGGGCTGGGAAGCAGGGGGATCGCAGTTTCAGGTGTGAATATAAGGCTGGAGCCAGATAATTTATATGTCAGTATATATATAAACAGCAGCAAAAGATTGGTCTAATCCGTACAGGCAAAAAACAAACAAGCGCCGGACAGGTTGTATAACAGACCCGACTGGCGCTTGTTTGTTTATGAGGTTATTTTTGAGACAGGATAAACTCCCGGGCCTTTTGTATCGCCTTTTCCACAGTTTCACTGGCCGGGCCTCCGGGCAGGTTCCTGCCCGATACACATTTCTCGAGGCTTATCTCTACATATACATCCTCCTGGATTTTATCCGAAAAGCTTTTGAATTCCTCCAGGCTCATCTGGTCAATTGCTTTATTGTTGTCGATGCAGTAGAGCACCATTTTGCCTATGATTTCATGGGCGCTTCTGAAAGGGATTCCCTTTTTAACCAGGTAATCCGCTATATCTGTGGGATTTGTAAATCCGCCATGGGCGG
>JAEWSZ010000141.1 GCA_023397905.1 Bacillota bacterium | reverse complement strand
CCCCTTTTGCAGTAAGGAAACTTATTTTTCCGTCCCGATAAAGAACAGAGCGGCAATACCGCAACCGGTGTGGCTTCCGATCACGGGACCCATATCGCTGATGATAATTTCCTTTACGGAGAATTTTTCCTGAACAAGGGATTTCAAAAATTCAGCCGCTTCCAAATCATCTCCATGGCCGATAAAAATGGTCTGGTCCTCCGGATGGACACAGGTTTTGACCATATGGTCAACCAACGCTTCCAAAGATTTTTTGCGCCCTCTCACATTGGCAACAGGAAGCAATTTCCCCTCCTTGTCGACATGGAGCACGGGCTTGATTCCCAGCGCCGTTCCTACTACGGCTGATACCGCGGAAACCCTTCCCCCGCGTTTTAAATGGTTCAGGTCGTCGACCGTAAACCAGTGACACATATGATCACGGTTTATTTCTACCCATTGCGCCAGTTCCTCCAGGCCGAGGCCCTCCCGCTTTTTCCGGGCAGCGTAATAAACAAGCATCCCTTCTCCCACCGAGGCGGCTTTGGAATCGATACAGACAATTTTTCTGCCCGGATACCGCTCCATCAGATCGTCCGCCGAAATTCGGGACGCCTGATAGGTACCGCTTAAACTAGACGAAAATGCGATATACAAAATGTCCTTCCCCTGTTCGAGAATCGGACAGAAGTATTTTTCATAGGTAATGCTGTTGATTTGGGAAGTGACGGACATCTCCCCGTTTTTCGTTCTCTCATAAAAGGTGTGAAAGCTCATTTCCCGTGCGTCGGGGAAATGCCGATATACTTTTCCGCTCATCGTAAATTCCATCGGGATAACAACGATTTCAAGCTGCTCCGTCAAAGCAGCCGGAAGGTCGCAGGTGGCATCTGATACAATAACATACTGATTCATACTTGCACTCCTTCTAATTTGCTTTTTCACCATTTCCGGGTTTATGTGCCAATGTTCCTGCAGAATCTCGGAAAAACAGTCTTAACCGTCTCTCTTAACATTGTGCTGACAATTCTATCTACAATTTTTTGAATGGGGCAATCGATTTCTTTCGCCCCACTCACACATCATATCTAAGACGGGAATCAAAGACTTTCCTCGTTTTGAAAGAGTGTATTCCACCTTTGGCGGTATTTGTGGGTACTCTGTGCGGATAATCAGCTGGTCGGCTTCCATGTCTTTCAATGTACTGCTGAGCGTTTTGTAGGTGATCGTACCAATACAGCGCTTCAATTCATTAAACCTCATAATCTGCTTATGCTCTGAAAGCCAATACATGATAATCATTTTATATTTGCCGCCTATGATCGACAAAGTATAGCCAAAACCAGTATTTTCAATAACTGCCCCTGTTGGGCTGCAATCTTCAATCGCCATCTCACACTCTCCCTTAGTATAGTATATATCTCAAATGTGCGTACTTGACTTATAATATATATACACTATCCTTATCTTAGTGTCAATCAGAAAAGAAGGCCGAACAACAGAAAAAACTTTCAGCCGAATTTATTATGCTCGAGAAAAGTCATACAACCGGCTTTCATCTGCGACATTCCAAACAGCGCAATTCCAGTCAGTCCTCTCAAAGTGCTGAGATTCATCACAGATGAGGATGGTAAACACTGGTGAATAAAGCAAAAAATATATGAAGGGATGAATTGAAAATGGGCAAAAAAATCCTGGTACTTACGGGCAGCCCCAGAAAAGGAGGAAACAGCGATTTAATGGCGGATGCATTTATGAAAGGAGCGCAGACCGTCGGACATACTGTAACAAAATATGAAGCAGGCCTAAACAAAATCAATGGCTGTAAAGCCTGTAACAGATGTTACTCCAAAGCGGAAGCCTGCGTATTTGAAGACGATTTCAATACATTGGCTCCATTCTTGGAAGAAAGTGATATGCTCGTTCTCGCAACACCCATGTATTGGTTTACCTTTCCGGCACAGCTTAAAGCAGCTTTAGATAAAATGTATGCACTGCTAATCGGCGGCAGGCAGAGCAATATCAAAGAAAGTATTTTACTTGCCTGTGCCGAAACTGAAGAAATGGCTGATTTTGACGGTTTGGTCAGAACCTATGAGCTGATCGCATCCTATCAGAAATGGACCGACCGTGCTCGTCTATTGATTCCATCCGTCTCGGAAAAAGGAGATATTCTACAGACGGATGCACTGAAAAGGGTGGAAAGCCTTGGATTATCAATAAAATAAACCATACTGATCTGTCTCTTTCCGATTGTTCCGAACCCGGTCCGGCGCGAGAGCGATGTTTCCCCCGTCTGCCCATAGCAAAAAAACAGCAGTCCAACCTTACCGGTTGGACTGCTGTTTTTGTAAAAATGGTAAAAAAAATTTTTGAACTAAGCCGGAAAAATGAAACCTGCAATCTTTCAGTTATACTCCAAATCTCATATGCTAAAATTGTTTTTTACTTTTTGTGTCTAACAGTCCATAGAATAAACGCACCCATGGTGGCAATTGCAGCGATGCTGCCGGCTCCAGATATATGAGATCCTGCGCCAATAGACTCTGCAAACATACCCACAATGATGGTTGCCACAAATGCAATGATTTCAAACATAAAGACTACCTCTCCCCCTATTTATGTTTCACCATTTATCGGCGAATACAAAAATACCACTGCATCCATAATATCACATTGTTTTATAAAAAAGAAGACATACATTCCCCTTAGCGGAAAAAGTATGTCTTCTTGTGTCATTAGGTCAAAATAGATGCGGCCATTTTGAATTTCACAACTACGTTATCTCTGTGTCGTCCTAGTCAGAGATGCAAATATTCACAGCTTCCATAATAGTAGAACATGTTATTGGTGAAATTTGACCTTGCTTGAGTTGCCATACAGTATATCCATTCTGATCCGTAACCTGACTGTGAATATTATATTTCTTTTCGCTTATCAGCTTAATAACTAAATCTTTACCAGCGCACGCCTTTTCAAGGTAGAATAATTTCCGCACACTGTCTGTTTGAATTAAATGATCACCTTTTGTATCAAGAGCATACACCGTGTTTTCTGTCCAAACTATAAAGTCAGGATTAAAGTTATCAGTACCTTTTCCATCCAACAGTTTAATTTTTAAAATGCCGTTTTTAGGATTTCTCATCCAAACTAATCCTGTCTTATCAAGTGCTTTTGCAAAATCCAATTCAAGACCGTTAAAATCGCTGTATCTTGCATGCACAGAATTTTTAAATTCTATGTTCTCATCACTTATAATAACTTCTCCAACCGGCACTGTATCCAGAGGATTCTGCATGACTATTGAATTTTGCCTATAGATTTCCGCAATCTTTGCAGCCTCTTCTTTCACATAAGATGCTGCATTGCTATTATATTCAACAAGAGCATCAAATTTAGGGGCTGATATATCGCAAATGGTTATAGCGTTCTTGGCTAATTTATCAAGTTCTCTCTTGAAAATCCAACGTACAGTAACCTTATTACTATGAGCTGTTGCTGTTGCAACTTCCCGGCCATCTTCGTTAGAGCCAATATCCGTTATGACTTTTATAGTACTTCCCTCACCAATAGTATTCGTATTGTCTATTGAATAATCTATCATCTTATCAATTACATTCTTAATCTCTGACATAGCTCGATTTGACACAATAGCAATGTCAGGAACCTCAACAAGATGCCTTGGTGCCTCAGTAGGCTTTATCTTATTTTTACCGCTGCCAATATGATAAGATATTGAAATTTCGGGAATGTCAATGGATAATGTTTTTCTGACTTCTTCTAGGATTGATTTAAAAACATCCTTTTCGTCTGTTTTTATGTAAAAACTAGCCATATTCAACTTATCATCTGGATAGTGAGTTGCATTAGGTTGCCTTAAAACTCTACCAATTACCTGAGTTACCTGAGTGCTTGACCCCATGTCCTTATCAATATATGCAAAATAGCAAGCAGGGTCATCCCATCCTTCTTGAAGAGATTGGTTGAATATTATGTGCCTGAAGTTGCCTTTTGTGAACTCATCATAATCACTATCGCCACCACTAAACAAGTTGAAATTATCAGGTTTCGGAAATCTTTTATCAAATCTTAAATTACAGTATACTGCAATTTCCTCTGGAGG
>JAEWSZ010000099.1 GCA_023397905.1 Bacillota bacterium | reverse complement strand
GGCTATGGGACTGTCATTTCCCAATACGGCGCATTCGATCTCCCTGCCGTCAATAAACTCTTCAACCAGGATCCTCCTGTCATTTTTTGCTGCGATTTCAAGGGCTCTTTTCAGTTCCTCCCTGTTGGAAGCCTTGTTGACGCCCACGGAAGAGCCCGCATTTGAGGGTTTGACAAAGCAGGGGTATGTGAGTTTCCCCTCCACTTCTTTGATTACCTCCCCGGTCTGGTAGTTCACCTGTTTTCTGCTGAATACCAGGTAATCCCCCTGGGGCAGTCCTTCCTTTTCAAATATGATCTTGGTATAGGCCTTATCCATCCCCACCGCAGAGCCAAGCACCCCGCAGCCCACATATGGTATTCCCGCCAGCTCAAACAAGCCCTGTATGGTTCCGTCCTCGCCGTTGCAGCCATGTAAAACAGGGAATATCACATCAATCGGTTCTTTATCCTGGTCTGCGAAAATGCTTCTTGCCGTGTTGCTTTCAACTATACTGACCGGAGGATTGTCTTTCCGGGAGGTTTCCTTTCCGGATATCCCCCCCTGTTCCGGAGCTTTCAGGGAATTCCTGCTGTTTTGCCTTCCGGCCTGAATATCCGCTGCCGCAAGCTGCTGCCACTCACCGGTTCCTATTTTGTCCGCGGGTCCGTCATATGTAAGCCATTGGCCGTCCTTTGTTATACCTATGGTAACCACATCATATTTTTGTTTATCTATATTTTCCAGTACAGATTGGGCCGATACTCTTGATACCTCGTGCTCGGACGATTGTCCTCCGAATATCACGGCTACCCTCTTTTTAGACATACAATTACCCCCATTTTTTCCGTCATGCCTCATAAATGTCTTAATTGGCACCTGGATGCATATTCTGACTTCCATATAATTTATATTTTACATTTTACTATTTAAGTACTGATAATACAAGGAGGCAGAATTAAGGCAGAATCAGGCCGCCGGTGTTTGAATAAGATTTTAAAATACGGTCAGGAAAACAAAAAAACAGACCAGCTTATTATGAAGCCGGCCATCCTTTTATTCCGAATCCTTATTTTTTATCTCTGATTCCAGGGTATTTACGTTCTATTTAAAAATAACCCCTGCTATATCGGCCCAGTTCTGCTTCAGGAGCTTTTCATACCTGACCTTGAACATTATTTCATGCTTTTTTTCCCAATCGGCCAGCTTTAGCAAAAATTCCTTAGCCTGCTTATCCTCTGTCTGATTGGCGGCATTAAAATAGAAAAGTGCAAAATCACTTTCCATAAGATATGCAAGCCTTATAACCGATAAATCGGATATGGCGCCTTCATCGGCAATGAGTTCCGAATTATCGGCAATTATCGATACATTTTTTTCTTTCGAAGAATCGTCCACGACCCAGGATAATTCTATGGGCGGTGGTACTATCTTCAACTGGTCATACATGCTGCTCAATACGGCATAATGAGTCTTTTCCATCTCTGCCAGTTCTTCAAACAGCTTCCTCAACTCAGAGGATTTTACCCTTTCCAGATTATAATTGTAAAATTCAACCGCATCGTTCTCCATTCTCATTCCGTATTCAAGAATCTCTTTAATTTTACTCATGGACATCCTCCTTCAATATATAAATCTAAAAAGAATATACCCCCATAATTTTTTTCTGAAACAATTGTTTTTTCCGCTTGACAACATGAAAACAGACCTTTATCATTCTATCATCAATACCTTTATGCCCCTCTGTCCGGCAAGACTGCACAATTTCCTGTCTGAGCACACAAATGATATATTCTCATAATTTTCTTTAAGATTTATTATTGCCGCCAGTTGAAGCGAATCTATAGGTGTAATATATTTCTTGTTGATTAAATCTGCAGAGGTAATAATGTGCTGTGATGAAACAGGCTCAACTTTAATTGCACCGCTTGCGATATCACTGAAAAATTCTCTTTTTATAGCATCATGAATATCCATATTGATTATTTTTTCTATATCCACAAGCCTTTTTAAGTTTGAAAGAAATTCTATTATGGTCAGGCTGGAGATAACTATCAGCGCTGCTCCATCAAAAAGCACATCAATCTTATCTGTACCTGATTCATTGATATATCTTTTAAAAAGCGCACTGGTATCGATAAAATAACAGCCGTTATCCATTGTCTTCATCCCTCGTTTTTCTCACATGTTCAGCCATATTCAGGTTCATATCTTTGGTCAGTTCCCTTATCTTTTTCAGTTCGGTACTTTCAGTACGGTATTGTTCTGCGTATTCCCTCAAAATCATTCTGCCATCATCTTCATGTTTCGGCTTTAGTATTATGCTCCCGTCTTTTACCTGCGCCTGCAGGTAATCGCCGAATTTGAGAAATAGCTGTTCTCTTATTTCTTTGGGCAATGTGATCTGCCCCTTTGATGTCAATTTTATATCATAGCTCATGGCCGATCCTCCTTACTTCTTACTTCTTACTTCTTACTTTTTACTAAATTGTAACATATTTTTGTACTATTTCAAAGCGAATTTAAGCAATTGATTTCTGCCTGAAATAAATTCAGGCCGGCAAATTAATATGCCGGCCCTACTCCGTTCTGATTTCTGTCTTCTGGATCCCTTACACTATCCTGAATGTCTTTATCTCATATGGCTTGATGTCAAATTCAAAGCTGTCGGCGCCATGCTGTACTTCACTCAGGTTTTTCTCCATCAGGTCGCATTCCCATAAAGCGCTGATGGCCTTAAAGGTCTTTGCCGAAACCCTGGTCCTTCTGTTATGGCATTCATACAGCCTTACAATTGTTCCTTCTCCCTCTTCAGCCTGCTTTACAACCTCCACTATGACATTCTGACTGTCTATGGAAATAAAGGACATTTCTGCGGGAAGGGTTCCTGCATGGGCTTCCTCCAGCTTGCAGTAAACCGGACAATTCAAGGAATAAGCCATATTCACCGTCTCCGCTTCCTTCCAGTTTCCCTTATGAGGATAGAGGGAATAGGTGAATTCGTGGAACTCCTTGTCTGCATCCGGATTTGGGTCCGCTGCGGATTTCAGGAGCGTGAGCTTCATCTCGCTGCCCTTTATGCTGTAGCCGTACTTGCAGTCGTTCATAAGGCTGACGCCGTATCCGTCTTCTGACACATCGGCCCATTTGTGGGCGCAAACCTCGAATTTTGCGGCATCCCAGCTGGTATTCCAGTGTGTGGGGCGCTCAACATTTCCGTACTGTATTTCATAGGTCGCCTTATCGGTGTGGATGTCAACCGGGAAAGCCGCCTTTAACAGTATCTGATTCTGCTTCCAGTCAATTTTGTTCACAACATCGATTTTGCCTATGCAGGAGTATATATAAATCTCCTGGGTTATCTCCGAATCAAGGAATTTTCTCCTGACTTCAAGGCATGCCCTTACCGGGCCGTTCTCTACCAGCCGCACGCTCTGGATATCGTTGATCTCCCACATTTTCTCGGTATAATAAATATTGATATCCCAGGCGTCAAAGTTATGTGGCTTATCCTCGAAGGCCTGAAGCACATTTGCCCTCTGTCCCTCTTTCAGAACTTCACGGCCCGCCTTTTTGTCAAACAGGGAAGTAATGTTGTAATTATCGTCAAAGCTTATGTTAAAATAGCTGTTTTCAATGACCCTGTTGTCGCCTGAAGCCTTTACCGCCTGGCCTGCGTCTGAATTACCCGCCGCTTTCTCGATCTTGAAAGCCTTATAGCCCTTTGCGGGAATATTCTCCGCGTGGAAAACAAGCTTCTTTGAACCGTCTGCGCCGGTTACGATCTGTGACAATACCTGCCTGCCTTCGCCGTCATAAATATTTACTGCCTCAAAAGCTTCCGGCAGTTCAACGGAAGCAACATCGCTCCTGGTAAATCCCAACTGGTTAAACACAACAACAGAAGTATTTGCAAACTCAATTTTGGAGGCTATGCTGTTCAGCGCGCCGTCAAGCAGCTTATTTCCTTTCTTCCCAAGCTCGATGTACTCTTCCTTTGCAACCTCGTACACTTCTTTTATGGAGGAACCAGGCAATATATCGTGGAACTGGTTGAGCAGTATGATCTCCCAGCCTTCATTGAGCTCTTTGGACGGATAGCTGCCCGCTCCGGCGCCCTTAGCGCTTATTACATTGAAAAGCTCGGCATCCTGGAACAAAAATTCGCTTTTGCGGTTGAATTTTTTGTTTCTGGCCATGGAGGTGTAGGTTCCCCTGTGGTATTCAAGGTACAGCTCGCCCACCCATTTGGGCAGCTTCCTGTTTCCTGCCACCTTCTTTTCAAGCTTTTTGAAGAAATCCAGAGAGGTCCCTATCTTTACTTTCGGACATCCCGGTATTCCCTTTTCCATTCGTCTTGCATTTTCCAGCATCTCCTTGGTAGGCCCGCCGCCTCCGTCTCCGTAGCCGAAGCTTATGAGCACCTCGTTGTTGATATCCTTTTGCTGATACCTCTGCCAGGAACCAAGCACCTGATTTGGGACAATGTCTCCATTGTACGTGGTATAGTGCCTTTTAGGCTGGTTGGCTTCGCTGGTGGTGATAAAATGCGTCAAAATCTCCGTCCCGTCGATACCTTCCCATTCAAACGTATCATATGGAATTTTGTTATATTCATTCCAGCTGATCTTGGTGGTCATAAAATAATCTATTCCCGATTTTCTGAGTATCTGCGGAAGTGCGGCGCTGTAGCCGAATACGTCAGGCAGCCAGAGGATCTTATTTTCAACTCCGAATTCCTTTTTGAAGAAGCGCAGGCCGAAAAGCAGCTGTCTTACCAGGGATTCTCCCGAAGAGAGGTTGCAGTCCGCTTCCAGCCACATGCCGCCTTCCGGTTCCCACCTGCCCTCCTTCACTCTTTGCTTGATCTCTTCAAAAACCTCGGGGTAGTCTTCCTTTACAAATTTATATAACTGGGGCTGGCTTGACATGAAGACATATTCCGGATACTGCTTCATCAGATTCAGCACGGTGGAAAAGCTTCTTCCGGCTTTTTCCCTGGTCTGCGCCACAGTCCAGAGCCACGCCACGTCTATATGCGTATGCCCTACGCTGTTTGCAATGACCTCCTCCTGTCCGCAGAACTTCCCGTAAAATTCCTCTTCCAGGTATTTCAAAGCCTCCAGCACCGAGCTGTCATATTCCTTTGTAAATGGTATTCTTAAATCAAGGAGGTTTACCGCATTTTCAAGATGGTTCAAAATATCTATTCTGTTCTTGTCCTCTTTATCAAGCAAAACGGCCACATCCAGAGGAACCTTGATATCATAGTACAGCCGGTTTACATTTGAATCATATGTTGAGATATATGCATGAAATTCAGAAAGCCCTTCGCTCGTACCTGAATAGGCGTTGAGAGCTATGTCGTATGTCTCGCCGGCACGGGCGTTTTCCGAAAGTATTATCTGCCTGTGATTTACGTCCATTCCCTGTACCAGTTTTCCGTTTACGTATACCAGGAATTGCGGGTTCAGCGCATCCCAGCCGTCTTCTATCCCGGTCTATACCTCAAAAATAATTATCTTTCCGCTGAATTTCTCAGGCACGGACGCGGTGGTTTTAAACCAATAATGCCTGTCCTTTCCTCCCCACCTGTCATCCTTCCGGAAATCCTGCCAGCCTGCATTTCCGTCAGGCAATTCATGGCAGCCATACCCGCTCTGAATAAACTTAAAGCCTTCCAGCTCTGTGTTTTCAGGGCAGATATATTTGGATATCTCATCCAGCAGGCGGTTTATCCTTTCTGCAATAAAGCGCATAACATGTCCTCCTCATCTCTTAAATGAAATAATTATGAAAATCCGCTCTCGGATTCTGGAGCGCGAAAAGCAGATGTATGCTCCAAAATTGTTTCGCGCTATGAATAGTATATAATTTTAATGAGAACTAATACATTTGATTTGCGGACGATTATTTAAGATTTCGGGACATTTTATTATTCCAATTAATAGAAATCAATTACTGTGGTCCGAAAGCCGGAAGCTCAGATTCAGACGTAATTGAATTTATGACCTTTCACCGGCTCCGGAAAAAATTCAGCGCATTTATCCGCTCCGGGTATTTCCTCTGAACAGAGCAGGCGAATAGCCCTCGCCGTGTTTAAAGAACTGGCTGAAATAATATTCACTGGAAAAGCCCAATATATCGGCAATTTCTCTGATGTGAAGATTGGAATTTTTTAAAAGCTCCCTTGCCCGTGCAAGCTTGATGCTGTTTACATACTCTTTGGTGGACATATTTTTTGAATCCCTTATTATCCTGCACACCTGCTTTTGGCTCAAATGCATGTATGAGGCTATGGATGCGGTCGAGACTGAAGTTGATATATTGTCTGCGATGAATCTTTCAATCAGGGACATTCTGTAATTGCTGGTGCTGCTTTTCCTCGGGGCTGTATAGTCGGCCTCCGTTTTACCCGGAACTGCCCTGCCATGGATTATTTTTCTCGAGGCGTTTATGACTATGAGCGGGATTATACCCTTTATACTGCCGAAATAGCCCATGCGCTCAAAGTATGCCTCCTTCAGGGCATACTCAAAGAGCTTGCTGCATCTGACATTTTCATCGTCCCGGTGCAAGGAGCAGGGTGATTCCTTTAGTATTTCAACCATCCTCAGCATTTCGGCGGAG
The DNA here is from genome assembly GCA_023397905.1 of Bacillota bacterium. Taxonomy (GTDB): domain Bacteria; phylum Bacillota; class Clostridia; order Acetivibrionales; family DSM-1351; genus Ruminiclostridium. The sequence continues at coordinate 4,170 of JAEWSZ010000099.1, read as the reverse complement.
CACTCTCCGGTTATATTCAGGTCGCAATTCAAAGAGTATTCAATAAATTTTGAATTGCCTCTGCCGCGCTGTTCATGGAATACCGACGGAGGCGTCAGATAAAAGCCGCCCTTTTCCGCAATAAAGCTGCCGCTGTCTGTTGTGACCTCACAGCTTCCCTCTTTTATAAAGTGAAATTCGTAGGAGGAATGCATATGGCGCTCAATGGTCCAGGCTCCGGCTTCTCCAGGCATCACCATGGCCCGGAACCACAGAACATTGATATTCAAGCCCTCATATATGTAGTTTAAATCCAGTTCGCACAGTTTTTTGGAGGCCTTAGCCAGATCAAATTCCATCTTCCGCTCCCGGTATTTTTCCTGTTAATCAAATTCCCTGCTTTTTTTATAGCATCAATCAGGGAAATATGCAATAGACGCTGAGCAGAATCCCGGCCTCCGGCTTAAAGTAAATCAGGCCGACATATAAGCCGGCCTTCCATGATTCAGAATTTTGGGTCCTGAATTCCAGAGTTTTATTCTATACTTCTGATTTCCATGCTTCCGCACTTCTGTACTCCTACACTTCCATGCTCCTGTACTTCCGTACTTCTGCATTTCTGTACTTACGTACTTCTGCTATCCTATTTCCCCTGCGGCTGTGCCGTAGTTGATGCTTTCAGGTATGGAGCCGGATCCACGGATTTTCCGTCCTTAATGACTTCAAAGTGAAGGTGAGCGCCATCTTCCCATTCGCTCTGGATAGGATCTCCCACAAGGCCTATTATTTCGTTGGCCTTAACCTTCAGCCCTGTGCTGATGTCTTCCAAGCCCTGGCTGGAAAGACCTGCGTACCTGGTCTTCAGACCATTTCCGTGGGTTATCTCCACAACTATGCCGTTTGCGTCATTCTGCACCAGCGACACTGTTCCGTCGGCAACAGCCCTTACCTTTGTAAGCTTGTCCACCTTGAAATCAATTCCCATATGGGCCCTTACATCCCCAAGTGTCTTTGACTCCGCAAAAGTATTTACATCTCTGGTGAAATCCTTCATAATTGAGCCGTCAACCGGTCTGATAAATGTCACAACAGACTTTGAAGCAGCCGGTGCTGTTTTAGGCTGGGTTGCCGCATCCTTCGTCGCGTCCTTGGTTGCTGAATTTGCAGCTGTTGTCGGGTTTGCTGCGGCCGTCTGGTTTGCAGCTCCATCCTTTTCTGCAGTTCCGGTAACCGCCTTTGTTTCGTCTTCCTGACCATTATTTGCATTTGCATCGCCGGGAATAATTTTTTCATTGTTGATACCGGTATCAGGAGAACCCATATTCTGGGTAGTTACGTATATTGCAGTGGCTGCCACGATTATTATACAAACTGCTAAAATCACATAAAAACCCTTGGTATTAAAGAATTTTGACAGTTTGTCCTTCCAATTTTTTTCGTCTGGAATAAGTTTCTTCATAATATATATTCCACCTCCATTAAATATTGTTTCCTGAATTACCAACAATATACATGGAGACGAAAAATTCGCCGCTTACGCAAATCAGCTCACTTTTTTCAAATCCACTCCCTGATAATAGTATTTTAATATATCGGCGTAGTTCTTTCCCTCCTTGGCCAGATAATCGGCGCCGCACTGGCTCATTCCGACTCCGTGGCCATAGCCTATGGTGGTTATGGATATCCTGCCGTCGGGCAGCTTGCTCATTTTGAAATTGGTTGATTTCAGCTTGAATAAGGTTCTGAAATCCGTGCCCTTCAATGTGACATTTCCGATTTTCATGCTCATTACCCTGTCCCCTGAGGAATATTTCTGTATTTTTATATTGGACATCAGGTCCTTGTTCTTTATGACCAATTTGGGATTGAACTCCTTTAATTTTTTGACCATATCCTCCTGTTTCATGACCACCTCGCCCTTATATTCTGAAAAAGTGTCCTCTCCAGGACTTGCAACCCCTCTTAAATATGGCTCTGCTGTTCCGTCCCACACATCTTCGGAGTTCTCGGTATGTCCTCCGCTGTTGGAATGAAACAGCGGATTTATTATGACCCCTTCGTATTCAATGACCTGCCCCGAGGTCTCCTGCACAGCCTTGCATATCTTGTTCCAGTTGTTGAAGGAGGAGATGAGGCCCCACCGTCTCATGGCCGTCTCTTTGCTGATCCAGGCCTGGCAATGTGCCGGATCCGTACATATATCCGCGCCTTTGTGATCCTCCGGGGACCCATAAAGTCCTGTGGCTCGTCCCAATGCATAGGTCCTTGCAGCCACGGCCTGCGCCTTTAAAGCCTCCAGTTCAAACGATGCGGGCATTTCTGCGGCAACCACGCCTATCAGATAATCCTCCAGCCGCATTTTGACTATTTTTTTCTGATCTGTCATATATACATTTATGGTGAGCGTATTTATATTTTCAACCGTATCTGTTGTACCGCCGCCATTTGCCTCTGTCTTCCCATTTCCCTCCACAGCGCCTTTCCGCTGCTCCAGTGCCATGTCAACGTTATGTGCAAATATGAACGGGATGATAATAACTAAAACAACCATTATAATGATGTATATGTAAATGAAGACTTTTTTCATTTTACCCTCCCTGCTTATAAGGACACGTTTAATTATATTCACAAGAGGCTATTTTATGAATTCTGTAAAAGCGCCAAAGAGGGTAAAATTTATTCCATATATCCACCCTTCATAGGAGAAACAGCAAGCTTTGAATATATTTTAAGTATTCCTGTTTTTTCTTTCAGTTCCGGACGGATATAATTTTCCTTTCTCAATTTTAGTATGGCATTTACTTCTGTTTCAGGCATTTCCATGCCGCCGGCCCCCACCACATTTATTTCCCTTGAGGGAATGTCTATCCTGATGAGATCGCCTTCCTGTACAAGCGCAATGGGTCCGCCTTCGGCGGCCTCCGGGGAAACATGGCCTATGGCCGGTCCTCTGGTGGCGCCGGAAAACCGTCCGTCGGTTATGAGACATACGGAGCCCGACAGCTCTTCGTCACTGGCTATTGCTTCGGTGGTGTAAAACATTTCCGGCATCCCGGAACCTCTGGGGCCTTCATACCTGATGATCACCACATCGCCCGGCCTTATCCGCTTTTCCACCACCGCCGAATAGGCTTCCTCCTCGCAATCAAAAGGTCTGGCAATTCCCGTGAAAGTCATCATTTCCTTTTTCAGAGCCGAATGCTTGACCACAGCCCCTTCAGGAGCCAGATTACCTTTTAAAACGGCAATAGCCCCCTGTTTTGATATCGGCATAGAATAGCTTTTTATTATATCTTCTTTTTTTGTACCCGCAGAAACCAGGTATTTATGGCATTTCTCGTAAAATCCCGAATTTTTCAGATCCTCCAGATTCTCTCCAAGGGTTTTGCCTGTCACCGTCATTACATCCAGGTGAAGATGGTTTTTTATCTGCTCCATCACATATGGAGTCCCTCCTGCGAACCAGTAGTATTCCGCCGGATAAGTACCGCTGGGGCGTATATTGCAGAGGTGTGGGATTTGCCGGTGTATTTTGTCAAAAAGTCCGGCGTCTATTTCTATCCCCAGTTGATGTGCAATAGCCGGTATGTGAAGAAGTGAATTTGACGAACCCGCTATGGCCGCATGTACCATTATGGCATTTTCAAAGGCCTGAGAAGTCATTATGCTTCCGGGAGTCAGATTGCTGTTTACCAGCTCCATTACCGTCTTTCCGGCCGCTTTGGCCCAGTCCTTTATCTCCTGTCCGGAGGCGGGGATCAGAGCCGAGCCATGAAGCGCCATTCCAAGGGCTTCCGCCATGATCTGCATGGTGCTGGCCGTTCCCATGAACTGGCATGCCCCGCAGCCCGGACAGGCATTGCGTTTATAATATGTGTATTCGGCTTCGCCGATTTCATTTCTGAGATATTTGGCGTGATATGCGCCGATCTGCTCAAGGGTCAGATTGTCAGGCCCGGCCTTCATTACGCCTCCCGGCACAAAAACAGAGGGAAGGTTGCAGCGGGCAATGGCCATCAGCTGCCCCGGGACAGATTTGTCACAGGAGGATATGAACACCGCTCCGTCAAATGGCGTAGCTTTTACCTGCACCTCAATGGTATTTGCTATCATCTCTCTTGAAATCAGAGAGTAATTCATCCCGTCATGTCCCTGGGCTATCCCGTCGCATATATCTGTAATGGTGTACTG
>JAEWSZ010000071.1 GCA_023397905.1 Bacillota bacterium | reverse complement strand
GTCATAGCTCATGGTCAGGGCCTTTTTCTTCCCGTTTTTATAATATTTGAATTTAGCCTTGCCGGGAGGGTTGATCTCTTTTTCCTGCTTTCCCATATGCATTTCCCCATTTCAATGTATTTTCTTATTTACATATTAATTATTCGGCAAAATCAAGGCCCATGAACACACTTTTTTTGAACTTATTTTCCGTATCTCGAATATCTGCGGACCAGCCTGTCTTCAACCGAAATGAAGGAAGGGATCACCAGAGGCAGAAGGATAACGCTCAGGAGAAATACTCCCACGCATACGCATACGGCCAGTTCAACCAGCGTATTTATGCCGGAAGGAGCCAGTGTGGCAAAAGTCCCTCCCAGGATCAGCGCCGCCGAAAGCACAACTCCTCCCACATTGGCAGAGGCTTTTATTATGCCTTCTCTGGGGCTTAGCTCTCTGTATTCCCTGTACCGGGTCATTAAAAATATGCTGTAGTCAACTCCCAGGGCCACAATCATTACAAAGCCGAAAAACGGTACATTCCAGGCGATATCCCCAACGCTGAGAAACGCTTTTGCAAACAGGCCTGTAATGGAAATTGCCGAGTAGAAGGACAGCAGCAATGACACTATAATATAAACAGGTATCCAGAAGGATTTGATTATTAGCACCAGCACTATGAATATTCCGGCTATGACCATGATCTGGGCAAGCCTCATGTCGCTGACGGCAATCTCCTGCACATCCCTGGTGTAGGAAGTCTCTCCGCCCACGGCATAGGAAGCCCCTGAAAGGACTGTTCCGCTAAACATTTCCGGAAGCTGGCTGTTGATCTTGTCAATGGCTTCAATGGCCTGGTCCGAGTATGGATCATCCTTTAAAACAACCGTGAGCTTAACGGTTTTCCTGTCTTTTGACATATATACATCCAGAGCTTTCTGAAAATCACCGTTTTCGAAAGCTTCTTCGGGGATGTTGACCGTCTTTCCAGAGGTCAGCTGCGCCAGGAAATCGTTTGACTTGCTTATGCCCTGTGAAATCTGCTCCAGGCCGTCTCCGCTGGCTCCCAGCCCATCCTTCAGCTGCCTGAATGAACTGTCCAGAGTGGACAGCCCCGATGTCATTTTTTCCTGTCCGGACACGATTGCCGCCAGGCCGTCGGTCATTTTCTGCATATTGTCGGCGATCTGCTTCTGTCCCTCTCCGCCCTTTATCAGGCCGGCCGCGAGAGCCTTCTGCCCCGCCTCCAGCTGTACAAGGCCGGAGGTCATGCTGTTCAAACCTCCAGAGAGCTGTTTCAGGCCTCCGTTTAGCTGTGTAAAGGCCTGCATGGTATCCGTATATTTTCCGTTAAGGGTTTTAAAACCTTCATCCAGCTGAACCAGGCTTGTATTCAACTGTGCCGCCAGATTTTTTATATTTTGAAGTTCGGCGCCGCCGGAGTCAAGCTGGTTCAAGGCGCTGTTCATGCCGGAGGAAAGCCGTATAAGCCCCTGCACGTTTTCCTCAATTGATGCATAACCGTCTCCGAAAGAACGGTAGCCGCCTTCCATTGAACCATAGCCTTCAACCAGCTGATTCAAAGACTGTTCCATGGTCCCAAGACTCGTTCCGATCTTCCCTATGCTCTCTGCCAGCTCGCTTGCACCGGCGGCTCCTGAGTCGATCCCGTCCTGCACCTGTTTTATGGCGCCCGTAAGGCTTTTCATTCCTCCCTGTATCTCAGCAGTGCCGTCCGTAAGCTTAGAAACCTGGGAAAAGTCAGGCGGGGCAAGCTTTTCCCTGATGGTATCCAGCCCGTCTCCTATTTCTCCGATCCCCCCATTGGCAGATTTAAGCCCGCCGACCACTCTATCGATCTGAGCTCCCGTATAATAATCCGCGATCTCTTCTCCCAGCGGCCTTGTTGGCCCCTGTACAGCGGATATGCCATCTATTTGCTTTATTTTGCCCGTTATACTGTCTATGACCGCAAGACTTTCCCCGTTGTCCATGGGCTCTTTATTTCTGATGACCACAGTGGAAGGCATTGTGGTGCCTTTGCTGAAATGCCCGGCCACAATGTTGAACCCCACCACAGACGGAGCGTCATCTCCCATATCCTTGAGATTGTCAAAGGAAAGCTTGTAGGACCCTGCTATGAGCATGGGTATGATCAACAACATAATAGCCGCGATCGCTATATACGGACGCCGTATGGAAAAAGCCGATGCAGCCTCCCATACCTTGCTGGGTTTATGGCCCGTGCCGGCTCTGGACGGCCAGAAAAGCCTGTTGCCCAGGAGCTTGAATACTGCCGGGGTCAATGTCATGAGCAGCGCCACAAGTACCGCTATTCCAATGGCTACGGCCACTCCCGAGCGGTAGACCCCGAATTTTACAAAGCTCAGCGACAAAAATGCGAAAAATACCGTTATAGAACTGTAAACCACTGTTTTTCCGGCGGTCCTGAATGTGGCGGCTATAGCGTCGTCAATATTTGAATAATTAAGCAGTTCCTCCTTGAAACGGTTGTAGAGAAGTATGTTATAATCTGTTCCTATTCCAAACAGTATCAGTATGAGAAACATCTGCGTAAGGCTTGTGACCGGAAATCCCAGCTTGTCGATCAGCTGCCCTACGATTCCCATGGAAGTAAAATAGGCAATCCCCACCGTAAGCAGCGACACCAGAGGTATAACCACCGACCTGAACATAAGTATCAGCACTATCAGTATAAAAGCCACCGTTATAACAGCACTTTTTTCAACGCCTTTATTGGTCTGCTTCAAAAAATCATTGGATATAAAGGCTCCGCCTGTTATATAATGCTCAACTTTGCAATCCTTCAGCTCCGCTTCCAGTTCGTCAACTATTTTCTGAACATCCCTTCCCTTTCCCTCATATGTAAACTGCGCCAGCATTGTGGTTCCATCCTCTGAAATAAGCTGGCTTTCCGCTTCCGGCGTATCAAAGACATCTATGAGCCCTGTTATGCCCAGCACATCTTCTTTGTCTTTCACTTTCCCAAGAGCGCTTTTTATACTCTTCATATCCTCTTCGGACAGCTTGCCGTCCTTATAAAATACAAATATTCCGGCGTCCCCTTTTTTGTCCGACATGCCGTCTATCATCTTCTGCGCGGTCTGTGACGGGTAGCTCTTGTCTATTGTGGCATTGCCCCGCTCATTGATAATAAAATTGAGATCCGGTATAAAAACCGTCAGTACAACTGAAACAATCACCCAAAAGGCTATTATGGCCATCCTTGCTTTGATAATTTTCTTCAACATATATCACTCCCTGTCGTCTCTGTATAAAATATTTATATGACTGCCGGTTATTTTTTAGTTTCCATATTTATGCCCATGCCCCGCATCTCGCACAAAACATCATGAAAGCCGGCATGGACTCGGTCCCCCCTTTATAATTTTTTAAAATTTTTTTCACACTTTTTCTCCTTTCAAATTTTAATGAACAGCCGTTCACCAAAATGGTGCAAAGTATACCCGGTTCAGCGAGCGGAAGGCGGGCCTGCGGTTTCCGTCCGGCATTCAAGCAGCCTGTAACCAGGCGTTTTCATTGCTGAACGCTTGTTCACCTTATGGGTTTGAAATTCCGCGTGCAGATTTAAATATGACAATACCACATTTACTTTTTATAATCAGTGAACATACGTTCATCATTCTTTTAAAAAAATATACAAAGCAGTCAATTTTTTTACCGTATGGGGCAGTGAACAGCCGTTCTCTCTGAGATAAAAAAATTTATTCAATTCATATACGTGTTTCCAAACCGTTGAAAAACAAATCTATGAAGCGGTCAATAAGCAGTCTGACCTGGTCGCCGGATTCATATTTTCTCAGTATGGAGCAGATGCTTTCAATAAAAGCCGCTGAAAATATGTAAGTTATATCCCCGCCCAGACCGGTTGCCGCAGTTATACCCATAAAGGGCAGAAACTTTTTGGAAACGATCTTGTCCAGAAGTGCTATTAACGCCTGTTTTGCCTCTTCATACTTTGTCCCGACGCTTTTGTCCATAATGATAAGCAGCTCTGTGCAATGCTCTTCGGAAATCTCCAGCAGTTTATCCTTTATCTTGTTTATTTCGGCCATATTTGATGTGTCAGACTGGCTTTCCTTTGAATGGGCGGCCTCCTCAAGAATCAGATCGTCAATATCATGTATGAATTTTATGTAGCTTTTGTATACAGGCTCAACAATTGCGTTAAACAGGGCTTCCTTATTTTCAAAATACCTGTAGACATTTCCCAGTGAAACACCAGCACCGGAAGCGATCTGTCTCATTGAAGCGCCGTCAAAGCCCTGCTCTTTAAATTTAACAACAGCCGAAGCGAGTATTTTTTCTTTCACTTCTTCCTTTAAATATGGCATCATGAACCTCCGTCCGCTACATTTAATTTTACTATCACACGCCCGGGATGTAAAGTGTAATATGATTTACAGGAGACAGGAGCCAGGATTCAGGATTCAGAATAAAACCTTGGAGGCGGAATTCGGAAGACAGGATTATAATGTGAAAGCAGGAACATAATGCTGCCGGGGAAAATATTATGTAAAATAAGGATCTTATATTTGAAAGAAGGAATGAATAATGCCGTCAGCAGTATTGACTGCGTCGCAGAATACCTTTGTCTCCTCTGCGCAGCCAAATAATAACTTCTCTTTCTACCCGGTTTTGTATACAGGCACCGACACCGGTTTTGGAAACTGTATAAGCCTGCTCAAATTTGATTTCACCACGGTTCCGGCCAATGCAGTGGACAGTGCGGAGCTGCAGTTATCCGTCATTGTAAAGTCCGGAGGTAAACCCGGCACGGTAGCTGTCAACAGGGTTACGGATTACTTTGACATAACCTCGGTAACTTACAAAGATCAACCGGCCATTGAGGCAACAGGCCAGGAGGTCCTGGTAACTGCCCATGATCTGTATACCACGCTCAGCATTGATGTGACAGAGCTTGTAAACGACTGGTTAAGCGGAACATATATAAATCATGGAATAGCTCTTACAACTACGGACGCAGCAGTCCAATTCGGAAGCGATAAAATAGTATGGGAGCCATATTTCCCCAAGCTGGAGCTGAATTATCCTTCCCCGCAGATAATTGTGGCATGCCCGTTTGCCAGCCTCTGTACCATTGAAGGCCCCGGTGATGAAACTGAAGAAAATTACAGCTTCGATATGGAGGAGCTGATAAGCGAAATAAGCCAGATATCCGGCGGTGAATATGTTGAGGTCACTGATTCCGGAACCTATGCCGTCTGGTTTAAAGTCAGCAGTGAACTGACACAGGAGTTTACACTGTACCGCAACGGTAAACCGGCCCCTGCCGAAGTATCCCTGCCCGCGGCCGCAGGCGGTATCGGAGTAGCTGTCATTGATGCATCCGCAGGCGACAAATTATCCGTAAAGCCCCTGTCAGGCCCTTCGGATGTCCAGTCCTGCAATTGCGCGGATGAAAGAAATATCAATACCAATTCCTCAATATTTGTTGTAAGAATCGGGCCGGGCGAACAGGAGCGCAGAATACGGGAACCGGGCTTAAAAATCAGAAAACAGAAGCCGGAATAAAGACTGGAAGTCGCAGGGATAAGTTGTGAACCTACCTCATAAGGCAGACTGAATACGGAATAAAAAAGCAAAAAGCAATCAGAGCTGATAATTGGCTCCGATTGCTTTTTGATGTAGTTGCTATTACTTGTTTTTCCTCACACCGTTTTCATCCACCTCATAGCCATCCACTTTGGTGTTTTTGGCAAGAGAGCCGTCAGCGTAGAAGTAGTACCATTTGCTGTCGATCTGGAGCCACTCCCCGGCGACCATGATGCCGTCTTTGCCGAGGTAGTAATTGTATTTGCCGCTTTCAGTCACAAGCCAGCCGGTGACGGCCTTGCCGTTTTCACCGATGTACTGCCACTGTCCGGCATCATTCTGCACCCAGCCCCGTGCCGTACCCTCGTCGATGACGAACTCCACGAAATGGCGCAGGATAGCGGATGCCTCCGCACGGGTGGCGCTGTCCTGCGGGTCGAAGGTGTTATTTCCCTTGCCCTGCATGATGCCCGCCTGCTGGATGACTTTCACCGCTTCTCTTGCGTAGGCGGCGATTTTTGCGCTGTCCGAGAATGTGACTGACGCAACGGTCACAGGTACTTTGTAGCCCGTGGCTTTGGCATAATTCTGCATCATAACCGCCATGTCCTGACGGCTGACGGAGAGTGCGGGACCGAACTTGCCGTCTCCGATACCCTGCACAATCTTAGCTTTAACCGCCCACTCAATGTAGGGCATGGCGGAATCGGTGGCTTTTACGTCGGTAAAGCTGCCGGTTTTATAGGCGCTCACATCCGCGCCGGATAGTCTGCCCAGCGCCAAGAGGAAGTCGGCGCGGGTGATGGCGGTGTCGGGTGCAAAGGTGGTTGTGCCGGTTCCGTTGATTAGTTCACGGCTGGCAACAAAATCAATATTGTCCTTCGCCCAATGCTTCGCGGTGTCGGTAAACGCCGGAGCAGGAGTTTTGTAGCCCACACCGTAGGTTGACAGGCTGTTCCTGCCGAAAATCAGTTTGCCGCCCGCGTAGCTGGAGTTGGTGAGCAGCTGCGGCTTGCCGTTTTTATCCACATACACGCCGAACAGGCTGCCGGCCTTTTCCTTGCCTGTGGCTTTGTAGGCAATACCCAGTGTAACCGTCGCCTTGCCGAAGCTGGTGACATTCTCGGTTTTGCCGTTTTTCTGATAGCTCACGGTGATGTCGAACACCGGGCGGGAACCGATCAGCGCCTTGGCCGCCTTAGACAGCTTGGTCTGCGCCCTGGCCGAAACCGTAACCGTGCCGGTTGACTGCTTGTCAAGCTCGGTGATGGCTTCCGTATCGAGGGTAATATCCAGCACAGACGAGCTGATTTTGGTAAACTTCATGCCCGCTTCTTTCAGCCGGTCAATAGCCCCTGCGTCAATGGTAGCGTTCAAGTTGGAATAGCTGCCGCTTCCTATGACGTTGAAATCCACAGCAATGCCGTCTACTGCCTTACCGGATTTCTTCGCCGCCTCCTGTGCTGCCTTGATGGCGTCCTTCACCATCTGCTCAGTGATGGTCGCAGATAGAATACCATCCTTCGCTGTGCCGGAAACGTTCATTTTTACCGTTGTGGGCATATCAGGCTGTTTGTCCACAGAGATAACAGGTGCGGCTGCTCCGCCTGAACTACCGCCGCCGGAACCTTCGCTGTTATTTTTGTTCCATGCAGCTGTGACTGTCAGATCGGAGGTAACATTGGCAAAAGCCTTGTCCCAACCGTTGAAGCTGTACCCGCTGCGGGTCACAATGGGGGCTGTGGCGGAGCCGCCCTGCGCAACGGTCTGTGTCAGATCACCACCGCCCGTGCGTGTGCCGCCGTTCAGATTGAAGGTTACTGTATAGACCGCAGGTGATTGTGTCACAGTTACGGCAGCTGTTCCGGATTTCGTATTGTCAAGCACAGAGGTTGCCGTAACCGTAAGAGCTGCCGCCGTCTCGTCCGGGCCCACGGTCAGAAGTCCGCTGCTGCTTATATCAGTAGCCATACTGGTATTACCCGTTACAGACCAGCTTACGGTCTGTGCCGGGCTGTTGCTTCCCGTTACAGTCGCGGTAAAGGCTTTTGTTCCTCCCTTTTCTACAACGGCTGCCGGCGGATTGACTAAGACATTGTCTACTGTCGGTGATGCCGGCGGTGTATTTTCTTGTGCCTCAAGAATCAGGCTTGCAATCAGGGCATGTCCGGCCTTGTTGGGATGAGGGTCAAAATTGAGCGTGGCCAGATCCGCATTCACGGGAGAGGTTCCCGCCTGTTTCGCATTTTCAAAGGAGGTATGCACATCAATCAGGGTGTAGTCGGAGGAAGCGGCATCAAACGCGGTGTTCAAGGTATTGATATACCCCTCTGCGATGGCGCCCAAATCCAGTGTTCCGGCGCCGTAGTTCAAGCTGATGCCCTGATATGGGTTATATATGTTGGTCACATAAATTTTTGCATTCGGTGCGAGGGCTTTCAGTTTGACAATGATATCCCGGAAATTACCAGAAAATCCGGAAGCTGCGGCCTGAAGGTCAGGATTGTTTTTCAGTCCGGTGCCCTCCGCGTTCAGCGCCATGCAGGCAGCCACCAGACTTTCCGGATGATATGCGGACAGATAAGCCACGGTTTGCTGAATCTCATCCGTGTCACATCCAAGTTCATCTGCGATCAACTCCAGGAAGGGTCCCAGCACGTCATTTGAACCGATACTGAGCGTAATCACCTCCACCTGGGACAGCATTGCCACGGCACTTGGATTCCCGGACATGCCATCCAGATTCTCCAGCAGGTATTTACTGGTCACTCCGTCCATGGCTGCGTTTGCCGTGGTCAGGCCCAAAGCTTTTTTGACGATGGATACATAGGAGTCCGCTTGGTCCGCCAGGCCGTATCCGTTGGCGATGCTGTCGCCAAACGCGGCATATTGCAAGGTTCGCACGGTAAGGGTAAGGGTGCGTACAGCCTGACCCACACTGTTTTGGGCTTTGACAGCAAAGGTGAAGGTACCGGTCTCCAGCGGGCTGCCGGCAATTTTACCGGAGTCTCCGTTCAGAATCAGGCCGATCGGCAGGGTGCCGCTTTCAATGCTCCATGTAATCGGCGTATCGCCTTCAGCCATAAGGGTCTTGCTGTAGACCTCGCCTGCCAGGGCGTCGGGCAGGGCTGCCGTGGTGATGGTAGGCGCGGCAGGGGCCGCCGTTTCGTTCACCGTCATGGAAAGACTCTTGCTGCCGCTTTCACTGCCCTTGGAAAGTGCGACATCATACTTGCCTGTGCCTGAGTTATATGTAACGGCTGCCGTCACTCCCGCGGCGTTGGCTGTATTACTGATAATACTATCTACATAACTTTGCACCGCCGCCGTTTTGTCGGCCTGAGCCGCGCCGTGAGCTACGCTGACGGTACCGTCCACAATGGCCGCCTTTGCCAGCGTGACCATGTCGGCATCCGTAAGAACGTATGGCGTCGCGGTGATCGTGATGGTTTTATTCGAGATATCCCGATTCCATACTCCCTTTGTCAGATTTATTTTAAATGCATATTCACCATTTGTTCCGGCGGGATCTGCAAGGTTGCCTGCAACCGGCGCGGTGTAGCTGTTTTTGATAATTGAGACGTTCACCGTGCCGTCATTTACCGCCGCCACCGCGATGGCCTTCAGCGCATTCGCAATCACCGTTTCGTCACTGGCCTCCGCCTGGGTCATATTGCCGTAGGCCGCTGTGCTCGCTTTGTCATAGGCGGCATTTACCGCGACTAAGTCCGGATCGACGATGATGATGCTCAGTTCCTGCGTATCGCTGCCCGCGCTATTTTCCGCCTTGACGGTGAAGGTGGATGTTCCCATTGCGGTCGGCGTGCCCGTAATGTAGCCGGTGCTTGAGTTCAGGTTCAGGCCGTCGGGCAGGCTGCCGGAAATGATGCTCCAAGTGATGGGCGCGGTGCCGCTGGCCGATACATAATCGCTGTAGTCCACGCCTATCACCCCGTTTGACTGGGATTCCGTGATGATGGAGGGAGCCACAGGGGCAGGCCCTTCGTTCACCACCATGTTGATGCTCTTGCTGTCGCTTGCGCTTCCTTTGGCAAGAGCAACGTTATACTGATTACCGCTGATATTGGTAACGGTCGCCGTAACACCTGCGGCGTCAGGCACTGCGCTTAACAAACCATTTACGTAGCTTTGCACCGCTGCCGTTTTTTCAGCCTGGGCCGCGCCGTGAGCCACGCTGACAATGCCATCCATAATGGCCGTTTTTGCGGCTGCCACCGCCTGTTGGTTGGTCAGACCGGCAAAAGGCGCCGCGGTGATAGCAATGGTTTTTGCCGTAGTATCCTGGCTCTGCGCTCCCTTTGACACATTTACAACAAACGTATAGCTGCCGTTTGTCCCGTCCGGGTCGTCTGCGTCTCCCGCTATGGGTGCGGTGTAGCTGTTCTTGATAATTGAGACGTTCACCGTGCCGTTGTTTACCGCCGTCACCGCGATGGCTTTCAGCGCGGCGGAGATGGCCGCCTCGTCGGGTACCGCCGTCTGGGTCATGTCGCCATAGGTCGCGTTATTCGCATCATTGCAGGCGTTGGCCACCGTTGAGATATCCGGGTCAACGATGTTGATGCTCAGTTCCTGAGTATCACTGCCCGCGGTATTTTCCGCCTTGATGATGAAGGAAAAGACGCCTGACTTGGCCGGCGTGCCCGTAATGTATCCGGTGCTTGCGTTCAGGCTCAGGCCGTCTGGCAGGGCGCCGGAGATAATGCTCCAAGTAATGGGCGCGGTGCCGCTGGCCAATACATAATCGCTGTAGGCCACGTCTCTCGTGCCTGGTGACTGAGAGGTTGTGATGATGTCGGGCGCAACGCTGGGGGGACTCACCGTAAAGCTCAGGCCGATAGCCTGAGAAATGCCGTGGTCGCCTGTTATATTCAGTGTGTCGGTATAGGTCCCGGCGGAAAGCCCGGCGACTGGCCGGACGCTTACCGTAACCGTACCGGATGATACGATGCTGTTGCCGGACAAAGGCGTGCTGATTTCAAAGCCTGAGCCGCCAGTCCATGACGCGCTCAGCCCGGTAATGGTTCCCGTCCCGATATTGGTAATGCTGAACTGCCTCTCCATGGAGCTGTTGTCGTAGCCCGTCGTCGCCCCGGTGAAGGTATGGCTGATCGAATCAACGTTTATGAGATATGTCCAGGCCGGTTGGATAATGAGTGTATAGTTTATACTGTGATAGCCGAATTTGTTGGTCGCGATAATGTCAGCTGTAGCGGTTGACGACATCGTCGGCGTACCGGAAATCACACCGGTGCTTGGGTCCAGGCTTATTCCTCCGGGCAGTACGTAAGGAGCGCTCCATGTAATTGGCGTGCTGCCGCTGGCCTCCAGAGTGAGAGAATACGGCTCTCCCACTCTGCCTTCCGGAAAGGCGGCGGATGTAGTGATGGTCGGCAATACGCCGTAGGAGGCCTTTAGTGTTGTCCCGGTGGGGAGGTCGGTCAGGGCTGCCCCCTGCGCGTAGTAATTTTCGTCGGCGTCAAACCATCCGGTCAGGTTCTTCCCCCCGGATGGGCCTGTATAATTAAATCCGGCATCCGTGAAATTCGGCAGGGTCAGCGTGCCGGTATAGACTACGGTGGCCAAGGTCAGCGTGCCGTCGCCCAGCGTGCCGTTGCCGTTCATATCAAAAGTGACGGTTTTCAGCTCGCTTGCGGCGGAGGTGATTTCAAGTGCGGGCCGGTATCGATTGCCCGGACCGGAATTGTCAGGCAGGGCAATGGCATATTGGTGCGGAGTTTCTGATGTCCCCCGGGTGACGCGGTAGTTTGCGGCTGTTTCCGTATCGTAATAGCTGTCCTGCCCCCAGCAAGTGTTACCGGCCAGATTCTTAATATAGTTCGCATCTTTGTCCAGAATCGTATCCCACTCGTTGTTTTCCGGAATCCCCCAGTGCCAGGCAGGCTTGGAGCTGCCCCCGGACAGGACGCGGAGCGAATAGGAAACGCCGCCTCTTACATAGGGTTTCCCGAAAATAAAGCCCGAAGCGTTAAGGCTGTTCCATGAAACACTGTTTGTTACATAGTAATCCGCCACAAACAGGCTGCGGTCGCTTGGCGAGGCGCCAGCGGCAGTGGAAGCGTCCGGATTATCAATGGAACCTGCATCCAGAGAATAGGCCGTTACTGTTCCAGCGTAGGTGAAGGGCACCCAGTGCAGGCCTGTATCCAGCACGCTGCTGTTCACGGTACCCGGAATGCCCTGCGCCGACAGATCGAAATAGTAGGTGGATCCGGGATTAAGGCCGGTGAACTGCTCGTCCGGCCCGGCAGCAAAGGCAACCGGTGTAAACGGTATCTGCATCAGCAGCATTGCAGCAATAATAAATACTGCAAAAATTCTTTTTTTATTCTTCATATTAATCACTCCCTTTTTTTGTTGGAGTCCTTCTCAAGGCTCCGGTATTTTGTGTGCCAATAGGATCGGTCTTCCACACAGTTCTATCGCAGCGTGAACAAAATGCTGTCTACGGTAATCCTCATGGGAACAATCTCCGGTTTCCCGTCCGGTGAGTCCCAATAAACAGCCTTATCCTCGAACCGGACTGATCTGAAGGTATCCGTATCCTTCAGCCTGTGGTATGGAAGGGTTTCCACCATCCGCTGCATATTAAAGATCACCTGATTGCCTTCCTCAAAGTCGATCAGAAGCCTATAATCCTCCGTCGCACAGACATTCGTAATTTTCATATCCCTGCGCCCCCTTTCCGCATCGGCATGGGCAAAAATCATGTCCTGTTTTAGTGTAGAAATACTTTTGAACGGCGGGTATCCCCCGAATGGGGGATTTTATTTTTCAACTCCCTTTTTTGATGAGATGCTGGATTTTTAATAATTTTTATATTATAATGTGACAATATTTATACGAATTAAGACGGCCGGGGGGTGAAGAGAGTGAGAAATAAGAGGGTTTTAAGCAGATCGCGGATTGATGCCGCGCTGTTCAGTGTTTTTGAATATCCGCTCACCATTCTGGAAGCCCCCATGGGATACGGAAAGACGACGGCGGTAAAGATGTTTACCCGGAATCAAAGCTTCCGGTCTTTCTGGTTTACATTTTCCGAGTTAAGCCATTCGGAAGCCGCCTTTTGGGACAACTTTACAGACGACATTACGGAAATGGACAAGCCGGCGGGGACCGTTCTCAAATCCCTTGGCCTTCCTGCAGACGCACCGCAGATGGAACGGGTGCTGCATACGCTTGGCAGGGTGAAATTCGATGAAAATTATCTTGTGGTGCTGGATGATTATCATCTGGCGACGGACCTACGTTTGAACAGCCTGCTTCTGCGGCTTGCACAGGAGGAGCTTGAAGGGCTGTCCATCCTGTTGGTCACAAGGGACACCACCAGCCTTGATTTTGTGGAGCTGCTTTCACGTGGTCAGTGCCGCCTCCTGCCAAGGCAGCTTTTGAAATTCACTGAGGAGGAGCTTGGGGATTACTGCCGGATGATGCAGGAGCATATCTCAAAAGAAGATCTGAACCAGATATGGCAGCATACCGACGGATGGATATCCTTTGCCTACCTCCTGCTCCTGGGGCTTGAAAATGGGATTCCCGTCAGCATGAACGCGAATATGGAGAGCATGATCGAGCGGGCGCTCTTTTCCCGATATGACAGCGCCATGCAGGATTTTCAACTGCGGCTTTCCATCATGGATGAATTCACAGCGGAGCAGGCGGAAATGGTCACTCAGGCGGAAGATTCCGCCAAGCGGTTGAAACTGCTGAATGCGGAGAATGCCTTTGTCTTCTATGAGGAAAGGACGGGAAAATATCATATCCATCAGGTGCTGCGGAACTACCTCCGACGGAAAAGGACGTTTTCCGCCGAGGAACTCCGGACCTTATACGGACGGCTGGGCGACTGGCTGCTGAGCCGTCAGGAATTTCTGCCGGCCTACCGTTATCTGAATCAGGCGGGCCGTGTGGAGGATATCCTTTCCCATCTGAACGATCCGAAAAACATACGCAACGAGTGGCTGGATTTCGACGGTGCGGACGAGATGTTTGACAGCGTTCCACGAGAGCTTTTGTTTCAATATCCCTTTGCTTATCTGCTGCACATCTTTTATTCCATTCTCACGGGAAAGGAAAATGCCGTTATGGGATGGGAAAAGCGGCTGGATGAGCTGGAACGGCATTACACACAACAGGAAGGCTTGGAGCAGGTCTTCCTGAACCGTGTCCTGGGGGAAATTCTGATTGTACGCAAGTTCACCATGTTTAATGATGTAGCCGCTATGCGCGCTTCCGATGAAGAAATATCCCGGCTGCTGAACGGCCAAAGCTCCTATATTACCCTTCAAAGCAACGAGTTCACCTTTGCCTCCCCTCATTATCTGTATCTCTATTTCAGAGACAAGGGCAGTTTCGGAGAGCTTGCAAGGCTCCTCTCCACGGATGTGGGCTATGCCAGATTTTCAGGCGGATGCGGAACCGGGAGCGACTCGCTGGCCTCAGCGGAATGCGCATTGGAGACGGGGGATCTGGATGGTTCGGTATCTCATTGCAGAAAGGCAATCGCAAAAGCGGAGGGCATGTCACAGACCGGCATTGTGATCTGTGCAAGGTTCGCGTTAATCCGCCTGCGTCTGGCGGGAGGTAAAACGAAAGATGCGCTGGACCTGCTTTCGCAGATGGAGCGGGAGGTTGAAGCGCTGAGCAGCTCCGTGTACAATACGACGGTTGACTTGTGCAAAGGATATGTATTTGCCTGTCTCGGCCAGCCAGAACGGATTCCTTCATGGTTACAGACCGGGGATCTCCGGCCCGCCGATTTTTTCTCCCAGGGAATTGCCTTTAACTGCATTGTTTATGGCAAAACGCTTCTGGCTCTCGGCAAATACGAGGAGCTTGAAGCTCATATCCCTCAATTTCAAACCTGCTTCGACCAGTTTAACAACCGCCTTGGGCTGATCCATAACCTGATATTCGAAGCCGTCGCCTGCTGCCATCTGTACGGATTGGAAAAGGGCACCGCGCTTCTTACATCCGCCCTCATGGAGGCACAGCCTGATAATCTGGTACTGCCCTTCGCGGAAAACGCCTCCCATATCATAGGGATGCTTAAAGTGATTGCGCAGAAAAATCCCGGCAACGAATTTTACAACCGTATACTGACGCTGAGCAGAAAATATGAAGGCGGCCTGTCGGGAACCCCGTTTCCTGCCGCAACGCTTTCCCAACGCGAGATCGATATTCTGTCGCTGGCGGCAATTGGACTAAGCAGAAAGGAAATGGCGGCGCGCCTGTACATATCTGAGGAAACGGCGAAGACCCATTTTAAAAACATCTACCAGAAGCTCGGAGTAAACAGCAAGGTAGCCGCCATTAAGCTGGCGCGGGATCGCGGGTATCTTAGCATGACAGAAACATAAGCACAGAAAAAAATACACAGGATCGCGGCACTCCGGCAGAGCAAGCCTGCGAAACAGGAGCCGGAATAAAATCCGGCTCCTGTTTTTAAGTCCTCATTTAGAATTTTCATTACCGGCATTGGAGTTTCCGGCCCTTACACTCTACCTCTCGTAATAGGTATAGCCCCGCAGGCCGTTGTCATAAGCCCTCATGATCTCAGGCCTTTCGCCTGCGCTTATCAAGCCGTTGCGTATGGCATCCTCGGCCTTTTCCCTGAAACTTATGAGCATATCCTTGGGATCGAACTCCACATAGGAGAGTACATCCGAAACGCTGTCCCCGTGAAGCTCTTTCACAAGGTCATAGGTCCCGTCTCCGTTTATCCTCACGCTCACAACATTGGTGTCCCCGAACAGGTTGTGCAAATCGCCCAGGGTCTCCTGGTAAGCGCCCACAAGGAACACTCCCAGATAGTAGTCGTCTCCGTTTTTCATTTCATGAAGCGGAAGCGTAGTCCTCACGTCGTGGAGGTCTATAAAATGGTCTATTTTCCCGTCGCAGTCACAGGTTATGTCTGCGATCACGGCATTGCGTTTTGGCAATTCCAGCAGCCTGTGCAGCGGCATTATGGGGAACAGCTGATCTATGGCCCAGCTGTCGGGTATTGACTGGAATACTGAAAAATTACAGTAGTAAATGTCAGCTATTGCACTTTCAATATCCTCCAGGTCCGGCGGAGCGTTTTTCAGCTTCTGCTTTTCCTTGGCGATCTGATTTATGGTATTCCAGAATATTTTTTCGGAAAATGCGCGCTCACGGAGGCTCAACCTGCCGTGCTTGAACATATCCCGTATTTCATCCCGGTAATAGAGCGCATCGTTGTAGCACTCCTGGATATTTTTAAGCGTAATGTTCTTGTTTACATCAAATAGATTCTTAATCTGCTCCGACGTGTTTTCATCCAGCTTGTCTGGCACGTCGTGCTCTTCAAATTTTTCCACATCCAGGACGTTGAAAAGCAGCACGGAATAATATGCCACCGTGGTGCGCCCGGATTCGGTAACGATTATGGGATGAGGTATGCTGCCGGGCTCAAGGGTGGCCATAACCGCCTCCACAATATCCGTGCAATACTCTTCCACAGTATAGTTACGGCTGTTTGTATAGTTGGTGTTTGAACCGTCATAGTCCACCGCCAGTCCGCCGCCCAGGTCCAGATAACCCATTGGGGCCCCTTCATTGACAAGCTCTGCGTAAACCCTGGCCGCTTCCAGCACTGCCGAACGTATATCCCTTATATTGGGTATCTGGGAACCCAGGTGGTAGTGAAGCAGCTTGAGTGAATCCAGCATATTCTTCTCTTTTAATTCATCCACCATGGCAATGACCTGTGACATATTCAGCCCGAATATGCTGCGGTCTCCGCCCGATTCCGTCCAGTGGCCTCCGGCCTTTGCGGACAGCTTTATACGGATGCCGATATTGGGCTTGATACCCAGTGCTTTCGATCTTTCAAGCACTATGTCAAGCTCTCCCGGTATCTCAATGACAAAAAAACATTTAAAACCCATTTTTACGGCATACAGCCCCAGGTCAATAAACTCCTCATCCTTGTAGCCGTTGCATATGAGACAGGCTTCCTTGTCCTTCATGACCGAAAGGGCGGCAACCAGCTCAGCTTTGCTTCCCACCTCAAGGCCGTGGTGGTACCGCTGCCCGAATTTGGTGACTTCCTCCACCACCTGCTGCTGCTGGTTTACCTTTATGGGGTACACTCCTCTGTACGCGCCCTTGTAATTGAGCTTTTTCATAGCCTCGCTGAAAGAGTTGTTCAGAAAAGAAATCTGGGAGTCCAGAAGATTTTCAAAGCGCAGCAAAACAGGCATGTCAAGCCCGCGCTCCCTGACTCCTGAAATAATATCCATAAGGCTGACAGCAGCCGATCCATTGTCTTTATATGGGTTGACCAGCACCTCTCCGCTATCGGAGATGGAAAAATAGCCGTTTCCCCAGTTTTTTATACCATATAGCTCTTCGGACTTTTCCTTAGTCCATCTGCCCAAAAGTTCTGCTTTATTCATTTCCGTTTCCTTTCCGACAAACAAAATGCACTTATGGACGAAGCCAGGATTTCCAGGGGTTTCCACAAGATGCAAACACAAAATTAACTATTCCAAAGCAGACAATAACACATGCTATAAATATTGTCAATAAGCAACCGTAAAACCTTGCCGCTGCCCACTGTTGACCGGGCTTTGGAAAGTCCCGGCCGGGTATTTTCCGCATACCCCGTGCAGGTATTATCCCGCAGTCACATAATCCATAAAATTTTCAATAAAGTCCCGGGGACCGTGGTCCAGGTACACGAAATTGAATTCCCTGGTAATCCTGATATCCCTGATGGGGACAGCCGCCAGTATTCCGGCCTCAACTTCCCTTTTGACCGCCTCCCTGGAAATCACAGTGTATCCGAGATTGGCCTCCACCAGCGACTTTATGGCTCCTATGCTTCCCACTTCCATGTAAATCTTCATGTCGGACAGGTTATAGCCAAGTTCCTGGAGCTTGTTTTCAAAAGTCATTCTGGTTCCGGAGCCTTTTTCTCTCAGAATAAGCTTGCCGCCTCTGATTATTTCGCTTATCTCGGCTTTTTGCCTGCCTGCCAGATCGCTTATGGGTGAAGTTACCAGAACCAGCTCGTCATTTTTGAGCTTTTTGTTGTTGAATTTGCTTTTATCAAAAGGGCCTTCCACGATCCCCAATTCAAATTCACCGCTGTTGACCCTTTTTAGCACTTCCTCCAGGTTATGCACGTGCATTATAACATCAATATTTTCGTGAAGTATCTTATATCCTCCCAGCAGATTCGGCAGTGTAAATTCTCCTATGGTTAAAGTGGCTCCTATATTGTATCTTTTAACCACAGACGACTTGTTCCTCAATTTTCTTTCCAGGAGAAGTGAATTTGCTTCAAATTCTCTCGCACTTCTGAAAAGCAGTTCCCCCTCTTCGGTTAATGAAATTTGCCTTCCGTTTTTCCTTATCAGCTTTACTTTATAATATTCCTCAAGCTGTTTTATGTGCTGCGTAACCGCCGGCTGAGTCAGATTGAGCACCTCCGCCGCCCTGGTGTAGCTTTTCAGCCTGGCTACATTTATAAAGGTAGACAGTTTCGAATCCATCATATATTTTGACCCCTCGCACTTATTTATACTCATACTTCCATTGTACAGCAAACCATGCCATACAAAAATACTTTCCATAAATTTTTCTTATGCAATTATAATAAATCATAATTTGTATTTATGATACAGGCGTACTAAAATATTCAATGTTAATAAAAAATGTTATTAAAAATAGCGGGGGAAAAAATTATGAACTGGCTTAGAAAAAACCTGCCGGGCATATTGCTGTCGTTCATTATTGCATTGGCGGCAACCTGGCTCGGAAACAAATATCCCATTATAGGAGGGCCCGTTTTTGGAATCGTATTCGGTATTATTTTAAACAATACCATCGGCAAACCGGAGTGGTCGGCCGCCGGAATAAAATTTACGTCCAAAAAGATCCTGCAATGGGCGATTATAGTCCTGGGAGGCAGCCTTAGCCTTACCCAGGTATGGAAAACAGGAATGCAGTCCCTTTCTGTTATGCTTTTTACATTGTCCTGTGCCTTTATAGCAGCCTACGGTTTCGGAAAACTTCTGAAGATCCCGTTCAACCTGACCACCCTGATAGGGGTCGGGACCGCCATATGCGGCGGATCTGCCATTGCCGCGGTCTCACCTATTATTGAAGCGGAAGAAATGGATGTGGCCTACTCCATATCCACGATTTTCTTTTTCAACATCATTGCCGTGCTGATTTTTCCGCCTCTCGGGCATTTGCTGGGCTTTTCCGACACCGCATTCGGCCTGTGGGCCGGAACCGCGGTAAACGACACTTCATCGGTAGTTGCCGCAGGCTATGCTTTCAGCAATATCGCGGGAAACTATGCAACCGTCGTGAAATTGACCCGGACTACCATGATCATTCCCATATCACTGATTTTCGCTCTTATTACAGCCCTTAAAAAGAAAAGGTCCTCCGGAGATGAAAAAGCCGTAAACTATAGCTTCAAGAGCATTTTTCCCTGGTTCATCCTGGGCTTTTTAATAACCGCGCTGCTGAACACTCTCGGTTTATTCAAAGGAGATACCGTCTCCTACCTGTCAACTGCCGGTAAATTCCTCATTGTAATGGCTTTGACGGCGGTGGGCTTAAGCGCGGACTTCAGGAAAATGCTGAAAACCGGATTGAAACCTCTTTTTCTCGGTTTGATCGTATGGTTTACGGTATCGTTGGCAAGCATATTTATACAGTTCATGACAGGACAAATATAAATAATACGGAGTTGGATTTCTATTTATGGAACAGTTTATATGGCTATTGCCCTTAGGTTTTATGGTCGGAACATTCGGTACGCTTATAGGAGCGGGAGGCGGCTTTATTCTGGTGCCGATCCTTTTGCTCCTCTACCCGGACAAAAGTCCCGAAACCATCACAAGCATTTCCCTGGCAGTTGTATTTTTCAATTCGTTGTCAGGCTCGCTGGCTTATGCCAGAATGAAAAGGATAGATTACAAATCCGGGCTGGTATTTGCGGTCAGCACCATCCCCGGGTCAATACTGGGCTCTTACACCACCGCTCTCATTCCCAGAAATGTGTTTGACGGCATATCCGGAGTCCTGTTAATATGTGCGTCAATATTTTTGCTGCTGAAACCCAAAGCCAATAAAGCGGCCGTGGGCAAACCGCCTGAAAATCACATTACCCGCACTATTACGGATATAGACGGAATAGTCCACACCTTCACATATAATCCTGTACTGGGCGTTGTTATAAGTATCCTGGTTGGATATATCTCCAGCCTGCTGGGGATCGGAGGGGGCATCATACATGTACCTGTGCTGGTGCATGCCTTGAATTTCCCCGTTCACATCGCCACTGCCACTTCCCACTTTGTGCTTGTTGTAATGTCCTTATCCGGAACAGCAGTCCATCTCCTGTCCGGAACTCTGTCTAAAGGGGTGATCCAGACCATCGCCCTGTCCATAGGCGTGTTGTTTGGGGCCCAGCTGGGAGCAAAGCTTTCAAACCGGTTCCGCGGCGCCCTGATTATAAAAAGCCTTGCCATTGCCCTGGGTCTTGTGGGCATCAGAGTGCTCATAATGGCATTTTGATGACTTTAACAACCTTCCGGCTCTTTTTCACATAAATACCAATCAATGGCGCCCGCAGCTGCAGCCATTTTCCCCGTGGCTGTGTCCCTGTTCATGGTCACCGGAGTGACCGTGGGAATGATCGTGCCCCGAACAACCGGCGCCATTGGACTTCAAATCACCTTTCAGATAGGCGCTTATGGTTTCCTCAATATTTCCGCTCACCCCTGATATGATTTTGATACCGCTTGATAAAAGCTTCTGCTGTGCGCCTTCACCCATGCCCCCCGCAATAACCACATCTACATTATGCGATGCAAGAAAAGCCGGCAGGAGTCCGTGCTGATTTCCCCCGGTGTTCACAATAACCCTGTCTTTTACATCCGAATTTACTATTTCCGCCATTGTGAAGTTCTCACACTTGCCGAAATGTTCCGATACTTCTGTTCCCTCTGTAGCGATTGCAATTTTCATAGCTTTATTCTCCTCTCCGTTCCCTTTTGTCTGTTAATCTTTTACTGCGGCTTACAGCGCCGGTCAAGTACGCTTTTTTTAATCCACCCTGCAGTTACTTATCGCTTTCTTCACAGCTTTCACAGGCATGGCGCCTGCAATTCCCATTGCGCCGCCTGCAGCAAGCCTTGCCTGCGGACAGCTGATAATTCCCTCCGTCAATCCTGATAGCCTTTCCATGGACAAGGGCATCCGCGGTCTTCTTTCTGGCGGCATTGATTATCCTCTGAAATGTCCCTCTTGATACATTCATACTTTCCGCGGCGCTGTCCTGCTCCATTTCAAGGTAATCCGAAAGCCGGATGGCTTCAACCTCCTCGACACTTAGAACCACATTTTCCTCATTATGCAATTGCGGATGAAAGCAAAGATTGTCAGGTACGAAACCCACCATCCTGCATTTCCTTGGCCTTGGCATTCAATCACCCTTTCTTTATGTGCATATGCACATAATTATATTACTCCCCTTGAAGAAATCCGTCAATATCCATATGGAATTTTTTCAAAATAAAACAGCAGCCGAAGCTGCCGTTTTATTTTATATGACCTGTTTTGGTATGTGGTACAGGGGTAATGCCGGTTTTATGCGCTTAATAATCTGTCAATTGCCGCCTGGTCAAAACCCACTATAATTTTGCCGTTGATATCAATTACGGGAACGCTTCTTTGACCAGATTTGCGTACCATTTCCATTGCGGCGTCCCTATTGCTGGATACATCCAGTTCCTCAAAGGAAACCTTTTTTGATGTCAGATATTTTTTTGCAACTATACACCAGGGACATGCCGGTGTGGAATATACTCTGATTGCCATAAATACTACCTCCTTTTAGCAGTTCAATCTCTTAATCATTATATACCCCCTACGGGTATATAATAACAAAAAATTTTTTATTTATGGCAAAAATTTTTTCTAGTCAACGAACCTCATAAAACTCTGCATTGTTTTGACCAGCTCACCCATGGCCTTTTCCCTGTCGTCGGCAGAAACGGCCTTTTCGATACATACCATGGAATGGTTCTCCAGTATGAGGCTGCCCACTTTATTCACGGCCGCGCGGACTGCCGCCACCTGTGTCAAAATATCTCCGCAGTCTTTATCCTCTTCGATCATTCTATGGATTCCCTTCACCTGTCCTTCAATACGTCTGAGCCTCTTTAACATATCTTCTTTGCTTTTATTTTTTTGTCCGTCCATTTTCATAATCTCCTCCGGTACTGTATAGGGGTATATATAATATTATAGAGTACCGGATCTGATCTTTCAAATATAAAGAAAATCAGGATGAAATGCGGTTCAGGCTTCGCGGCCCTTCACATCGAGAGTGAAAATCACCAGGGCCAGAATAAAGGTCCATATTTGCAGAGCTCCTATGTTGATTCTCTCAACAAGTCCGAAATATGGAACCTTCTGGGCTATAAATATTACGGACATTCCTCCTGAGATAAAAATAACGGCAGAGGTCACAATGGAATAAACCGAAAACCGCCCATGGCTTCCAAGCCTTTTGAAGCCTATTCCAGCCATTAGAGGCGACAGTATTGCAACCGGCACTATAAGCCCTGTTACCGCAAGGTGCATGAAGCCGGTAAAAGTTAATTCAGTTCCGGGCATATCCTGGGGGAAAAAATTATATGAAAGAGTAATCAGGGACATTATTATAAAAAGGAACAATGAAATATTTATTGTTCTGAGCCTCAGAGACCTTGCGTATAAAAAGGCGCTTACTGCAAATATCAGCCCGCAGATACCGTAAATTGCCGTAATGATTTCAAGCAGGCCTCTGTCCGGCGCGCCTGCCGCAGTCAGGTCGCTGATTGGCTGCACCAGATGGTTATACCCCTTCCACAGTATGCCGCCTAATACAACATGAAGCAGATAGAACAGCGGCGAGAGTATTCCGAATAACGATAGTTTTCTTAACATGAGTTCTCCTTGTTTACATTCATCATTGTTTATATTAAAATTTAAAGAATATGCATTTTAAGATTTTGTCTGGAATTATAAATTCTAATATCGATTTAAGCCTTTCTAACGATAAATTTTAGTTTTGGAGACAAATCATTATATATTCCCATATAGTTATTATTAAATATTAGCATATCAAATTCTTTTGCAATTTTTGAGTTGTCTTTGTTATTATTATGTTTTTCTAACTCATTTTCATTTAAATAACAAATACGGTATTCATAATTTTCTTTATATCGTTGAGCCAAATCAAAGCTTGTAAATTCCAAATGTGCACCAAACTGTAATACTTTATTTTTCATCATATTATAGATGAAATTATCTACATTTGTTTTTAACGCATCCTCTAAAATTATAAAAGAAATTGAGTCCTCTGGTGTAATTCCCCATTCTTTATGTTCAGCCGTGTCTATTCCGCTAAATTTAAAATAAGTATTTAAGTCATGTTTTATCTGCCCGATATCATTAAGTATTATATCCTTCTTTATGTATAAATTAATACCTTCCAAGTAATGTCCATGTTCAACATTTATTATTTTTCCTTTGTGTATATATTTAATACAAATTTGATAATTTTCTTTAAACCAGGACTGGATATCCTTATATTCTTGTTTCAATGTTCTCAATCCGTATAACACCTCATATGGAATCCGTGTTATTTCAAAACCAGTTTTGTAAAATGTATCATTTATCATTAAGTTTTCAGAATTATTCATGTGTTTTTCTCCTCTTCTAAATCTATTTCACAATTTCATTTACGATTCTGATTTTTTATTGTTATTATATATGCTAAATAAATATATAGGTAACATACTATAAACAATTTACATTACGCATATTTTGCAAAGAAAAAACCATCAACTGTCAGTATTTTATTCTACAATACTAACCATTGATAGTTTTGTCAATATTCCTTTTGTTAGGCTTATATTAATTTTCAATATACTTAATTAAAGCAATTTTATATCTATTAAAAGAATTTTTATCTAAAGCAACTTTCTGACGTTGAAAACCGAACCCACCAGGAGCCAGTTCTGCGGGAAGTAACGCATTATGGTCCAATAGCTCAAGCCGCCTAATCTAAATTCATTTGCCAGGGTCAATCTGGCCATTATGCTTCTGGCGTCCTCAAACCACACCACATGCTGCCTCCCGTTGTCGTCATAGTAATAGAAATATGGGGCCTGCGACGTGTAATCATACTGGATCTCCGCGCCTTCTCTTCTGGCCAGGTCCACAGCTCCGGTATTTGTAACAGTTCTGGCCGCCGTCCCCGGCTGATACGGCAATGTCCAGTCATATCCGTAATTGGATATGCCCATAAAAATTTTCTCTCTGGGAATGACTGTCACCGCATAATCCAGGACCCTTCTCACTCCGGTTACCGGCGAAACCGCCATGGGCGCGCTGTATGTGAAGCCCCATTCATAGGTCATAAGTATGACATGGTCCACAAGAGCTCCATGGACCGGATAATCGTGAGCTTCGTATAGAGTTCCGGCCTGAGCGGCGGATGTTTTGGGAGCAAGCGCCGTAGCCACTATATAGTTCAGCGGCCGCAGAGTGTTTACCATTCTTCTGACGAAGTTGTTGTAGCTTTCCCTGTCATATGGATATATATATTCGAAATCTATGGCCAGGCCGTAATAATTCTTTGCTCTTAAGGTTGAAATAACATTATTAACAAGATTGTCCTGCGCCGCCTGATTGGTGAGAATCGCATGGGCTATATCGCTGTTGAAGCCGCTTTCCCCAAGGTTGGTTATAGTCATGAGCGGCGCCACTCTTGCAGCTCTGGCAGCCTGTATGAGAGGTTCGTCGGGTATTGACCTGAGGCTGCCGTCGGGACTGGCCTGGTAACTGAATATGCTCAAATAGGTGAGATTTGTCAGCGTCTTTCTCAATACGTCCATATCTATATTGGGGAAGGCGTACCCGTTGACTTCTATATCTCCAAAATTAACAGTCCTGGGAGGAATGATTATCACCTGCCCTGCGGTTATCTGAGCGGGATTCACTATTTCAGGGTTTGCGGCCAATACTTCGTTGACACTGAGCCTGTACTCCTCCGCAATGGAATAAATGGACTCGCCCGGCGCCACCGCATGCCTTCTGGGCCCTTCCAGTATTACCAGCGTCTGTCCTATGACAAGCTGCGTGGGATTCTGAAGCTCATTGTCCGAAATTATTTTCTGGGGCGAGACGCCGTACTGGCGCCCAATGGTATATATGCTGTCACCCTGGCGTACTACATGTATTCTCAAAAAAATCACTCTCTCAAATTTGTCTATTCCAATATATGCGGACCAAACCGAATGGGTTACCGCAAACTTGAGAGAACGATTTCCTTCAAAACTTCCTCGTAAAAATGTCGCTGTTCTCCAGCAGGCTTTCAACGGTGTCAAAGCCCAGACGATGCAGGAGATCGATTACATATGGATTGTCAATTGGAGTGCCGTAAGCCGCCTGTCCGCCGTAGTGGTTCACATTTTCACGGCCTTCCTCACGGTTCAATATTGCCTTGGGACCGCCTACACAGCCTCCGACACAGCCCATGCCCTCCAGGAAGTTGGCATCAATTCTACCCTCTTTCAAGGCGTTCAGCATTTCCTTACAGGCGGGCATACCGTCTGCCTGCATGGCTTTTACTGATATCTTCCTATGGGGATTGAGCCTTTCCACGGTACTTTGCACGGCTTCGCTCACGCCGCCTGTCCTGGCATATATCCTCCCGGCCTTTGAGGAATGGTCACGGGAATCCTCCTCCAGCTCTGCCGGATCGATACCGGCGGCGTCAAAAATGTCCTGCACCTCCTGAAAGGTCAGCACAAAATCAACGGCATCCGCAATATCCGCTTCGCGGGCCTCGGCTTTCTTGGCAATACATGGTCCTATGAAAATAGTGACTGAATTTGGTTCCAGCAGCTTTATGGACCGCCCGCAGGCCACCATGGGCGATACGGCGCCGGGCACATGTGTCACAAACTGGTTGTATACGCGCCTGATCATGGCTATCCACATGGGACAGCAGCAGCTGGTCAGCAGGAAGTCCTTTTCATCCTGTATGCTGCGGTCAAATTCCAGAGCTTCCTTCAGGGTCAGAATATCCGCAAACAGCGCCACCTCCACCATTCCCGCAAAACCAAGCCGTTTAAAAGCGGTTCTCAGCTTCCCGGGCGTCACCTTCCGGCTGAACTGGCTTATAAAAGCTGGAGCGATCATGGCATAAACAGGGCCCTTTGCCTTGTTAACGGCTTCCAGTGCCGGAAGCACATCCTTGCTGCCCACAAGCTTTTCGGCTTTGCAGCTGTCGATACAGTCCGAACAGCCAATGCACTTTTCCATATTTATGACCAGATTTCCTTTTTCGTCCCTTTCAATGGCGTCAAAAAGACATTTTACGGGGCAGGTGTCCCTTTCCTCCTCAGGACAGTCGCAATCCTCCAGCCTCCATATTGGGCCGTATTTTTCAGGATGCAGCAGGCATTCCAGCTGATGGGCATCAAAATCCAGCCCGCGTATGCTTTCGACCTCCTGCTCAGTCCTGTTTTCAACCGCCGCTTTCACCAACCTGCCGTACAATTCCTTAAATGGCTGCATAGACCGATTCCCTTCCTGTCATAAAATTGCCCGCACATTCATGAAACCCCTCATAACGTTTTTTATATATGCAAAAAACCCAGTATGCACACCTGCACAACTAAAAAATCCGCCTGTGGATTTTGCAGTACGAAAAGCACAAGTCAATTACCATGGGCTGAAAGCCTATACCCACGAGGCTGGGGTTTCAACCGTAATTGACTTTGTGCTGCACATGCAAAACCATGAAAATCCGCCTGTGGATTTTCCATATGCGAAGAGTAGAGTGTTTGCAGCAAATGTTCGCTTCGCATTTAGAATATGTCTTTTCCCGCAAGTTTATAATCGGCAATTGAAAGTTTTCTTGGAATGTCGATCCCATATGGACATTTCGGAGAACAGACTCCGCAGGAAGTACATTTATCCGCTTTTATATCCAGGGCTTTATAACGTTCCCTGGCCATGTCCTTGTTTCCGAACCAGAAGCGCAGCCTGTCCTTCAGGGCATATTCTGCGGCGTTTGTGACTATACCGTCGGCCATCTGCCTGTCAAAATAGCCTTCATATCTGAATATTTCGGGTATCCGGATTCCCTCAGGACAGACTGTGCATTCATCGCACTGCCTGCAAACATAGTTCCCAAGCTCCGGAGCATTTTTAAAAAGGAGCTCCTCTTCCTGCTCAGTCATAGGTATAAACTCCTCGGCAAATTTCAAATCGCTTTCCAGCATTTCACGGTTGTTAATCCCAGCCACAATGACTGAGGCCGGCCTGCTGAAAGCATACCTGAAGGCCTGTTGCGGCGATTTCCACAGCAACCCGTCGCCCACCGGCTTCATGAGAATAATTGCGGTCTCTTTTCCAAGGGCCAGGGGCACCAGCACATCCTCTATTTCAGGAAAGTTGCAGCGGTCGTAATAATTGATCGTGCTCATTACGGCATCAAAGTCATATTCCTTCAGGGCTCTTATGAGAACATCCGGCTGGCCGTGCATTGATATGCCTATATTTTTTACCTTTCCTTCCCGCTTTGCCTGAAGGGCCCCTTCAACGGCGCCGCCCGGTCCAAGTATGGTATCCAGCTCCGCCATAGTTCCCACCGCATGCATTATAAAAAGGTCCACATGGTCTGTCCTGAGATTTTTCAGGCTCCTGTCCAGTGAGTCCAGACATTTTTGTTTTGTCCTTTCCCCGGTTTTGGTGGCAAGGATATAATCATCTCTCCTATGAGCCACCGAACGCCCTATTTTGCGTTCCGACTCGCCGTCCGCATAGCTGGCAGCCGTTTCAATATAGTTTCCGCCTGCGTCCAGATATCCGTTCAAAAGATATTCCGCCTCCGAGACAGGTATTTCAATCAGATGAAAACCTCCGAAGCCCAGAATAGAAGTTTCAAGACCTGTTTTACCGAATTTCCTTTTCTCCATTTTAATCTCAGTCCCCCTATATGTGCAAAGTCAGCATGTTGACTCCAATGAATTGTCCCATCGGGCACACTCATCATTTAATATATAAAAACATTATACATCACTTATTAAAATATTTCTGGAAATTCTTGCTGTATTTTATGCTGCCGTCCTTAAAAACCCACATTGCTTCCGTTTCGGGCAAATCGTCAATAAATTTCAGAGCCTGGTCAAAGGGCAGAATAAAAGCGGCTTTTGTTATAGCATCGGCCATGCCCGAGTCTTTGGTGGCTATGGTGACCTGGGAATAGTGATCGGCAGGGAACAGGGTTTCAGGATCTATAAGGTGATGGTATTTTTTCCCGTTCACGGTGTAATACCTTTCATAGTCGCCGCTTGAAACCAGCGACATATCCGCCATGTAAAGAATGACCAGATTCGTTTTTTCACTCTCAAGATCCGGGTTCTGGACTCCCAGATTCCAGAGCTCCTTGTTATCTCCCTTGTATCCGATGGCCCGGACATTTCCGCCGACGCTTATGAGCCCTGATGTGAAACCGCTCTTAGCCGCATATTGGGCGACCTGTTCCGTGGCATAGCCCTTCCCCACACCGCCCACATCCAGGCTCATTTTGGGGTCCTCGAGAAAAACCGTGGAATTGGCTTCATCTATTATCATTTTATTTATGTCCGTATGCTTATCCGCTTCCTTTAACTCCGCAATATCAGGCAGGGTGGCCCTTGTTGGGTCGTCAATGCCCTCCTCCCTGTGCTGATGCCAGATGGTGAGGACCGCTCCCAATGCGATGTTCAATTTCCCGTCGGTTTTGGCGTACCATTCCTTTGAGAATTTGAGCAGATCAATTATTTTTTTGTCCACCTTAACAGGCTTGATGCCCGCATTGTCGTTTATTGTTTTTATATTGTTGACTCCGGGGTAATCGTTATAGATATCATACAACTGGTGATATATTTTAAGCTGGTCATATATCGTCTGGGAATACTTTGTGAATTCTTCCTTTGAATCGGTATATGCCACTATTTTTGTGACCGTGTCAAAAAGCTCCATAAATTCGGCTTCATACCGCTTTTTCTGCTGTTGTCCGCAGCCGGACAAATTTATTATGAACGCAATTGAAATTGTAATTGCAATAATTTTCTTAATCAAAATTTTTTCTCCTTGTACCATAATTCAGCAGCTAAATAAAATGTAACCAGATGCTGCCGGCCCCTCCCCATAAGGTCTTTTATTCTGACTTCCGGCTTTTCTCCTATACTGCTGTACTTCTACATTCCTGCCTTCTGCCTTTAAGGTTTTATTCTGAATCCTGACTCCTCGCTCCTGAATTCTGCCTTTAAGATTTTATTCTGAATCCTGACTCCTGAATTCTGAATTCATACAATAAAGAGGCAGTATATTAACTACCTCTTTATTATATCCATCTTTTTTCATTATTCAAGTATTCCCATGCGGATTTTCCAAGCCTCCGGCACAGGTTTCTCCGCCGCTTGCGGAAACAGCTTTCATGCACTGATATCATTTATTGATTGATACCGGCATACTATTTTGCATTCTGTACGGCTTTGTCAAGCACAGCTGTAAAATCGGTGATATGCACCGTAACCGAGCTGGCAAGCTCAGAATCCGTTGCCGCGCCTTTATCGTTTACTGCGATACCCTTTACTTCATCAATGGTCTTCCCGGTGACGAACTTGGCAAAGGCAGCCGCCTGTTCATACCATTCCTTGCCTATCTTTGAAGCCTTCTTCATATCATAGGCTTCCTTGAGCACATTCTTTGACTGTATTTCAGCTTTTAAATCGGATGTGATCTTGCCTTCCTTTGTAAATTTAACATCCGACTGGGAAGCGTCAATAACGCTGCTTGTTATTTTTCCGTCTGCGCCCAGAGTTGTTGCAGTGTAATATGAGTATGCCCTTGCAAGACCGTCTTCAGCCCCTGCATCCTTTGAATCGCCAATGCTGGTTGAAACGCCCAGGCCGAGCTTATCTCCTGCTTTAGCGCCCAGATCCTGCGCATTTTGAACGGCTGCTACAGTTACGTTTATGAAATCCGCAATATGTACTGTAATGGCGGACGCCAATTCGGCATCTCCTGCAACTCCCTTGTCGGTGACGGCAATACCCTTTATTTCATCGGCTGTTTTTCCGATAACATATTTTGCAAAGCCATCAGCCTGTTCATTCCATTCCTTGCCTATTCCGGAAGCTTTTTTCATGTCGTAGCCTTCCTTTAACTCCTGCTTGCTTTTGACCTCAGTTTTCAAATCGGTAAGTATCTTACCCTCTTTAGAAAAGTTAATTTTTGTCTGAGCAGCGTCGATATCGCACTTCACGATTTTGCCGTCCTTGTCAACCGTAACAGCCGCAATCATTGTGTCGATCTGTCCCAGACCGTCCTTGTCGCCTGCGTCTGTTGAGCTGGCAATGGATGAAATCACAGCCAGACCGGTTTTTACAGAATCGCCGCTTGCCTGTGTACTTTCAGAGTTTGCTGCCGAACTGCCCTGAGCTGCTGTTGAGCTGTCACCTGCCGTTGATGCCGAGCCGCATCCGGCCACAACCGTTACTGCCAAAACTAAAACCAGTACTAATGAAAGTATTCTTCTCATCGTCGTTCCTCCAAATAATATATTTTTTTATTTCGGAAGGATCAAATAATGTCTTTCCGCTTCAAAAACGGTTGTTATTACTCGACCATTCCCTAAACCAGCCGTTTTAAGGCCGGTAAAATAAACCTCAGTAATACAGATGTGGCCATTCCCGCTATCACTCCTGCTATCAGAAGAATAGGGATATAAAACCACAGGTAAATACCCGTATATATAAGCGATACCACCGCAAACTGGCCCAGGTTATGGGCAACTGCGCCAAAAATGCTGAGTAGCAGATATGACACCCTGTCTTTATAAATGTATATCAATATGACCATAACCACTATGGACAATACGCCTCCGCTGAAGCTCAAGAGAGCCGAAACGGGACCTCTTGTTATAAAAACAAACGCGGATTTCAAAACCGCTATTATAAACGCTTCTCTCTTGTCTATAAAAAACAGCGCGTACATTACCGCAATATTGGAAAGGCCAAGTTTCACGCCGGCTATTCCTCCGCCCAGAGAGGGCAGAGAATTTTCAACTATGGATAGTATCAATGCAATGGCAAAAAGCAACGCGGTCAGCACCAGCAGCTTCGCCTTTGAAATATTCCCTTTTAAATTGTCCATTAATTCGCACCTATTATTATATCGGGGTCATTATCATTGCGCCTGTCGCCGGCCGGCACTATTTTCACAAACATCTTATTTGGCAGGCAGGCGGCGCTCTGACCGACCATACTCAGTTTTCCCGCTTTTATGCATATTTTGTCCGGACAGTCGGATTCCTCAAAACGGATACTGCCGTCCTTTCCCAGGTGGAAAACCACATTTTCATGCCCCGGTATGGAAAAGCTTCTCTCTACTCCTATCAATAAATCAACGGTTTTTACCAGCGTGTTACCATAGTATATTTCCGCTTTCGCAGGTTTATTAACAGAACTGTGTCTAAATATTAACAAAGTTACAACCGCGATCAGAACTATGGAAGCGACCACGATTATATCGCTCTTTTTAAAAAACTTCATCTCAATCTCCCATGTATGATAAACCCCTGTGTGCCCGGCGTCTTCAACCGACCAGACCGCTTAGAAAAATCAACAGCGTATCGGCCGCCATAATAATTACAAAATTTTTTATGGAACAGTCAAAAGTCCTTGCTTTGTCCTGCAGCTTAAAAAACTTATTAATATTCTTCTGCACCGGAAATAATGTAAGTAAAGAAATCAAACAAATCGGTGAAAGCATTCTGAAAACCACCATCAGCACAATTGCCGCATATGTCATATAGTAAAGCCCCGCAAACAGGTACAGGGCCTTGCGTCCCAGGTAATAGGGCAGAGTAAAGCGCTTCACTGCAATATCCCTCTCTACGTCGCATATGTTATTTGCCAGCATAATATTTGCAGTCACACAGGTCGGTATAACGGCCAGCAGCAGCACCGTAATCACCGGAAGCACCTGTATCTCCAGGCCTATTGTTTCAAGGCTCAGGGAAAGTGACAGAAAAGTGCCTTTCGGCAGATTTATATATAAAAGAATAAAAGGTATGAACAGTCCGTAAAAAACACCCGAAAGCAATTCCCCCAGAGGCTGCCTGGATATGGGAACGGGCCCGTAGGTATAGAACACGCCGCACATGAAGCAGGCCGCGCCCAGCAAAAGAATCACTATGTCCGTGCGGTATGCCAGGTAAAGCCCCAGCAACGTAGCCAGTCCAAAAAGCACATATATTATAAGCAGCGCATTTTTCCTTTTAAAAGCCAGCTCCTGCCCGTTGGTCTTGGTGTCAATATAATTGTTGATGGCAGTGGTGGTCAGGTCAAAAATAAACATCGAAGCAAAAAATATCAGTGTCAATTCCCAATTTATCGGCTTTTCTATGTAGAAGATATAAGCTATCGTCATCAGGAAAGCAAACAAGCTGGTTATTTTAGTTTTTATCTCCACATAATTCAAGAATCTCTTAACCATATAAGCACTCCCATATACGTATTTGCGCAATTACCGCAAGCGGCTATAAAAAGCCGGTCTGCTGTCAGGATACCCCGTATGCCTTGTCTAAAACGGACAGGAGTTTCACTCTCTTATCCATGCTGATATTGAGTTCATCTATTATTTTAAGCGATTTGTCAAAATATTTCCGGGCTATTTTTCTCGTATAGACAAGACCTCCCGTCCTGTCAACCGCCTCGTTTATTTCATCTCTGGACAGTCCCTTTTCTCTGGCCTTATCCTTTAAGCCCATCATGTTCTTAAAAGCATAAATCAGCGGCAGGGTTACGACTCCCTGTTCAAAATCGGACTGTACGGGCTTCTTTGCCACAGCTTCCGTCTTCTCAAAATCCATGCAGTCGTCCTGCATTTGAAAAATCATCCCTATAAAGCGCCCCAGCCTCATATATTTATTTATTACGGCGCTGTTTCCTTCCCTGTCCGCCGCGCCTACGCTGAGAATCGCCCCTGCGCAGAAGGAAGCCTCGAAAAGGGCCGCCGTTTTGCCCGAAATGATTTTCAGATACTTATATACCGACAGGTCCAGGTAACCGTTGTTGATATGCTGGTTCAATTCCCCGAGGCACACCTTGCTCATATAGTCCGGGATATTCAGCTTCAGATAATCTTCCTTGTCGGAAACCGAAGCCGCTACTTGCATGGCCGCACAAAATAAATAATCGCCGCAGATGACAGCCGTCCTTTTCCCGTATTTCTTCTGCAGCGTGATCAAACCCCTTCTAAGGCCCGCGTTGTCTATGACATCGTCATGCACAAGCGTCGCAAGATGCATAAGCTCTATAGCCGCCGCAAATTTCACGGCATTGGGATGAATGACATCTTCGCTGTTCTGGGCGCAGCTGAGCAGAGATACAGTCCTGATGAGCTTGCCGCTGGTTGCCCTTAAATGTTCGGTATATTTTCGTATAATGACCGGAGCTTCGGACAGAGCCCTGTTTATTTCTTCCTTAACAAGTTCCAGAGCTCTGTCATATACAATGAATTCAACCTTATCCATGTTTCTATCATTAATCATTATAAATATACAACCTTTTTACAAAAGGTAATCTTCTCCATAGTTTTTTCAGAGCCGGCATTGCATAGTAATCCAGACCAAAGGTCCTGCCTGCGCCTATTAACACGGCAATTGCCGCAAATATCATCCAGAAGGTACCCAGGTAAAGACCCGTCGTACAAACAAACATGAACTGGAGCACCAGTGAGAACGCCGAGGCCGGAGTTGTGAACAAACCGCCTATGAGTGCAAGTCCTATCAATATTTCGGCAATTACGATAAATGCCTGCATGAATATCTGTATGGAATTATTCGCCAGTATCACATGGGTTGTAAACCAGTTCATCAATGGCACGTCAAGTTTGAAGGCAAAATCGTTCAGTTCCGACTGGATCAGCGACTTGCCGCTTACAAATATAACATGGAACAGCCCGAGGAAATCAAAGTTCAATATGGCGGTTCCCACATGTGCAGCGCCTTCCGCACCTCCAGCCGGGGTCGCCGAAGAAGCGGCATCTACTACTGCTTTGGCTGTATCCACCGCCGCGGCAGTTCCTTCTGCTGTTGTGGCGCTGCTTGTGGCATCGGCCACCACACCCAGAATACTGTTATACCACGCGTCGGCGCCGCCGAAGAAATCCTTCAGGTGCGGAGCGGTAAACCAGCCCTGCACGGCCTTCATTATTCCTTCAAAGAGCCAGACGGCGCCCAGCCATACTCTGACAGGAACCAGCAGAAAGCTCGGGGTCCTGTTTGAAAAATGTCCGCCTACAAAGCTCCTGCAATTCCTTATGGTGAAAAACTCGTGCTTTAAGTAACTGAATATCTTATTCCAGCCCAAGACCTGGATAAAATAAATAATATTTATAAAATGCTTTGCAAACATTGCAAAGAAGGACGGCAAATTGAGCATGTGCTTTGGAGTGCCCACCCTGGCAACTCCGTAACGCCCTCCGACGCATACCATTACGCCGTGGAAGGATGGCTTGTATTCCTCCATCTCACCTTTTCCGGTAATAGCGCAGTATATGTTGTGGGCAGCCGTATCGGCGCTGTGTTCGCAATTTTCAACCATCTGGGGTACTGGTCTTTCCTCCCCCTCCGGAATATAAAACATATTGTCGCCGATTACATATACATGCTCGTCGTTTAAAGA
>JAEWSZ010000068.1 GCA_023397905.1 Bacillota bacterium | reverse complement strand
GTTTTTATGGGGACGCCGGAATTTGCAGTTCCTAGCCTCAAAATGCTGATAGATGAAGGACACCGGGTGGTTGCGGCGGTTACTCAGCCAGATAAGCCAAAGGGCAGGGGAAATAAGCTGTCGGCACCGCCTGTTAAAGAATTTGCTTTAGCACATGGGATTGATGTGCTCCAGCCAGACAAAATCAAAACCCCTGAATTTGTTGAGCAGATCGGGGCATTAGGCCCGGACCTGCTGGTTACCGCCGCTTACGGGAAGATTCTCTCAAAGGCTTTGCTGGAGGTTCCGGTTTTGGGCTGTATCAACGTGCACGGATCGCTGCTGCCGGCATACAGGGGAGCCGCCCCCATTAATTGGGCCGTAATAAACGGCGAAAAGGTCACAGGTATTACTACCATGTTTACGGATGTGGGTCTGGATACGGGAGATATGCTCCTTAGGAAAGAAATAGAGATAGGCCCTGATGTGACTGCGGGCCAGCTGCAGGATGAAATGGCGGAGCTGGGGGCCCAGGTCCTGAAGGATACGCTGGAGGCTTTGGAAAACGGGACATTGAAGAGAATACCGCAGGATGACAGTGCCTCCTCATATGCGCCCATAATGTCAAAGGAGCTGGGGCTTATGGACTGGAACAAATCAGCCAGGCAGATACACGACCTTGTAAGGGGAACCTATCCATGGCCAGGCGCATACACCTTTTTGAACGGAGGCAGGATGCGAGTCTGGAGTACAAGATTGACGGAATTTGAAGACGGCGGATATACCCCGGGTGAAATAATAAAAGTGGACAGCGATGGGATTCTGGTAAAATGCTCCGGCGGCTGCCTTGTGATTAAAGAGGTGCAGTTTGACTCATCTAAAAGAATGAGTGTCGGTGATTATATCAGGGGCCATCAGATTAACGCAGGTGAAAAACTTGGAAAGTGACATCAAGGTATTTGTAAGAACGTCAATAATAATATTTACGGCATTTGCCGGACTTCTGGCGGTATTGGGCTGCGCCTACGCATATGCTTCTCTGAGTGTATATAACGGTGTCCTGATAGCTTTCATATCAGCAATCGGTATCTGTATTCTGTTACTGGCGTTCATGTGCTTCTCGATTATTTACACCTACAGGAGAAAACATGCGGCGGGCTTGCTTTTGTTTTTCACAAAAATGGGTATGAGAGTGCTGCTGCCTTTAACCCTGGCCTTTACAAAGGCGAACCGGAAGCTTAGGAAAAGTATCAGGATTTTTTATATAGATTTGAATAATATTGTTGTGACGTCCGATAATAAGAAATACAGGCCTGAAGGAGTACTGCTCCTGCTGCCCCACTGCCTTCAGAACAGCGAATGCGGGCTGAAGGTCACAAACAATTCCTCGGCCTGCAGGAGATGCGGAAAATGCAGAATAGGAGATTTGCTCAATTTTGCAGAACAAAAAAATATCAGCACCTTTATTGCGACGGGAGGAACAGTGGCAAGGAATATTGTCAGAAAAAACAAACCCCGGCTTATAATATCGGTAGCCTGTGAAAGAGATCTCATGAGCGGTATTTCCGATGTCAAAGGCATTCCTGTGGTGGGGGTTATGAACAGTCAGCCAAATGGGCCCTGCTTCAACACGGATGTCGATATAGAAGCGATAAAGGCGAGGATTGAACAGCTGACAGAGTAAAAAAAACGAGGAATAAATATACGGTGTACATCCGTATTTATTCATGGAATGAAAAGCTGTTTGCGGCTTTTCACGGGACAGGAGGTTTACACATGGGCTTTTTTTATATGGATCAATACTATCTGATTTTAGTGGTTCCTGCATTATTGATATCATTACTGGCGCAGGTGCATGTAAAGGGAACCTTTAATAAATACCGCAGTGTGGGAAACTCCAGGGGCATGACCGGGGCCGACACTGCAAGACATATACTTCAGGCCAACGGAATCCACGATGTACAGGTAGCCAGAGTTGCCGGGGAATTGACAGATCACTATGACCCAAGGAAGAAAGTGCTCCGTTTATCCGAGTCTACCTATTCAAGTACTTCGGTAGCAGCTGTGGGCGTGGCGGCACATGAAACGGGACATGCCATACAGCATGACGTGGGTTATGGACCATTGGCCTTGCGCAGCACGCTGGTACCTGTGGCTAACATAGGCTCTACCGCGGGTCCGTATGTTGCCATTATCGGACTGTTTTTGGGCTATCCGGTCATAATAAACATAGGCTTGCTCCTGTACGCGGCCGCAATTCTTTTCTATCTCGTCACCCTGCCGGTGGAATTCAACGCCAGCAAAAGGGCTGTTGAATGTCTGGACAGCCAGAATATACTTCAGAAGCAGGAACTGCATTCGGCCAAAAGGGTGCTGAACGCGGCTGCAATGACTTATGTGGCCTCTGCGCTGGTGGCGGTGGCAAGCTTCCTGAGACTGCTTCTGCTGGCAGGAAACCGCAGAAACAGAGATTAGGCAATACCGGAGCAAAAGATGAAGTTTTGATTGGAGAACAGATGGCAATTGATTTGGCAAGGGAAACCGCCCTTAAAATTTTATATGATGTAAATGAAAACGCAGCTTATTCAAATATTTCAGTCAACAGGCAGCTGGAGGCCGGAGAGCTTAAGGATATTGACAGGGCCTTTGCAACAGAACTGGCCTATGGGACTGTAAAATGGCTTATTGAAATTGACTATATAATAGATAAATTTTCCAGCATAAAATTAAAGAAACTGTCACCCTGGATAAAAAATATTTTAAGACTGGGCATATATCAACTGCTGCACACCGACCGCATACCTGTATCGGCGGCCTGCAACACCAGTGTGGACCTGGCGAAAAGATATGGACATCAGGCTTCAAGCCGTTTTGTAAACGCGGTTTTGAGAAATGTGGCGAGAAATAAAAACAGCCTGCCGTATCCGGATAAAACCGATATTGCCGGGTATTTCAGCATTGTTTATTCACATCCCCGGTGGCTGGTTGAAGAATGGCTTTCTCTTTTCGGCGCAGGATTTACCGAGGATCTGCTTAAAAGCAATAATGCTGTGCCTGAGCTCACAGTCAGGGTGAATACGCTTAAAACGACACGGGAGAGTTTGATGCGGGAATTGCAGGACGAAGGCTGCAAGGCTGCCGGAGGCAAATATGCGGAAGAGGCCGTAATATTGGAAAATGCGTCTTCCATAACAAGGCTTGAAGCCTTCCGCAAAGGGCATTTCCAGGTACAGGATGAAAGCTCAATGCTGGCCTCCACGGTACTTGACCCCAAGGAAGGCCAGCTGGTGCTGGATGTTTGCAGCGCTCCGGGAGGCAAAACGACCCACCTGGCACAGCTGATGAAAAATAAAGGGACTGTGATAGCCAGGGATATTCACGCACATAAGCTGAAGCTTATTGAGAATACTGCCATAAGATTGGGAATAGATATAATAAAAACGGAATTGTTTGACGCTTCCGGGTTTGATGAGAGCATGGCCGGAAAGGCGGACAGGGTTATGGTGGACGCTCCCTGTACAGGCCTGGGCATAATAAGGAAAAAACCGGACATAAAGTATTCCAAAAGCGCCGGAACAACGGAAGAGATAGTCGGCCTTCAAAGGAAAATACTGTTGAACGCGGCAAAATACGTGAAGCCGGGCGGATATCTGGTTTACAGCACTTGCACCATACAGCCTGAGGAAAATCTGGACAATGTCAGGGCATTTCTGGCTGAAAACAGCGGATTCAGACCGGCCGGTTTTGAAAATTTACTGCCGGACGGACTAAAAACAGAGACTGCTGCCGAAGGATATATTCAGCTGTATCCAAACATAAATCAGACAGATGGGTTTTTTATCAGTAGAATGATTAGGGAGTAGTCAGAAGCCAGGATTCAGGATTCAGAATGAATGCCGGTCGACGGTATGTCGACCTTCCATATTCTGATTTCTGACTTCCGGGTTCTGAATTCTAAAGCATGGAGGACAAATGAACGATTTACTGAATATGACCCAGGAGGAAATGGAAGAGATGCTTACCGGCCTGGGTCAGCAGAAATTCCGAGCGAAACAGATATTCAAATGGGTAAACGGCGGGATCAGGTCAATAGATGAAATGACAAACCTCTCAAAACAGTTAAGGCAGGAACTGGACGGAATTTGCAAAATAAGCAGGATAAAGCAGCTGAACAAGCTGGAATCCCAAATAGATTCTACGGCAAAGTACTTGTTTGAACTGGTCGACGGGAATATAATTGAGAGTGTGCTAATGGAGTACAAGCATGGCTTTACCGCCTGTATATCTTCACAGGCAGGCTGCAGGATGGGTTGCACCTTCTGCGCTTCCACCGGCGCCAATTTTTCAAGGAATCTGACGGCGGGCGAAATGCTGGATCAGGTAATGTCAATGCAGGAGGATTCGGGGCACAGGATAGGCCATATAGTGCTGATGGGCATAGGCGAGCCCCTGGACAATTATGACAATGTTATAAAATTTCTTAGAATTGTCAATCATCCCGATGGACTGATGATCGGCCTGAGAAATATTTCTCTGTCCACCTGCGGGATAGTACCCAGGATTTTGCAGCTTGCGGAAGAAAATATGCCGGTTACACTGTCGGTATCGCTGCACAGTGCAAAGGACGAAAAGCGTTCGGCAATGATGCCTGTGAACAGGACCTATTCTATTGACAAATTACTCTCAGCATGTAAGATATATACTGAGAGTACAAAAAGAAGGATTACATTTGAATATGCAATGATTTCAGGAGAAAACGATTCGGAGCGGGATGCCAGGGAATTGGCCGGCTTATTAAAGGGAATGCTATGTCATGTAAATTTAATACCGGTAAATACGGTCCAGGGCAACGGATATAAAAAAAGCTCACGGATTCAGATAGACAAATTTAAAAACATTATGGAATCAAGAGGGATTGAAACTACTGTAAGACGGGAACTCGGCAGTGATATTAACGCAGCCTGCGGTCAGCTCAGAAGGAACAGGCTTGACGGCAATACAGACTAGGCTTTTTGTATTTCGATGTTTGGTTCAGGAGTGATTTTTTTTGGAATATGGCATTAGGACAGACCGTGGATTAAAAAGAAAACTAAATGAGGACAATTGCAATGTGCTGGTCGGGTATCCCGGGGTTCCTGCCTGTTTTGTCATTGCAGACGGAATGGGTGGGCATAAATGCGGTGAGATAGCGAGTAAACAGGCTGTAGATTCCGTATGCGAGCATCTATTGAAAGCCGATTGGAAGTCTGAGGACATATCAGGCCTTTTAAAAAGTATAATTTCAACGGTAAATGATGAGCTGTACAATTTTTCAATAAAAGACGAGGCCACCCAGGGCATGGGCACGACGCTCATCGTTACCGTATTCAGGGATGATAAGCTTTATATCGGCCATGTTGGAGACAGCAGGGTGTATATAGTGAGAGATAACTTAATTCAGAAGATCACCTGGGATCATTCATTTATAGAGGAGCTTGTAAAAAACGGATCCATTACAAAGGATGAAGCCGTGAATCACCCCAAGAGGAATTTGATTACGCGCGCCGTTGGATATGAACTGGATCTGCTTGTGGATACATATGAAATAGAAATTAAGGAAAATGACGTAGTTCTCCTCTGTACCGACGGGTTGACAAATATGCTGGAAGAGGAAGAAGTTTTGGATATAATAACAAAAATAGAGGATCCGCAGCTTGCATGTGATACTTTGATTCAAAATGCAAATAATAAGGGCGGAGAGGACAATATAACCGTGATAATCGGAAAATTATAGTTGAGGTGAACTATGGAAGGACAAATGCTTGGAAACAGATATCTTTTGTTGGAAAAAATCGGCGGCGGCGGAATGGCCGTGGTATATAAAGCAAGATGCACCCTTTTAAACAGATTTGTTGCCATAAAGATACTGCGTTCTGAATTTACTAACGACGAGGAGTTTGTAAAGCGCTTTAAAGTTGAGGCACAGGCAGTTGCCAGCCTGTCTCATCCCAATGTTGTTTCAATATACGATGTTGGATATCAGGAGGATATTCATTACATTGTAATGGAATACGTTGACGGTATGACCTTAAAGGATTACTTAAACAAACATGGCGCCATCAACTGGCAGGATGCCGTAAAGATCACAATTCAGATCTGTTCTGCAATAGAACACGCCCATAAGAATAACATCGTACATAGGGATATAAAGCCCCATAATATTTTGCTGACCAAAGAGGGCATAGCCAAGGTTACAGACTTTGGCATCGCAAGGGCGGTCACTTCTTCCACCATCACCATGGTGGGGAGTACCATAGGCTCGGTCCATTATTTTTCTCCAGAGCAGGCCAGAGGCGGATTTATAGATGAAAAATCGGATCTTTACTCACTGGGCATAGCTCTGTATGAAATGGTTACGGGAAGGGTACCC
Source organism: Bacillota bacterium (assembly GCA_023397905.1). Lineage (GTDB taxonomy): Bacteria > Bacillota > Clostridia > Acetivibrionales > DSM-1351 > Ruminiclostridium. The sequence continues at coordinate 49,513 of JAEWSZ010000068.1, read as the reverse complement.
TTTGACGGAGACACTCCTGTTGCAGTGGCCTTAAAGCATATACAGGAAACAGCTGTGGAGCCTCATAAAATCGTTCCAAGTCTCCCTTACGGAGTTAATGAAATCATAATGAAGGCAATTCAAAAAGATCAAAATCTCAGGTATCAGTCCGCGACGGCAATGATAAATGACCTGAACAAGGTAATGACCCAGCCCCAGGGCGGATTTGTAGGACTTGATACATCGGCGGGACAGTCAACTATCAGGATGAAGCCGGTAAATTCACCGGATGGAGCACGGCCTCAAAGGGAAAATAGTTCCGGAAAAAGCAATGAAGCCGCAAAACAAAAAAAGAAGAACAATCTGACCTACTGGCTGGCCGGAATCATAAGCGTACTGATTATCGGTATGGCGCTGGCTATTACCATAAGTCTTATCTATAAAAACAACAGCACCCCAACATATGAAATAGGGGATTACAGAAATCAGGAATATACCGCAGTGAAAGCAGAGCTGGAGGCTAAAGGCCTGACCATCTCCGAACCGATAATGAGGAATGACGACAATGTGAAAAAAGGTTTTATCATTGATCAGAGCATAGAACCGGGAACCGATTATAAGAGCGGAAAATATACTCCAATAGAGTTTACGGTCAGTGAAGGTCCTAAATTGGCTAAGGTTCCGGATGTCAAAGAACGGGAAAGCAGAGAGGCCCAAAACATGATAAAATCAGCCGATCTGACGGTTGGAGATATTGTAGAGGAGTTCAATGAAGACATTCCCGCGGATTATGTCATAAAGACGGATCCCGCAGGAAATGAAGAGGTTGCAGTGGGCACAAAGGTAACTATTTATGTAAGCAAAGGAAAGCAGGTAGAAAAGACAAAAGTGCCTTATCTGATCGGAAAGACCGAAACTGAGGCTCAAAAGCTGCTTTCAGATAGAGGTCTGACTCTTGGAAATGTGCTGCCGGCTGGAGTGACACACGGAATTGTAAACAGGCAGCTGCCGGAAGCGGATTCGGAAGTGGAAGAGGGAATATCTGTCACTATCTGGCTGACGCCTCAGGAACAAACGCCTCCGCCGGATTCTAACCAGGATGGGACAGAGCCCGGGGACAGTAACGGAGGGACGGATAACAACGGAAATCCGGATGAAACAGGCACTCCCGCAGATTCCACGCAGCCTGCGAATTCAAGCAACCAAAACGGTAACAACACAAATCAGAACACAGGAACAAAATAAGGAGGTAGCTTATTGCCGCTTGGAATAATTTTAAAGGGAATTGGTGGTTTTTATTACGTAAAGGAAGATAGCAGCAGCAACATATATGAATGCAAGCCCAGAGGGATTTTCAGAAAGGATTCGATCATTCCTCTGCCCGGGGACCGGGTGGGATTCAGCATTCTTGACGAGCAGGACAAAGTGGGCTGTATTGATGAAATACAGCCGCGTATGTCGGAATTGAACCGTCCTGCCATAGCAAACATCGACAAGTTGCTGCTGGTTGTGGCCGTAAAAGCCCCGAGCCCGGATTTCATGCTGATAGACAAGCTGCTGGTTACCGCGGAGAAGAAAAATATAGATGCTTTGATATGTATCAATAAAATCGATCTGGATGACGGAACGGCAAAAAATATACATGAGGCTTATTCAAAAGCCGGATACAACTGTGTCGAAATCAGTTCGGTCAAGAATACAGGTTACAGGGCGTTAAAAGAGGAATTGAAGGATCATACAAGCGTTTTGGCAGGACAGTCGGGAGTTGGAAAATCGACCATCCTGAATCATATAATGGATTCCTGGGTGATGGAAACCGGAAATGTCAGCGACAAAATAGAACGGGGAAAACATACAACCAGGCATGCCGAAATACTGGAGCTCAAGTACGGCGGATATGTGGCGGACACGCCGGGTTTCAGCTCCTTTGAGCTGTCGGATATTAAGTACAATGAGCTTCAGGACCATTATCCGGAGTTCGGCAAATACCTGAACGCATGCAGGTTCACTTCCTGCAGCCACATATCGGAGCCGGGCTGTCCGGTGCGGGAAGCCTTGGAACGCGGAGAAATAGACGAGGGCAGGTATCAGAGATATATACAGTTATATAATTTGCTGAAGGATATACCTCAATATAAATCAAAAAAAGAGTTCAGGAAAGTGAAGCTTTAATGCGGCTGTCCTGATACGGAAACGGAGATAAGATGATAAAAATTGCGCCTTCCATATTAGCTTCTGATTTTTCGCGCCTTGGCGATGAAATCCGGAAAGTTGACGAAAACGGTGCCGATTTAATTCACATTGACGTCATGGACGGATATTTTGTTCCCAATATAACCATTGGGCCGGATGTGGTCAAAGCCTTGAGAAAAGTTACCCAAAAACCTTTTGACGTACATCTGATGATAAATGAACCCGACAGGTACATTGAAAAATTTGCGGAGGCCGGCAGCGACATAATAACCGTTCATGTGGAAGCCTGCAAGCATTTGAACAGGACGGTCCAGCTGATAAAAGGATGCGGCAAAAAAGCGGCGGTTGCCCTTAACCCGGCCACTTCACTTTCAACATTGGATTTTATCCTGCAGGATGTGGATATGGTTCTGCTGATGACGGTAAATCCGGGCTTCGGCGGGCAGAGTTACATAAAATCCTCCACAGGGAAAATTGCGGCTTTAAAGAACATGATGATACGGAATGCTCTGGATGTGGATATTGAGGTGGACGGCGGGATTGACGCAAACAATATCGGCATTGTCGCCAAAGCCGGAGCCAATGTGATGGTAGCAGGTTCGGCGGTGTACGGCAGCCCTGATGTGGGTGAAGCAATAAGCAAATTGAAGAGGTATGCGGAAGGGAAAATATAGAAGGCAGAATGCAGGAGCGTGGATTCAGAATAAATCGTAAGGGCAGAATGCAGGAGTGGAAGCACGGGAGTTTGGAAGTACTGTAAGTATAGAAAATGAATAATATGGTGGACAGGCAATGAAAACAGTTATTGTATGCAACGGATCGGTTGAGGATTACGAGGCATTGAAAATATTTTTTGACAGGGCGGACTACATTATTTCTGCCGACGGAGGTGCAAGACATCTGAGAAGGATGGGGATTGCACCTCATATTCTTATGGGGGATTTTGATTCGGCTCACAGTGGGGATATGAAATATTTTGCGGATAGGGGCATTGAGATTTACAGGTTTCCTGTGGAAAAGGATATGACCGATTCGGAGCTTGCAATTGAAATGGCTCTTGAAAAAGGCGCCGATGAAATAGTTTTGCTGGCGGCTACCGGAACGCGCCTGGATCATTCGGCAGCAAATATTTTCCTCCTTAAAAAGCTCATGGACAGAGGGATCAAGGCATGTATAGCCGACGAATACAACCGGGTATTCATGTCTGACAGGTCATTTACCGTAGAGGCAATCGACGGGTACAAGCTTTCCCTGATCCCCATCTCGGACAAAGTCACGGGAGTGAGCACAAATGGCCTCAAATACCCGCTTAATAACGCCACAATGACATTAGGCACTTCCTGGGGGATCAGCAATGAATTCCTTGAAGAGACCGCCTCTGTCGAAGTAGAAGAGGGAATACTGCTGGTATGCCTTTCAAGGGATTGAAAGGCACCCTGCGGAAAGGTTGATTTTCCGGCATGTTCATAAAGCCAATCGCTATCAGAATTCCAACCGGTAGTGACTGGCTTTGGTCATTTAGTGGCTGATTTTATTACTGACAGGATATATTCCCGGCGCTTTTCTGTAAAAAATATTTATTTGACTTCTCCGTCCATGGTCAGAATCGGTTTGTAGAGATCGGGGCGCCTGTCTCTGAAAATACCCCATTCAGCTCTCTGGTATTCCAGAGCCTCCAGGTCAAACTGTGCCGTAAGTATCGTTTCATCGGTTTTCCCAGCCTGTTTCACCAGTTCGCCAAGCCCGTCGGTAATAAAGGATGAGCCATAAAAGGTAATGGACAGCTCATCGGCGGTTTCCACTCCGATACGGTTGGAGGCTATGACCGGAACCAGGTTGCAGGCGGCATGTCCCTGCATGCAGCGCTGCCAGTGTTCCTTGGAATCTATTTCGGAATTCAGAGGCTCCGAACCGATGGCAGTGGGATAGAACAGCAGCTCGGCTCCCATTAGAGCCATACAGCGGGCGGCTTCAGGAAACCACTGGTCCCAGCAGACTCCTACTCCAATGGTGGCATAGCGGGTTTTCCAGACCTTGAAGCCCGTATCTCCCGGATTGAAATAAAATTTTTCTTCATAGCCGGGACCGTCAGGAATATGGCTTTTTCTATATATGCCCAGGATTTCTCCATCAGCGTCGATGACTGCCAGCGAATTGTACCGTGCATTGTTTTTCTTTTCATAGAAACTGATGGGTAGGACCACGGACAATTCTTTTGCAACAGACCGGAAATGAGCCACTGCCTTGTTGTTTTCCAGTTCAGTGGCATAACGGTAAAAGTCCGCATTTTCCTTCTGGCAGAAATAGGGCGTCTCAAAAAGCTCCTGTATGAGAATGATCTGCGCGCCCTCGGCTGCTGCTCTCCGAACCAGCCGTTCGGCATTGGAAATATTCTGTTCGATATTGGCTGTGCAGCACATTTGTGTTGCGGCCACAGTTACGTTTCGCATTTTTACCTCCATATCCCCATATGTGCAAAGCAGCCGTGCAGGCTTAAGGAATTATAAAAAGCGTTTTTAACCAGGCACTGGGGAAAAATTATTTATTGGGTCTTCAGCTTGTTTTAGCATGTATACATAAATTTTACACTTTAATTAAAATTAAAATATCTTTTTTGTATTGCAATCAGTATTCCTTGTATTATTGTATTTTCAGGGTTATTTGCATTGCAAGCCGCATTCTGCCGGCATTTGCTGCGTAATGCAGTGGACATTGCCGCCTTCCTTTACCAGAGGTATTCCGTCCACGGTAATTATATCACGTCCGGGAAATGTCTCGGACAGTATGCTGGCGGCCTGGGCATCGGTTTCTGACGCATCTCCTCCAAAGACAGGCAGTATGATACCGCCATTGACCATATAGAAATTCAGATAGCTCAGAGTCAACCGTTTTCCGGTATATGATCTGAACGGCGGCTGAGGGATTTCTATAATTTTGAGCTTGCGTCCCCGTGCATCTGAGGCGTTACCCAGCAAATCCAGATGCTGTTTCGTCACAGCATAATTTGGATCGGACGGATCATGGCAGGTTTGCAGCAAAACAATGCCCGGCGCCGCAAAACAAGCAACGTTGTCTATATGCCCGTCTGTTTCGTCGCCGTCCAGTCCGTCCTTCAGCCAGATAATCTGCGAGACGCCAAGGTTTTCTCTGAGAAACCCGGAAATCTGTTCTTTGCTCAGATCAGGGTTCCGGTTGGGGTTCAACAGGCATTGCCCGGTAGTGAGCAGCGTTCCCTGACCGTCGGTGTGGATGGATCCGCCCTCGAGAACAAGAGGCAGCCCGACAGCTTCCATATCCAGGCAGGAGAGAAGTGCCGCCGCTGTTTTTGCGTCCAGATCGTACGGCTTATAGCGCTCTCCCCAGGCATTGAACCTCCAATGTATTCCTTTGCGCTTGCCGCTTTCACGGTCAAACACGAAAGTAGGGCCGTTGTCCCTGAACCAGGCGTCGTTATGGGGTATCTCCACATATTGCGCCGCACTGCCGCAGTATGATTCCGCCAGTTCTCTGTCCTGCGGGCCTGCGATTACTGAAACCGGTTCAAACTGTGAAATGGCACGTATAACATTGCTATAGCCTTCACAGACCTCTTTATAATTTTCCGGCCAGACCAGGGAAGCCTGAACAGGCCACGATATAAATGTTCTTTCATGTTTTTCCCATTCGGCGGGCATATACAGTCCTGAAGTATTGTTCATAATCTCTCCTCTTGCCTTAAATTGCAGTTTATCCGGTTTTTTATTATAGCATACGCCATTTGAACTGGCAACGGATAGTATGCTATGATAATACGGTGTGAATAAAGTGATATGCGAAGGTTTGAACCGTAATTCACTTTGTGAGCTGATAAAAATAAAAATTAGTGACAGGGGATTAAAAAAATGGACGGCGAAAAGATTAATAATTCAAATAATACGCTTATTGAAAAGAGTACCGGTGATAAGAAGGCAAACCCGGAATCCAATGAAGAAAACACAAATTGGTGCCAGTCCGTGGGCGGGATCGTAATGAAGGGGGATCAGGTGCTGCTGGTGAGACATACCTATGGCGCGGGCAAGGGAAGGCTGATAATACCCGGAGGTTATGTCAAATTGGGTGAAACTCCCCAGGCGGCCGCAATTCGCGAGGTGATGGAGGAGACGGCGATTACGGCCGTACCGGCCAGGCTGGCCGGTATCAGGTTTAACCTGAAAGACTGGTATGCCGTATTTTTAATGGACTATGTGGAAGGAACTCCTCATTCAGACCACAAGGAAAACAGTGAAGCACTTTTTATGGATATCCGCCAGGCGGTGCAGTCACCGGAGGTGCCGGACCTTACAAAAGTGCTGCTGAATGGCGTTCTGGAGAATAAAGAAGGAGCTTTTGACAACAGACCGTTTGTTTCAAGAGAAAAGCACGGGGAATATTCGCTGTATTCAATATAAATATATAGAGTGCTGTAAAATCAAAAGTTAGTGTCCGGTCCCTAACTTTTCCTTAATGGCATCCAGCTCTGTCTTAGGATGATAAGAGCCTGCACGTATAACAGTGTCAATCTTATGAAGATTTTGAACACTCTCTGCGGGATTTGCATCCAGAAGCACTAAATCTGCATTCTTACCGATGTCAACGGTGCCCATATCATCCATACGGCCCAAAAATTCAGCCCCGTTGATGGTAGTCATTTGGAGGACATGAAGGGGGGAGATACCCGCTTTTTCAAGTTCATCAAATTCCTGATGAATGGAATAACCTGCGGTACGCCAGTCATCTCCGCCGCTTCCGTCTGTGCCAGCCAGCATCTTGACGCCTTCCGAATCATAAGTCTTTACCAGTTTCAAATAAAGATCGTAGAGCCCCTGGGCAACCGGTTGACTGCTGTTCGTGAACAGGCCCGAACGGATGCGCACCATAGTCGGGCATTGCCATGTGCCGTATTCAATATATGCATCAGCAAGCCCGATTGCCTTTTCTTCGCTGTAAGTGTCGATAATATGCCGGAGCTGCGCTTCATCCTTTGCGCCACCGGAGGTCTTAATGGCCAGATTGGTGGCCTGCTCGTTCACAAAATCCCTAAGGGCCTTTATCTTCATGAACTGCACAAAGATTGGATTTTCCGTAATTGCAGGAATCCCGGTTGCCTCCGTTCTCAGGTTTTTTTCGTCTGTGGAGCAGGAAATCAGAGACCCGTTGTTGATTCCGAAGTGTTCGACACAGTGGAAGCCATTTTTTGCAACCTCTTTTAAGTCCATATCGGGAAGCACATGTCCATCAAAGGGAATATCTAATTTGTCCGCCTCCGCCTGAACGGCATTAAACACATCCGGCGAAAGGCCTCCAACTTTGATAAAATAAGCCCCTTCATCTTTCTGCTGGCGGACCAGATTCAGGGTGACCTTGGGCGTGGGCGCGTTGATCGCTGTCAGAATATCTCCCGGCATCGTAAGCAGAGCCGGTTGATCCGTAGAACTGGTAAAGGCGCCGGATTGCCATTCCATCAGAAGTTCTGCTGAGCCGTCCATCTGCCGGAATCCGGTTACGCCGTGGGCAAGCAGAGAATCCAGCGTTTCAGAGGTATGTTCCTGCCCTATAATGTGCATATGCATGTTCAGATAGCCGGGAACCGCATACTTTCCTGCGGCATCAACGACCTTTGTGTTTTTGTCAGGCTCAATCGTGCCCACCGGCCCAATGTCTTTGATTTTCCCATCGGCGCACAGGAGGCTCATATTGAAAGTTAACTTGCCGGTTCGAGTATCCACAATCGTTAAGTTGTTCAGCAAAAGCTTGTATGAGGCGCCGGGCTGTTTCAGATTTTTAATGGCGTAGGGTTGAATATCCACCGAAGGCTGGCCGGCAAACAGGCCGGTCCACGCAATGGCAAGTGCTGCCAGCCAGCAAAGCAGGATGCGCCACCCATGCCAGAATTTTGTCCTTCTCAGCATAACGAGCACACTGATGCAGGCTGCCAGGATCAGATAAGCAAACCAGCGTTCACCGCTGCCAAGCATCAGCATAAGAACAAGGCCAAATAAAAGCACGGATAAAAATACAAATCCAACTGTCTTTAAAAATTTTCTTCTTGTTATTCGTTCCATAATATTAAACCTTTCTTGCAAAAAAACAGAATTTATGATACAAATATATCATAAGTTCAAAGGAAATCAACACAATAGTGAGAAGTGGAACAGGAGTGGCGGTAATGTATCGCATCGGAAATGATAAACGAAAAACACAATCAGCAAAACTCATTTGCAAATCTTTGGAAGAGTTGATGCGCGTGCAGGATTATAACGATATCACCGTCACACAGATTGTCAGCGCGTCCGGCGTGGGCAGAGCCACCTTTTACCGTTTGTTTGACGACAAATCGGATGTTGTGCTGTACCGTATGGAATCGGTATTCACCGATTTGATCCGGCGTATGGGGCCTCATACCGATTCCAATGTGGTGGTTAAATCTCTATTTGATATCTGGCTTGCCCAGAAAGAACTCTTTTTATCCTTGATCAAAGCAAATCTGTATGGGGAGTTTCAAACCCGGCTTACCTTTATAATCGGAGAAAAACTGAAATTTATTAAAGAAGATGTCGGCCTGGACGACAGGAACTGGCAATATTTCATACACATTCGTGCGGCAATGCTCTTTACTGCGTTGCGTGTTGCAATCACTCAGTTTGACGAAGACAATTCACTGAATATTTCCGACACGCTGAACGACCTTTTCGGTAAACAGCCGGTGATATTTAAGGGCGTATAAATTCAAAAAACATCGAAATAATGAATGTGTTTTTTGTAATAGGTCTGGTAAAATTATCACCGCAAGAGTTCAAGTTCTTTTGCATGTTATGCGTATGGAATAATAGCGGAAAAAGGATTTAAACTTCAGTGGAGCCCAATTTCTCTTAGCCAGTTAAAAATATGATGTTGTGCCCATAACAGATTATTTACCTGGCAATGGGCATCCGCTCCGCTTTCCGAGGCAAACTCTATCATTTTGGAATCGGGTTGACGGGTGACTAAAGAGTTATAAATAAGCTGTGCCTGCCGCTTGCTCTCCACGTCTTCACTTAATCCGAGCAAAAACATTGATGGAGTATCAATTTTCGTATAATCTGCTACACCGATGTCCTCAAAGGTCTGAAGCAGGTTTGCAAATCCTCCGGCTCCGAACTGCCATTCGTACTTTTTCAGTGCGGCCTCAAGGGATTTATTCAGATTCCCGGCTATCTGAACCAACATTCCGGGAAGCCATCCGGAAGGGTTCTTTGTTAACAGCGATGGTATTGCAGTTTCTATTGCGGTCTTGAAATCAAATATTGGCGTACTGGCAATCCAGGCGTCGATTCGTGGATTTTTCGCCATAAGCATTGTGGTAAAATATCCGCCGCCGCTATACCCAGATAATATTTTTTTTCCTGCAAATCCAAGCTTTTCGACCTGGTCAATCACCATCTCCATGGCTGCCACTGTGTCTCTATTAAAGTGCAGATTGTCATACGGCGTCCGGCCTTGCCCCGGCAGATCTACCAGCAAGACGTTATACCCGCGTTTTAAGGCTTCCGCACCGCCAAAAAAGTACAGGTCTTCACGATAGGTATCACCTCCGCCGATGATGATATATAAAGGCCTTTCATTGTTAAAGTCCTTGGTAAAATATCCGGGCAGCTTTTTGCCGTTGAAATCAAAATCATACGCGTGCAGACCTGTGTCCCAGCATTCCATAGCCTTTTGGAATGCGTTCTCCATCGTCCGGGTTGTCTCAATGGCTTGACTGCCTGCCGGATCACACATATGAAGAACCGCCCTCGCAGCATGTGCACAGGCTAGATATTTCATACCAGCGCCGGACAAGTCCCCGGCTTTTTCGTATTTATCCGCTTCTTTTTCCTCATAGGCCATTCCATCGGTAAATGCCTTTATCCACGAATCCGGCTTATTATCCCGTATTTTGTTCAGGCAGTCATATATCTCGCCTGCGGAAAGCCCGCCGATCTGACTGTAGCCGAGCAGCCAGCCGACTGCAAAATCCATGGTGCCATTCTTAAAGTAGTAATGATGTTTTTGCCGTACCCCGATATCCTTCTGATTTTTCATTTCTAAAACCTCCGATCCTCATATTTTGTTGAGAATTGTTTCTATTAACTCTTTTGGTACGTCGATGCCAAATGCTCTTGAGAAAATTTCCTCCAGCGCCTCAATATAACGCCTCATTTCGTCGGTCATTTTAACGTCATCAGTCCCGAGATGGTATAAATCATAAAGGGACGCGATCGCACCAAAGAGCAGTTGCACGGACTCTTCGGGATATTTCACAGTCATGCTTCCCTCGGTGATCCCCTGCTTGACGATTTGGGTGATCACTGGCACATATTTGTTCCATATCATCGCATTATGCTTATGGAATTGCGGGTTCTGATTACGTTCTTCATAGAAGGCGCGTATCATATCGGCTTTTGGTATTTTCAGTTCCATTTGCTGTCTGAAAAAAAGTGCAAATTTCTCAAGTGCGCTGATTCCTTGCTTATCCGCTATTTCCTGTGCGATCTGAATCGTTTCGTCTGTAATTCTGTCTAAAATAACCATGAGCACATCATCTTTGGATTTGAAGTGATGATAAAATCCGCCTTTAGATAAACCTGTGCGCTGAAGGATATGCTCCACCGTCGTTGCTTCATAGCCTTGCGCAAGGAACAATTCTTCAGCTGCTCGTATGATTTCATTCTTTCGAATTGCCGGGTCTTTTTTTTGTGACAAGCGAGTACCTTCTTTCAATTAAGATTAAAACCGACGTCGGTCTGTATAAAAATAATATAATATTTCTCCATAGATGTCAATTCCTTATTTAAAATGGCAACAGACTGTCTGAAAAAAGACATCAGAGTATTTGCAATTATAGTAACATTTAGTGCGGATTCCTCTATCGGCCAATAAGACGCAGATAATTGTTTTCATCATAACAAAAAACCTGCCGGAAAAGCAATTACAACTTTTTCAACAGGTTTCGATTGTGGTCAGACTGCATCTGTCATCTATCTAAATATTAATTTGTCCAGTAGTTTAAGTTCACACCACTATCAAGGAATTCAATCCTTACAGTATGGTAATTTCCTTGTTCAAAATTAAAAGTCCCGGCATTTACAGTTTCCCAGGTTTGTAATCCGCCTGTATTTGGAAGTGTAATTGTTGTTCCTGCTGTACCGTCTATCACAAAGCGAATCCTCTTACCCGTTGCATTTGTCGCAATTCTCGCCTTTAAAGTCAACGCTCCTTGCATCGGTATTTCCTGCCATTGTAGCCATTCACCTGCAGCTGTATTAAATACGTTCCAGCCTAAATTTGTATCCGTTGTTGCCTGGATATCAATATTACCATCTCTAAATATTCCACCCGCATTTCCAGTCGTTGTATCGCTATAGCTGTCACATCCTTCAGCTTCAACCTTTAAATCAGTTGGAAATGGATTTGCTGAGTGTTTTCTAAGTATATTGATTCGTTGGTTAGGATAATCAGAGTGCGATTGATCATAAGGTAAATCCTTTGTTCTCCAAACAGCAGCATTTTCTTCCCAATCGCTGAAGCCTTCAAGTAATGTAATATTTGCACCTGAATCTACTGTTGATTTCAAATAACTATCCAAAGTTTGTCCATGGTTTGGATCAATTACCATATTGGTTGAGCCCACAGCAAATTTGAATTCCGGTACAAGGCAACCGAATTTCTTCCCATTAAAAGTATAATTTGAGAAACCACCTGGAACACCAAACCAAGTATGTACTCCATCAATTACAGAAGAGCATGTTGGATCAACATCAATCCATGACTTATCAACGATAAGATATGGATTGATTCCGAACTCAGCTTGTGCACGTTGACGCATATACTCTATCATCTTTTTTAAATTACCTCCCCCCTGATTGGTGAATGCAAAATTTCCGATTCCCCATTCATAAACTACTGGTCTTCCATCAATTTTTAATCTCATACTATCAGGAACAGTACTGAAAAATGTTCTTAGATTATTATCCCACCAATATTTGTATCCTCCTTCACCCATACCATTCACATCTGCGATATCAAATAAAGGTGTATATCCTCTGATTCCATACTTAGCCATATTCTTTTTATCTGTCATTGAAGCTGGAGTGTCATCAAGGCAACTAATTTTGATCTTGCTTTCTAGTCCGCGACGATTAATGGCACTTACCAATCCGCTAAGAAGTCTTGTATCTCCTCCTGCATTTGCATAATTACCATTACTGTCTATAACATCCGGAGTTATAAAACCACGGATGGTCGGAGCTACAAAATCCACACCACTATAAGCTATCTCTTCTACATAATTATCCCAGAACTGTGTTTCATCACTGGTTGCTTTAAATAAGGGTAAATTGTATATTTGATTACCTTGATTGTAATATGGTCCCCCATGTAACGTTTCTGTACTAAACCCAAAGGTAACTCCAAGCAGTCCTCGTACTGGTACTGGATTAGTGCCATTATATACATTATACTCATGAATGGACCAATAGCCGCCGGATGTACCTGTTTGAACGATTTTAATATATCTTGCAGTCTGTGATGTAAACATAATATCAGTAATACTTCCATCACCCGTACCTGTTATAATAGCACTTCCAAAATTTGTTCCATCAGTGGACACAAATACTTGATAGCCCCTTGGATAATCACCTGAACTGGCTGTTGTATCCAGGGTGATTCTATTAAATGTTTTATTCTCTTTCATATCTACGGTATACCACTGTCCATTAGCTTGTAATGCAGCTGTATCCCATCTCGTGTTTGCATTTCCATCGAGGGCATTACCTGCTGCCCCATTATTTAGTGAAGCGGTTGCCGTCCAGCCGGTTCTACTAAAAGGTACGGAGGAAGGTTGTGTTGACGATACCAATACCTTTTGGAAAACTTCCCATGATCCGGCTGCCGTTCTATCTGCCGTCACCGGCAGTGTGGCAGATATATCAGCACATACGAATTTTCCATTTACATTTGCTTTAATATTAATATTTGAACCACCTGCATCGATTATTTGAAATTTCTCATTTGCACCAATTGAAGTTGCCGAAGCTATTAATTGATTATTAGATTGAACTGATACATACTTGTTATTTGCAGTAGCTTGTAATGCAAATAATCCTTCTCCAGCATCTACAACAATAAATTCCTCAGATAAACCATGAGTTGTTTTGTTTGCAATCAGAGGATTAGTTCCTGAATTTTCAGCGCAAATATAATTGTTGTTTGAAAGTGCCAATAAAGCAATTTTCTCTCCAGGAACTACAGTTGCTGCGGAAGCAGGCACTCCAAAACTCAGTGCTATTGAAAATATTATTGCCATACTTAACATAATACTTAATACTTTTCTCAGCATAATATTTACTCTCCTAATCGTTATTTTTTTACAAAAACAATTCTTTTCCAGCTATTTTATGCCTATATAATTTTAAAGTCAGCCCTCTGCGTTTTTATTTCCATACGATCCTTTCGTTCTCGTTTGCTTAGGTAATTACTCCAAATAATGTAATAGTTTCAAAATAATCCTAACACAAAATGCAAAATTTGAGCTTGTATTATTTTGATTTATTGTCTCATATTGATATTTAATCCATAAAGCAGCACATACAAATCATATGTCAGTATAAGTTTGTTGAATGAATTTGTAATTTCCGCTTTTAACGGTGCAACAGAAGTTATGTTGCAGAAGATTTAATATAATTATCTGGATATTTGTACTGAGCATATCTGAAGGAAACACCATGTCAAATCTTTATCAGGATAAAGGAAAACATCTTGCCATAGAAGATACGAATATGCATTGGTGAAACACACACTATCTGTTATGCAAGGGAAAAGAAAAGGTCACCGCGGAGCTGGGGCTCAGTTTCCTTGCATACAATTTGAGAAGAGCGATAAATATGGTGGGAGTTAAGAAATTAATCGAAGCAATGTAGAGGGATATTCCACCTTTTTTCAGTATAAAATGCAAAAAGGACACCAAATTTGAAAATTCCATTCAAATCCAGTGTCCTTTTTCACTCTCAAAACGCTGAAAAACCTGATAAATCAGGCTTTTCAGACAAATTGTGGTGGAGCATAGGGGATTCGAACCCCTGACCCCCACACTGCCAGTGTGATGCGCTCCCAGCTGCGCTAATGCCCCGTGTCAATGTTTTAAGCTTTTATTGTCACTATGATATATTAGCACGTAAACATTATTTTTGCAATTCGTTTCGAAAAATTTTTATACAATATTTTTTAACCTAAATTTTTAACGGCTTTAATCCGCCGGAGCATAGGTGTCTTTCCCGTTCAATATTTGCAAAACCGCATATAAATCTTGTATCATTTATGTAGGATCTTGTATTAATAATTCCTTCTTACTATTGGAAAGACTTGGGTGATAGTTGGGAAGATAATCTCTCTGATGAAAAAAACAAAATGAATTTTGATTTAGAGATTATGAGGGAGCTATTTCTGTATATTTCAGAATAAAGACATATTGTTCCGTCAAAGGGGCGACATGTTTTTTTAATAGAATTAAAAAGTATAAAAGATTCTCCGCAGTGAAACCAAATTACATTTTTGTGTGTTATTATAATCGACAGCTGTTAATACCAAAAGGAAGAAGTGATGAGTTTATGAACGATAGCGAGGCACTTCATGCCGTAAGGCATGGGAACAGCAATGCTCTCGCATGTCTGATTGACCGATACACTCCATATGTCAGCGCAGTAATCTATAACATAATCGGCAGTTGTATGACACAGCATGACATTGAGGAGGTTTGCTCCGATGTTTTTCTGGCGCTTTGGAACAACGCCGATAAGACGGATGCTCCCCGCCTTAAGGCCTATCTTGGAAGCATTGCGCGCAACAGGGCAAAAAATAAACTGCGGGAGCTGGGAACGGAAATACATATCGACGATGATATCATTCTCGTGTCTGATGACGACCTGGAGGGAGAATTCCTTAATCGGGAGATGATAGATTGGATTCGGCAATTCATCGTATCAATGGAGCAGCCCGACCGCGAAATATTCCTGCGGCATTACTACTATTGCCAGCCAATCGCAGTCATTGCCGATGAGATGCAGATGAATGCTTCCACCGTTAAAACCAGGCTTAGCCGTGGTCGTGAAAAGCTTCGGTTAAAGTTGATTAAAGGAGGTAAAGATTATGGAATTGAAAATCACAAATCTTATGGATCATGTATATGACGACTCTGTGGAGCTTACAGCAAAAAGTGCGGTTTCTGCCAACAGAGTTAAAGAGCTAACTTTAAAGAAAATCAATATGTGTGAAACGTGTGAAAACAGTATCACCGGAGAGAAACAGGCCCAGTCTTCCTACAGGACGCAGCCGAGGCGTACGCATATGCGTACAGTGCGCCGAATAGCGCTGATTGCCGCTTGCTTAGCCATCTTGCTCCTGGGTTCTGTAACCGTACTTGCAGCGAGTGGCGTAATCAATATCCGCGAATTCTATGATTCTATATTTGCCAACCCCAAAGCCGAGAAAGTTGTAGCAACCGGGGAAGCCGTATCCGGAGCCATCGAAGACCGCGGAATAGAAATCACACCGCTTGGCGCTTATGTCGAAGGATACAACGCCTATATACGGCTGCAACTGCGTGATATAGAAGGCGGCCGCCTTTCGGATACGATTTATTTCTTAAAGGATAATGGAGAGTCCGTGCCAGCTGTCGTCAATTATGGCACCGATACGGATTCAGCCATTGCGATTATCCAATATGATATTGCCGACGGCGACGATGCACCGACAACGGCGTCACTTCATCTGAAGGCGATCTGTGCCGGCATACAGACGATGGAGAATCTGCCGCTTGACTTTAATATCGGAACGCACATTGGCATAACACAGCCCGTTGTCGTACAGGGCGCTGAATTTATGGCAATCACAGGGGTTGAAACACATGACGGGAAGCTGACTATCCATCGTCGTGACAACGAAATAGCGCAATATGGATGGGGCAGCGGACTCCTGGGCCTGAAAGCTCCAGATGGCACAGTCATTTGGGAAACTCATAGTGAACTTGACGCCGCCGGAAATAAGAGCGATGACTTTGATATCGGCAAGCATGATCCAGATACGCTGTCGCTGGTATTTAACGGAAAACACGCCACACGCACGATAACCGGAGATTGGGAGATTGCGTTCAGCACTGTACAGCATATAGTGCCGCGAACACTTACCGCCGATTTTTCCGGCAGGGAAGCGAAAATCACCTGCGGAGCTACTAAACTTGAAATAAACCTTTCCCCGGGCTATGCCGATGGAGATCCGGAACTTAAGAGTATTATGAATAGTGTATCGGCTTCATCAGAAGGCGTATCCAAGAACGGAGAGGTTATCTATCCTGGGAAAGACATATCGGCCTCAGAAGATGTATCAATCACGCTTAAGAACGGAGAGGTGGTCTATCCAAGGTTCGTCGCCGCATCGTGGGACAGCACGTCGGCAGACTTCAGCTTCAAGATGACGTTTGTTCCGCCGGAAAACGTTCAAAGCATAACATTCCTCGGTCAGATATTTACGTTTTCTGATTGATGGGAAAGTTATCGTATGATACGTATACAACTTATTGTATAATAAAATAAAAGCAGATTATGGCTAAGTGCATGGTGCAATGCTCAAAGTCCTGCGGCTAAACTATTTGGGATAATTGTGTCAACTAATAATCGGGGGGAGGAGCGATTAATGAAAGATTCATTTTCAGAGGTTAAATTGTTTCAGGTTAAACCAGACAAGATTTATGATTTTGAAAAGCTGATAATCTCAATTGCAGATGAGCAAAAACAACGGGAAGGTTGCATAGATATAAAATATGTTAAGAGGTTTTTCACAATAGATGGTGTTGATATGGGAGATCCTCCGAGGGAGCTGACAAAGATTGTAAAGTGCATGAAGTACTATTCATATTGGGAATTTAATAATAAAGAAAATTACGGCAAAGCAACAAAGTGGTTTTTTGATAATTATTTAAAAGAAATACAAAAATTATTGATTATGCCTTTTGATATTAATTGCGGAAACTCAATTTATTAGGCAAAAACATATAAAATCATCACATCTGTTAAAAAGACATAGCTTTCCAAAAAGGGAAGCTATGTCTTTACATTTCAAAATAATTATTATAATATTTAATTAAAACGATTTACATTTTTCTCTAAATTTGGATGTAAAATGCTTATTAAATTTACTTTATAAATGAGTGAATTTATAAGGGTGAGAAAAATGCAAATCAGTATAGCTGCAGAAAAGCAAAAAGGACAGGCCTCGGGAAGCGGAAGTAACAGCTTATATAGCTCCCATTCCACTTCAGCCAACAGGAATGATACCAAAAAGCCTAATGTGAGGACCACAGACTATCGGCAAATGATACAAATTTTCCTCACAGACCCGGACTCGGTAACGCGTGAGGAATTTATGTTTTTCCAAAGGGTTCTTGGTTACCGACAGGCGCTTACTTTGCTGGATGAGGGGAAAAGACGCAAAAGGTCTGAAAAAACAGGTCAACCTATTGAGCCGTTGCAATCTTCTTCAATAAAAAATGAAGAACCTGCACAGCTTAACGAGACTGCCGGACAGGAGTCTGAAAACGGGGAAAGCGATGCAGGGCTGCCCATCAAGTTGAGAGCGGGAATTGAGAAACTTTCAGGTGTGGACCTTTCTGATGTCAACGTCCATAAGAACTCCGGCAAACCTGAACAGGCAGGTGCGCTTGCATATACTCAGGGAAAGGATATTTACCTGGCCCCGGGGCAGGAAAGCCAGTTGCCGCATGAAAGCTGGCATGCCGTGCAGCAAAAGCAGGGAAGAGTAATGCCAACCTTGCAGACCCAAACAGGTAGCCGTGTTAATGATAACGAGGAGCTTGAAAGTGAAGCCGACAAAATGGGCGGCAAAGCCGATAGCTCCTATACCATGGATGGCTCCAAAGGCGGTTCGGAGGATAATGTATCAGATACGATTCTGGATAGTTTATCCGGCAGTACGGAGTTAACGGCGAAGGAGCCCTCGGAAGAAATCCAGGGGAGCGGTACTGCTCAGTTCAAGAGAGACTCTTCACTGTATAATGGAACACCTGATGAAGTCATACAGAAAAAAGATAAAAACAGCAGCAATATATTGGATATCATTCAGAGTGCTCTTGATATTATCGGCTTTATACCGGGTCTGGGTGACATAGCAGATGCAGTGAATACAGGGATAGCGATAATACGCAAGCAGTGGCTGAATGCGGTATTTTCAGCAATTGCCATGATCCCTGCCATAGGGTCGGCAATTGCAGCGCCAATAAAAATTCTGGTCAAAGCGGCCGGGGATACAAAGCTTATTAAAAAAGCCATTAACCTGTTAGCTCCATTATTAGGAGGCTTAAATAAGGTAGTCCCCAAGTTGTCAGAGCTGTTAAACGGTTTGAAGGGGACCATCAGGAAGCTTCCAAAACTGATCGGATCAATAGGAGATAACTTATTTGTAAAATTTGCTATCGGTGAAAAAGGTATCAAGGCAATCAGATCTTTTTCAGACTCTATGAAAAACGGTATTGAAACGGTTTGCAAATGGGTCGATAATGTTATTGTAACCATAAAGAAGGCTGTCGGTAAGGGAACGGGTAATCTAAGCTTTAAGACAGGTAAAGCGGGAGAAGAATACTTGGCGAACCTTGTAGGTGGAAAATCTCAAGTTTATTTCAAGACCAGTCAAGGGGGCAGGTATATCGACCAATTGGCTGGAGATATTGCATATGAGTCAAAAGTGGGATACACAACGCTAACAGATTTTGTAAAAAAACAGATATTAAAAGACGCTGAATTGATTAAACAAGGTTCAATCAAAGGCGCTAATTGGAACTTCTTTATGAGTGATGTGACAGGCAAAGTAGGAGCTTCAAAACCATTACTAGATTTCTTAAAGCAACACGGAATTACATATACAATTCACTAATAAGCAAAGGAGACCTAAAATGGAATACTTATTAATGCAACCGCCGTTTGAAATGAAGCCATTTAAGGATATGACCAAAAAAGAAGCACAAAGTCATTTTGATTGGTATGTTTGGGAAATTCCCACCAGAATCGAATTACTTAAAAATGCATACAGTGCGACGAGCGGAATAGAAAAAGAAGACTTAGACTATTCTTCAGAATCATTGATCAAGTTGTGGCAATGGTATATCAACAATGCTGATATTGAAGAAAAATTCGAAGAAGGCGAGAGTCTCGAAAGAGAGAAGTATCCTGAATGGATACAAAAAAACTTGAGCAATAAAAAAATCAGTATAGGCTGGATGTCGATTGCGATGGATATAGCTATTTACTTTTCTGAGTGTTTCATAAAAGATCATGGTACTATCCGTTGGGGTTTTGTTTCAAAGCCTAAGAGTTTAGCTTATATCAATAAACCTGTATTGGTAGGGTTTAAGAATGGGCTTGATCTAGATTCAACTAACATTATAAGAGTTTTGACTTCGAAAATTGTTGATGGAGAAAAAAATCCGAATGCTTTATTAAAGATTTACAAGACATGGTCAGAAAAAGTATAGAATAAAGCTCTACAACCATCCAAACAGCACCATATAAAACGGCTGAAAATACGGACTTCTTGCCATTCACAGCACCCCGCACAGTACAAAAGCCATTTTGCTGAACCTAAACTAAATCGCTGCAACGCCAGTACTGCCAGCGTTTGTGGCTGCGAGGGGCCACTTGTGACCACCTCGCTTTATCCTACTCTTTTTTCGACCTTACGGTTTGCCCTGCAAACAGGAATCAAAAGTGTGGATGGTGATCAAGAATATCGGCAAATAGGCCGGTTGGCGATCTCCAGCACGAATCTGCCAAACAGGCCCTGATTCCACTGGATGGGGCTAAAACCCCATATAGAGGTTGCCAAAAAGCGACACAGGAGCACTCGGTGGTTCATGCTGCCGATACGAAAATCGCCACTCCCAGTGCATCAGAAATAAATGATGAATGTACCCCATGGTTCATCGTAAACCGTGGATTTACAGAGAATCTGATTCAGTAATAAAATTTGCGCCAGGGGGAGGATAAGTAGTACGAAAATTCTCGTTTTCACTTTACTGCAGAAATGACTTGCAATAGTTTTTAGACAGAGTTAACATCACACGCCAAAGCAAATAACCTGTTTGAAACTGCCGCCCTCGGGCGTCAATAAAAAGCAACCGGAAATATAAGAATTAAAAACATGTAATAATTTCCCTTAAAATACTTTCCTTTGATGGCATCGCAGCCACAAAAGAGAATATTGCCGACGGATACTATCCTCTTTCCGATGGCTACTACGCTGTAGTGCGTAACGATCTGCCGAAAGATCATAGCGCCAGGGCAGTTATTAAGTGGCTGCAGAGCCGGGATGGAACACGTGCAATCGAAAGTCTGGGGCTCATACCCTGCACAAAATCTGAATAATGTATTATAAAAAAAGCCTTTCCTCTATGCAGCGGTAAAACAAATGCTGCGGTTGTGAACATGACATACCGCTGTCCTGTTTGCATGGTATAATGGAAATCGGGAGGTGTTTCCATATGGAAAACGACGATATTAGCCGTTATTGCCTTGCAAAACCCGGCGCATATGAGGATCATCCGTTCGGAGAAATTCCTGTATGTTACAAGGTTTGCGGAAAACTTTTTCTGCAGCTCTATCCAACGAAGAGAAACCATAAAATCACGGTTGGCTGTGAGCCCATGCTGGCCGGTTTCTACCGCATGCAATATCCCGGCATTGTCGTGCCCGGATATCACTGTCCGGACCGGATCAAACCCTATATGAACACAGTATATCTAAATATGGATGTTGACGATTCCCTGGTTTTCAAGATGATTGACCATTCGTACAAGCGCGTGGCGGATAAACTTACGAGCCGTGAAAAGGAAAGGCTCAGTGGGATTACGGAGGATTATATATGAAGCTCGACCGTCTGCTCGGAATCTTGACAACGCTGCTCCAAAATGACCATATAAGCGCGCCGGCCCTTGCGGAAAAATTCGAAGTCAGCCGCCGCACAATCAGCCGTGATATAGACGCACTCTGCCTGGCAGGTATCCCGGTTGTGACACGGCAAGGCGGTAATGGCGGCATATCCATTGCCGAAGGATACAGGATTGACAAAAGTGTGCTCACTACAGATGAGCTTTCAAGCATGATCGCGGCACTCAAAGGACTTGGCACAGTATCGGAAAAAGCACGGATTGAACGGATGCTGGACAAGCTCTCAGCAAACAAAGATACCGTGGTGTCGCTGCGGGAAAGTGTTGTGATCGACCTTGCCTCTCATTACAGAGGCAGTCTGACCAGGAAAATCGAGTCGATCAAACAAGCCATCCACGAAAACAGGCTGATAGAGTTTGAATATTACTATGAAAAGGGTGAAAGCCACCGCCGCATCGAGCCATATTTCATTGCATTTCAATGGACAGCGTGGTATGTGTTCGGATTTTGTCTGGAGCGGCAAGACTGGCGGCTGTTTAAGCTCACTCGTTTGTTGGACCTCAAACAATGCAAGGAAAGCTTTGCCCTGCGTGATATACCCCCGGAAAAACGGGATTTCAACGCATTGTTTACTGATCAGCGGAGGCTTACTGCGCTGTTCGACCCTTCGGTAAAATATCAGCTCATTGAGACCTATGGGCCGCATTGCTACACAGAAACGGATACCGGCAAGCTGCGCCTTGAAATCGGCTACACCAACCGGGAGTACACAATTAACTGGCTGCTCGGCTTCGGTGATAAAGCAAGGGTCCTGGAGCCTGCCGATATGGCTGAGGAAATACACCGGATAGCAAAAAATATTGTTGCAAGCTATGAATGAACAGGACATATAGTTGTCCTGTTCGGATGATATACTGAAGAAAAAAGGGGGTATTGAGATATGGAAATTGTTACAAAAGCGGCAGAGATGCTCGCAAAAAGTGATGTTATCTCACTTGCGTCAATAAACGAAAATGGCTACCCGCGAATTTGTGTGCTTTCAAAAACCAAATCGGAGGGCATAAAAAAATTCTGGGTCTCAACGGGATTGTCATCCACAAAGGTCAGGCATTTTAAGGGGAATCCCAAAGCAGGCGCTTGCTTTTACAGCGGTGGGAACAGTGTAACCCTGGTCGGCAAGGTATCCGTCATACAAGACTCTGCGGTCAAGACCGAAATGTGGCTTGACTGGTTTATCGATCATTATCCGGGCGGAATCGACGACCCGGATTACTGTATACTTGAATTTGAAACAGAGGAAGCGACACTGTGGATTGATAATGAATTTATTACATTAAGGGGTGAGCAGTTATGATCGATTCCTGCTGCGGACTTCACTGCACTGGCTGCGGATGGAAGGAATCCCACGGCTGCGGCGGTTGCATCGAAACAAAGGGGCATCCGTTTCACGGCGAATGTCCTGTCGCCATGTGCTGCCAGGATAAAGGGCTTACTCACTGCGGCGAATGTGATATCATCCCCTGCCATAAGCTGTATGCTTACTCTTACCTCGATCCCGAGCACGGCGACAAGCCGCAGGGCGCCAGGGTGGCAACCTGTCGTAAATGGGCTGCAGAGAGCGGTAAACAGGTATGGAGCAATGTCCTGCTGACCTCGGCCGGATGGTTTAAAGACATAGACGGCGGTGTAAAAGAGAATATACGGCTGCGGTTTCTCCATATGCTCGGCAAACCGGCAGGTGAAGCAAAGGTATTATTTATTCCCACTGCCGCCACTTATGACGAAGCCAAAAGGATGGTCGGCAAGTGCAGAGACGAACTTCTGAACGCCGGTATAATTCCTGAAAACATCACTGCCTACGACATTGATGGAAGTTTGACCGCTACTGAAGCCATGACATTCGACGTGATCTACTTCACCGGAGGCGATACCGGGCATTTGCTCCGGCGCATCAAAAACACCGGATTTGATGCTATTATTAAGAAGATGGTATACGCAAACAAGGTCTATGTTGGTGCAAGTGCAGGCAGTATCATCGCAACACCAAATATCCACGATCCCTCCGACGAAGCGACATCAGGGCTGTCGCTTGTCCACGTGTACTTATCCGTACATCAACCGGAAGCTGCACCCATGCGAACCGATTTTCCGCTGCCGCATATCCCGCTGACCGACAATCAGGCACTTGCCGTGAATTGGGCCGGATGTGAGATTGTTGAAAATTAACAGGGTTATTGACTCAATGCAGAAAAACATATTAAAAAAAGACACGAGGCCATTTAGGGCACCTGTGGTGCAGCTAAAAGCGCTGATCGGTATAATTGCCGATCGGCGCTTTTTCTTAAGTTTACTTTATCAGACATTTGGTCAACCCATTTTACAACTCTGATACAACTTATCCTGCTTTTATTGCTATAATTATGAGAAAGGTGGTGGAACAATGGCAAAAATCATGGTAGTTGAAGATGAAGCGGCAATAGCCGATTTAATTTTAATGAATCTCAAGCTGGTAGGGCATACAGGAATAAGTGTAAATAATGGCAATGATGTAATGGATAGCATTGAACTTCATAAACCTGATTTAATTATTCTGGATATCATGCTGCCGGGGAAAGATGGATTTTCGATTATGAAAGAAATTGAGCCGCTTCAAATTCCCGTGATTTTTTTGACCGCAAAAGAAGATTTAACCGATAAAATAACAGGCCTTAAACTTGGCGCGGATGATTATATGGTAAAGCCCTTTGCAACCATTGAGCTGCTGACAAGGATTGAAACCGTCCTGAAACGGTATAAAATCAACGGAAACACCTTTATTCTTGACAATTTAGAGATCAATTTGGACGCACATACTATTCTGATTGATAACGAACCGATTGAATTAACAACAAAAGAATTTATGCTTTTGGAAGTTTTGATCTGTAATAAAAATATTGCTCTTTCACGGGAAAAGCTCTTGGAATTGGTTTGGGGATATGATTACATGGGTGAAACCCGAACCGTAGATGTACATGTACAAAGGCTCAGAAAAAAATTGGGGCTGGACGACAAAATAAAAACTGTATTCAAGGTGGGATACAGGCTGGAGGTGCCGCGATGAAATTCTGGCAGAAAGCTTATATCTGCATCATCGTTGTCTTCCTTATCGGATTTGATGTCACTGTATTTTTTCTCGTTACCAAAAGCTATTCACTGAGCATGCAGGAAAAATTCTCCACGGCAGAGAACGAGCGCCATGTCATCCAAACGTCTTTGCAAAGCAGAATTTCAGGTATTTCAGACCTTTATAGAGAAATCAATGCAAAGAATCTCAAAATGTATATAGCTCCCTACGGCGATTATTACGCGAATCAGGACATTTATATAGAATTGTACTATGGCGACGATATCGTCTATTCAAATTTTCCCTATTCAATGAAAGCGCGTCCGGAACTGGATATTAGCCCGGGAGAAAAAAGTACGATTGCAAGAGAGGTTGACGGCGTTTCTTATTATTTTGTGGCAGGTTATCTTGAGGAACCATATTCCAATATTAAGTTTGTGTACATTAAAAATATTCAGGACTTAGCTGGTTATAAAGCTCAAATGATCCGCCATGCCATAATAATCTGCACCATTGTTTTCGTGCTTCTTTCCATACTGATACTGCTTCTTCTGTTAAAATTAACCCGGCCCATACGGAAACTAAATCAAATGACCGAGGAAATCGCTGGCGGCAATTATCAAAAACGCGCCCATATTAATGGCAAAGATGAAATCGGAGAATTTGCGGGAAATTTTAATACGATGGCTGATTCCGTGCAGTCCCATATTCAGAAGCTCTCCGATGTAACAGAGGAACGGCAGAGATTTATCGACAACCTCGCCCATGAAATGAGAACGCCCATTACTGCCATTATGGGGTATGGTGAATTTTTAAAGTATGCCAATTATACGCCGGAGGAAGGCGCAAAAGCCATTGAATATATTATTCATCAAAGCGGGAGAATGAAGAATATGGCCCATAAATTGATGGACTTAGCCAGACTTAACAATACGGAAATAGCATTCCAGACCATTGATCTTAGTAAAATACTGGCTGATGTGGAAAGCACATTGGAACAAAGTATCAGGGAAAAACACGTCCATGTGAAGAAAGACCTGCAAATAGCCTTAATAGAGGGGGACAAGGATTTAATAGAATCCCTGATTCTTAATATTATGGAAAATGCCATGAGGGCATTGCCGGAGGTTGGCAAAATTGAAGTAAAAGCCTACCGTGAGGAGAACGGATGCATGCTTTCGATTGCCGATAATGGAAAGGGAATAAGCGAAGATGATATTTCAAAGGTCATTGAACCTTTCTACCGTGCGGACAAATCAAGGTCGCGTGCTTATGGCGGAGCCGGCTTGGGGCTCAGCTTATGCAAGCAAATTTGTGATTTACACTATGCACGGATGGAGATTTCTTCACAGCCGGATGTGGGAACAACAGTAACTATAAAATTTCCCCAATTTACAACTCAGCCGCAACTCCGTGATGATTCTGAAATACCGAACGGTTATGATAATCCTGCAAGCAGTTAATGATTTGCAAAATTAACGATTAAGGAGTGAAAAATCAAATGACCAAGAAATTAACAAAAGTAGTGCTGGGTTTGACTGTGGCGGCGGCCATCGGAGCAGTGGCCATCGGAGCAAACGCTTTTTTCGTATCCTCTGCGTTAGCAGCAGACATAAACCCAAAAGCTCCGGTGATCACTTCAGATGTGGCTCCGGCTGAAACAGAATCTGGAAACACAGCCATGGTGGTGGCGGACGGAAATGGCAATCAGGCTATTGTTTCGGAACAGGATAAACTTCAACTGCAAAGGGATCTGGAAGCAAAAGGGTCAACCGCAGAAAGCTCCAATCCCACCTTTGTTGCAGGAACTCCATCGAAAAAGGATCTGACGGAAGAGAAAGCTATCGAACTCGCAAAAAAATCTGTTGACAATGAATACGCACTGACGGACGAGACATGGTCCAAATTTTCAACCGGTGCCGTCCTCAATGTTGCCGATCCTGAAGCTCACGTTTGGAGCGTCACTTTCTATCCCGCAAACCAGAACGATTTTTCTCAAATCGGAACCTATAACATAACCATCGATTCTCGGTCCGGTGAAATTATTAAAATCATGTCTGCGGCCGATGGCGTGGGCTAACCGAACTATTAAGTCCCTAAATGGAACATTCGGCCTTTCAAATCCGCGAGTTTGGAGGGCCAAATGTTATATTTAGACAGACCCAAATACGTCACTAACCGTCTTGCATAAGGAGGAAAATATGTATAAGAATAAATCACGCTGGAAATTTTGGAGTTTCATTGCTTTAGCGTTTGTAACTACAATAGTTTTGTTATTAGCATGTTTTGTTTATGTACCGCTTGCAGTAGAGGGTATGAAAAATGTATGGAATCCATCGGAGTGGAAGCAAATGTTTATAGACAGAGCACCGTATATTTTTCAGAGTTTTATTAACTTGATTTTATTCATAATAATCTGTATCTGTGGCGCAGTATTGTATTCAGACCGTATGAGAAATGCTAAAAATAGTTTTTTAATAATTGCAGCTATTTCCTGCGTATCGGCCTTTTTTCTCCATTCAATGGTTTATGGTTTAGATTTATTTATTCCATCAACATACAGCCTTTTTTCGCCACGTCATATACCTACGATGGTAGTGGGACTGGTTCATACAACTACTTTTCTTAGAAACAGTTTATTGAATACTACATTTTCTATTGTTATTCATGCTCTTGCACCTCAAGTTCTTTTGGGAGTATTTGTTTCAGTTCTAGCAATTAAAAAATATAAAACAGTAATAAGAGAACCTGAATAGATATAATCAATCATAATAACAACTGTTGGGACGAAAAATCATGGTTTGATGGGTGAAGTCCCAGCCTTTAACAAGCGCTTTATGAAATCCAATTATTAAAGCGTTTGTTCCAGCTTCTGAAGTAATTGAAGGGCCTCCAAATCGGCAACCACACACTTTTCAATCAACCCTGATATTTTGAGACGGTTTTCTGTTTTTGCAAGCAGCCGCAGCTGTTTTTCATCTCGCTGCCAACCGCCAAGTGTATTATACATACTGCATGCGTTCTGCGCAACCGTATGGAATCTGTCCGCTATTTCCCTGAATAAGGTTTGTTCGGGATTTTGTTCAGCCAGTTTTTCAAAAAACTTCTTGGCATTATCCCGTCCGTCGGCAAGACAGTCCATCGCATCACCCTGACACATTAACCGTTCAACAAGAATCGGTATAATGGGTTCCTGGGGAAATTGGCTTTCATCAACAATCGCTTTTTTCCATGCGTCATATGCCATAATACCCTTTGCATAATCGCCATGTTTTCGGCCGGAAAGTACAGTAATGGCGTTTTGTATCAGTTCCTTCAAGGGCATGGGATCAGAAGTTTTTTCCCCCATGGACATGACCGCAATTGTTTCTTCATTTTCCCACCATGAGTCGGTGATAAAATATCCTGAATCATCAAAGCTCACGCTGGAGGCAAATTCGGGATTGTCCTGAAAAAAGTTCCATCCAAGAAGCGTTTGTCCGTCATCGCGGTAACCGGTAATCAAACAGGCCTCGGGTGGACCTATAAAGCCAAGCCCGATACAAGGGCGGCCTTTGTCTATCTGCTCCTTGATAAATTTGATAAAATCTTCTTTGGTTGCATTTGATTCAACAGATGAAAATTTAGCCGGATCACTGCGCGTCAATCGGTTTTTTCTGCCTAACAGTTTAAATTCACGTCCCATAGCTTCGATTCCGTTCTTGTATACCATAATAGGGTCGTCAAATGCATGCAGTACATCAACATTGCCGCCGTTCCAGCAGGTTTCATCCCATGCAAGACGAAACGCAGCACCGCTGGAAACCATGGCATAGTCATAATCGACATCTTCACCAAGATAATTGGCTGCTGCTTTTAGACAAATCGGAAAAGGCGTGCAGCCATAAACACCATATCCGACCTTTGGAACGCCATATAAAATAGTACTTCCTGTTGTAATTGTTTTTTCGTTATTATTCATTGCCTCCATCCTTTCTGAAACACCGTAAACACCTGCACAAAGCTTTGTGCGGCCGACCACACACCTCTGTTTCCGGAAATCCTGAGGTGTAATGCCTGTGATACGATTAAATGCACGAGTGAATGTATCAGGATTATTAAAGCCATATTTTGCAGAAATATTCAGCAGGCTTTCTTCACTATGGATAATATCGAAAGCTGCGTGTGCAATCCTTCGGCTTAAAATGTAACGTGCAAGAGATTTACCGGTAAGTTTAACAAAAAGAGATCGAATGTGAGAAAGTGAAAACCCGGTTGCTTTTTCAAGCTCTGCATATTCAAAACCGGATTGGAGCCGATTTTCTATGAACACAACAACTGACCATATGACAATAAAATAATCCATCCCATCACCCATCTAATAAAAATACCTCATGAAGTATGTTGATTATATCACATCATTTTATAGTGTTCTCGACTTTTTTAATGATGCTTTTTTATTTGCTTTCATATTTCTTTGAAGTTAAGATATTACGACATATGGCGCAGTTCTGCATTGTTTACTTGGAAGCAACCGATTAAAAAATATCGACTGCTTCCATTTTTTGTAGTACAATAATTAAACTCCGGATTATTTATATAACCCGACTGCAAATGAGGGAGGAAAGTCCGATGACATTACAACAGCTTAAATATTTTATTGAGACCGTGAACTGCGGCTCCATCAACAAAGCGGCCGAACGCCTTTTTATTGCCCAGCCAAGTCTTTCAAACGCCCTCCGCGATTTGGAAACAGATATTGGCCATGAACTTTTTACCAGGACCCCCAGAGGCATCTCGCTTACCACCGACGGTGCGGAGTTTTTGGGTTATGCCCGTCAGGTCGTTGAACAGGCTGGCCTTTTGGAGCAGCGATGGTTGAACGGGAAACCTTCCCGGCGGTTGTGTTCCATATCAACCCAGCACTATGCTTTCGCCGTGAATGCGTTTGTAAATATGGTAAAGAAAACCGATGCCGAAGAATATGAGTACACTTTGCGCGAGGCGAGAACTTTTGAGATAGTCGAAGATGTTAAAAATCTGCGAAGTGAAATAGGTATTCTTTATATGAACAATTTTAACCGTCAGGTGATAGAAAAGCTGCTCCGCGAAAACAATCTGACATTCCATCCGCTGTTTACCGCCAAACCGCATGTTTTCATAAGCACCGCAAACCCGCTCGCCCGGAAAAAATATGTGACCCTTGAGGACCTGGCCGATTACCCGCGTTTGTCATTTGAACAGGGCGACTACAACTCCTTTTATTTCTCGGAGGAAATACTCAGTACGGAATATGCAAGAAAAGACATCCATGTGGGGGACAGAGCGACAATTTTTAACCTTATGATAGGGCTTAACGGTTATACAATTTCTACGGGGATTGTGAGCGCGGATTTAAACGGCGGCAATATTACCGCAGTACCGCTCCATGTTGACGATGCAATCGAAGTCGGATGGATTTCGCATAAAGATATTCAGCTGACACGGCAAGCGGCAATGTACCTACAGGAATTAAAAGCTGTTGTCGCAGAATATGGCGTTGATGTTGAAAATGAGTTATAGCTGATAGCTATAACTTCACATATATTTTTAGTGTTACCAATAAGTTCTCCATGCATGCTACAATTATTTTATATTAAATCTATATGAATACTATAAAGCAAGGAGAACTTTACTATGAGTAAAAAATTTCAGACAGTAGGCAGTCTGCTGCGCCCGGCAGCTTTGCTGAAATACAAGGAGCAAATAGAACACCGCGATGACATAATCTACCCGTTTTACGAAACCTTTGAAGGCTATGAGCAGTGCGAAGCAGAGGCTACTAAAGCTGTTGTCGCAAAACAGATCGAGCATGGGCTGGCAGTCATTACCGACGGCGAGTATTCCAAGTCCATGTGGCATTTGGACTTTGTTTGGGGGCTTGGCGGTATCAGCCGTTACATTGCCGGACACGGCTACTTCTTCCGCGACAGGGATGGATGCTCGAAATACGAAACGCGAAAGGACATCGGTTTGAAAATTACCGGTGAACTCAGCGGCAAAAATCATCACTTTATCAAGGTGTTTAAAAGATTGAAAGCTATTGCGGGCGACCGTGAGACAAAATTATGCGTTCCGTCGCCGTCACATATCTTCGGCGAATTATCGTGGTCGGATAACATCGGCGGCAAAGACTCGGCTTACAAAAGTCCGCAGGAACTGAAAGCGGGGCTGACGCAGGCATATAAGGAATTTGTTGAAGAGTACGCCGCTACCGGCGGGAAAATCCTGCAGTTTGATGATTGTCTCTGGGAGCTTTTCGCGGATGATAATCCAAACTCCCCATATACGGGCGGGAATATCAACCAGGAAGAAGTCAAAGCGCTTGCAGCAGAATTTATCGACATCAATAATACGGTGATTGATTTTGGACATAGCCTCGGGCTGAAAATGTGGACGCACAACTGCCGCGGCAACTATGATTCCCGCAATATGGGAGGAGGCTCCTATGTCAAGATTGCAAACCTGTTTCTAAAGCAGCTGAAATACGACCGGTTTTTCCTTGAATGGGACGACGAACGGGCGGGGTCTCTTGAAGCGCTCAGCGTTTTTAAAGATAAACCGGATACTGAAATCGTGCTGGGTTTATTGTCGTCGAAAACGAGAACGCCCGACGATGAAGCACGTGTTATCAGACTGCTGGATGAAGCCTCGGAAATTATCGACAAGAACAGACTGCTCCTCTCTCACCAGTGCGGTTTCGCCTCATGTGACGGCGGCAATGAGCTGACGGAGGAAGAACAGTGGGCAAAAATCAACCAGGGGCAGAGGATCGCTCGGCAGTACTGGGGGGTGTAGCAGACAGTCGGCGCCTGGCCCAAATTATGACATACTTGAGATTGGTCAGTGAGTTCTGGAGCAGCTCCTTTGTCCATGAGGAAAACGAGCCGGTGCGCCTCCCTGCGTACCAGCCCGTTTTCCTGCAAATTTCTCATAGCAATGCAGGTGCTGGATTTTATAACTGCCAGCTTAACGGCAATATCAGAAATGAGCGCCTCTTCTCTTTCAGAGGTAAGCTCGTAAATCGTCTTGATATCAACTATGCGGAAATTTTCCAGCCGCTGGTTTTGGACTGCAAATCCCATAGTTTCTCGTAAAGTCCTCCACGTTTCAGCAAATCCTCATGCCGCCCCTGCTCTACGACTTTACCTTCATCCACCACGATGATGTTATCGGCCTTTACCACGGTTTTCAGCCTGTGGGCAATCATTACCACTGTACGGCCCTGAATCAGCCGGCTAATTGCTTTTTGTACCTCTACCTCATTTTCAGGATCGAGGGAGGAAGTGGCTTCGTCCAGCAGAATCACCGGTGCGTTTTTAAGCATGGCCCGAGCGATGGAAATACGTTGTTTTTCGCCGCCCGACAGGGTGGAGCCGCCTTCACCAATCATTGTGTCATAGCCCTGTGTCAGCTTCATAATAAAGTCATGGCAGCAGGCTTCCTTGGCAGCAGCCTCGATTTCCTCTTGTGTGGCGTCTTCGCGGCCATAGCGGATATTGTTCCGTATGGTATCCTGGAACAGATAGACGTCCTGGAACACCACGGAGATTTTTTTCATCAGTTTTTCAGGGTCCATTATCTGTTCGTCACTGCCGCCAAACAGCACCTTTCCCTGCTGCGGATCATAAAAGCGAGAGATCAGGCGCAGCATGGTGCTCTTGCCGCTCCCGGAGGGGCCAACGATGGCTGTCAATGCACCTTCTTTCATTTCCGCCGATACGTGATCCAAAACAACGGCTTTGCCATATCTGAAAGTTACGTTTTCAAAACGGATGTCATGCTCCTTCGGCGGTTCCGCCTCTCCTGTCATCACTGGCTGTTCCAGCAGATTCACAATCCGTCCCCCAGCCGTGGCGTAATACTTAAATGCGGGTAATTTCATGATTGTCGCAGCCAGAGGATCAAAAATCCGGGTTCCGACCAACAGGAAGAGGGCAAAAGTCGGCACAGTGATATTGCCGCCAAGGATCAAATAAACGCTGGTGATGGTAATCAGAGACAGTCCTGTCTGTAAAAAGGCAATCGCAACCAAATAAAATGGGCCCATACCGCCTTCCAGTTTGATGCATTCCTTCATAAACCGATGGCAAGCCTGTTCCAGCTTTTTGAAGTTTTTGCCGCGCAGATTATAAGCCTTGATCACCTTCATGCCGGAAAGATATTCCCCAAGCCGGTTGGAAAGCTCAACTCTCGTTTTAGAATGATTGGCCCCGAATTTGTGCTCCAGGCTTCTGACAGCCCAAATAATCAAAATCGTGACAGCCATCCCCGCTAAAGCGGCCAGCGACAGCCTCCAGTCAACAACCGTAAGTCCGATCAGAGAAAAAACAGCCACCACGCCTCCGCCGACAAGTTGCGGCAAAGCGTGGGTAGTGGCTTCCTCAATTTGAGCGAAGTCGTTCATCATCGTGTTCCCAAGCTCACCGGGATCACGGCTCATCAAAAATCCCAGCGGAAGCTTGCGTATATGCTCCGCCAGTCTGTATCTGCCATCGGCAGACGCGCCATAGCCATCCCGGTATGTAACATGGCAGGCTCTCTTTTCACCCAGGAATACAAGCGGGAAAAACAGCAGCATACCGCCCCAGGCAAGCCATAAGCGCGTCTGATCTATCACTCCTGCGGTGTAATATTCATAAATCATAGTTACGGCCAGCGTCATGAACACAAAGGGAAACAGATTAGTCAGGTTCGCTATGACCGTCCAGATAACCGACTTGACAATCTTCTTGGGATTACCTGCCGTAATATTCCGCATCATCTTCATCATTGCACAAGTCCCTCTCTTTCCTTCGGATGCTCAATTTGCCATTCGGAAGATGCGGTGTACGCATCCCACATTTTTTTATATAAGCCATTATGGGAAAGCAGCTCTTCATGCATACCGCAATCGTCGATTGCGCCATCATTCATTACAAGAATCTGATTGGCCTTGCGGATGGTGGCCAGGCGATGGGCGATGATCAGCACGGTTTTCCCGCGGATCAGTTCTCCTAAAGCAAGCTGCATTTGATGTTCATTTTCCGGGTCCGCATAGGCGGTCGCTTCATCCAGTATAAGAATCGGTGCGTTTTTGAGAATGGCTCTTGCAACACTGACCCGCTGTTCTTCGCCGCCGGACAGATACACGCCGCCCTCACCGATTAGGGTAGCGTAGCCCTTGGGCAAGCGTTCAATAAATTCATGGCACTGCGCCGCTCTGGCTGCCGCGTAAACCTCTTCATTTGTTGCGGCAGGCTTGCCGACTAAAATATTGTTGTAGAGTGTGTCGGAAAACAGAAAAGAATCCTGAAACACGAAAGACATGGTATCCATCAATTCCTCTGTCCGAATCTCCCTTATGTCAATATCGCCAATTGTAATAGTCCCTTCCTGCACATCCCAGAACCGGGGAATGAGCTGGGCAATGGTGGACTTGCCGGAGCCGGAGGGACCTACCAAAGCAGTGATTTTGTCCTGTGGCGCGGTAAATGCAACACCCTTTAAAACATTAACACCGCCGCCATAAGAAAAGGACACATCATGAAATCGGATATTAAAACCTGCGGGCTTTTTGTGATCTTCCGGTTCCTCAATTGCTTTTTCCTCCATTATTTCGTCGATGCGCTTCACCCCCTCTGAGATGGTGGAGAGCGTCATGGCAAGATTATTGAGCTTAAATACAGGCGTGGAGACGCCCGGAGCCAGAAGAAGGAAAAACATAAGCGTGATGGCAAAGGACATGTTTTCCGGGCTTCCGGTAAAGAAAAACAATCCAACAGGCAGGATAAAGGTTGCGAGCGACAACACCAGCGTCCGAAAGGTCACAAAGCTGTTCTCAAAATTCTTTGCGTACTTGACGCTGAAATCCCGGTATTTGACCATATCCGCATAAAATTTACGAAAGGAATGGACTGTCTGCCCGAATATCTTAATGGACGGCATTCCGCGTACATACTGGATGGCCGAAGTGTTGATGTCCTCCAGCGCGTCGTAATACTCCGCAAGCCCGGCCTGCGCCTTTTTGCCGAACATCATGGAAAACTGCGCAAAAAATCCTGTAAAAATAGGAATCACACAGGCTAGTGCCAACCAAGGGTTGAGATAGAACATAGCGCCAACCATCACAATCAGCATAGCGGCCGTATTGACCATATCCGGCAACTGATGTGCGATAAAAAGCTCTATCTGCTCCACATCCGTTTCCATAATCTGTTTGTTTTTGCCGATGGCGTTTTGATTGAAATAACCGAGAGGCAACCGTCCTAAGTGATTTGACATTTTGATCCGAATTCCATATAGAGTGCGGAAGGCTGCAATATGACCCAGCATACCGCCAACATACATGAACAAGTAACCAATCGCTATACCTATGATGCCGCGTACAGCCCATGTGATGAGATACGGCCCGTCCACGCCGGAGATATCGGCAGCATGTTTTAAAAGCTCCGCCATCACATTATACACGGCAAGGTATGGAATCAGAAGGAAAAACACGCTGAGAGTGGACAGAATTCCACACCAAACCATTAGGGACTTCTTTTCGCCGGCAAGCTCCAAAAGCCGCGATAATCCTTTTTTCTTTTTATCTTTCACTAATTTTCACCTCTTTCGATTCATTCTTAAGCTCCACGACCTGATTGCAGGCGAGGTTGGCCAGTATTTTGTCGTGGGTAATGATAATAACGGTTTTTCCCGCCTGCGCAAGCTTCCTGAGCCATGCCGCGACTTTCAGCACTCCATCGCCATCCAGCCCGCTGGTGGGTTCGTCCAGTACGATGAAATCGGCATCCGACAGATATGCCGCCGCCATCGTTACACGCTGCTTCTCGCCACCGGACAGGGAGGCCGGATGCCTGTCGCGAAATTCTCTCAGCCCAAAGGCGTCCAGCGCCTCATAGGCTCTTTGACGAAGCGCGTCATCCATTTGTCTGCCCAATACGACCTCATTTCCCACGCTGTCGGCGTAGAGCTGATAATCCGCATCCTGCATAACCAAATAGCTCGTTTTCCGGCGTTTGATGGAGGAAAGGGTTGCGCCTTTATACAAGATTTCCCCTTTTTGTTGCTTTTGCAGACCGCATAAGATTCTGCAAAGGGTTGTTTTTCCCGTTCCGTTTTCTCCCATCAGTGCCGTTACACTCCCGCCCGGAAGCGTGATATTGATATCCTGAATCCCGTCCCCGGTTTTTCTATAATGATAGGTGAGCTCTTTGCCTTCATAGGCGTTTTCATGGTTCAAACTAGCCAACTGCCCGGAGACATCCTTTTCCGTCATATCCGGATGGCGCAAACCGAAAGGACGCACATCATCACAGGTAAGCCCCATGAATTCTTCTTTGGTCCATATCTTTTGCAGCCTTCCTTTTTCCATGTATACATAACGGTCGGCCACAGGCAAGAAAGCATGGAGGCGGTGTTCGCTGATGATCAGTGTTGTACCCCGGTCTTTCAGCCGTTTTAGTATTTTCAGCAATCCTTCAGTCGATTGCCCATCCAGATTGGCGGTCGGTTCATCCAATATTAAAAGGGGCGGCGCAAGGAGGGCTGCGGCGGCGATAGCTACTTTTTGTTTCTGTCCGCTGGAGAGCATGTTTAGCGAACGGTCAAGTAAGTGAATAATATCGGTAGCTTGCGCGATATGTTGTATGCCGGCCTTTATCTCATCCGAGGCTATCCCTAAGTTTTCCGCTGTAAATGCCAACTCGTCCCATACATTGGACATAAAAAACTGGCTTCTCGGGTCCTGGAATACCACACCCATCAGCCGTGTTCTTTCCTCTGGCAAAAAAGAAGAAACGGTTTTGCCGGAAACCGACATCTCGCCTGTCAGCCTGCCCGCGTAAAAACCCGGGGCAAGTCCATTAATCAAGCGAAGTACGGTGCTTTTGCCACAGCCCGACCTGCCGCATAATACAACGCATTCTCCGTGTTTTACGGACAAATTCAGATTCTCGACTCCAGTATCCTGACCAGGTTCATCCGCTCCGTTACCATAGATGAACCCGACATTTTTCATTTCAATCATCCAAGCAGCACCCCCGTCGCATAAATTGCGGCACACAAAAGCACATAGGCTCCAACCGCAAAACCATCTATTGCCCTTAGCCCCACATGATGTGTGGAGGTTCGCCTGCAATCGCATTCGATTCCCCGCAGCTCCGCCGATGCTGAAAGCTCGGAGGAAAGCTTCAGGCAGCGCACTATCAGGGGCATAAAATAGCATTCATAACTCATGGCGGGATGCCGAAGGATTGTGTACCAGTGGGGGAAAATTCTCCGGGCCCGTATACCGTCGTGGATTGCCTTCATTTCCAGCGCCAGCACAGGGAAAAATCGAATCAGCACGCAGATCATGACCAATGTGGATTTGGGTACATGAATTCTTTCGAATGCGCATAGAATGCCGCTTGGAGATGAATGCATGAGAGCCGATGCGATCATAATCATGGGAAACATCTTCGCAATCATATAAAGAAGGACGAGCAGCAATCCCAATCCAGGAGGCGCAACCGCCAAGATAACTTTCAATACAATATATACCAAAGCAAATTTCAGGGCTCTTTTTGGCAAACCGTTAAACAGCAGATAAATCCCACTTAAAAGCACCAATAGATCGGCCTGCCATCCTCCGCCAACAAACATCACTAATACGCCTGCTGATAGCAGGATAAGAAGGTGTGTCCTTGGATCGAGACGCATCATACTAACCTTGCCTTTTTAACATGCTTTTTGAGCAGTCGATTACCGATCCGGCAGCCGGCGAGTGCACCCACAAGAGTAATGGCGCAGGTGATGATCACCATGGCCGGTGTGCCATAATAGTAGAGAACTAAATCCAACTGTTCCGGTGAGTAGCTTTTGGTCAATGTTGCCCGGTACTGCTCTCCGAAAAAGATCAAGGGAATTGTTCCGCAGAGATTAACTCCAATATTGAACAGGCCGTAGCCAAAACCGTTTCGGATCGTACTCTGATATGTATCCTTTCCCCACATGACAAGCTCACAAAGGATACCCACGAACAATAGAACAATAAGGTAATAGTAATATCCGCCGGCCGTGAACAACAGCCCCCAAACCACTCCGGAGAAGAACAGGACGCCTCGCTTGCTTATTTTATTGGCCATGACCATATAGACCGGGCCGCTGAACAGTGCGAAAATCCCTTGGCCGAACAGATAGGAGCCTGCGGAAGCCCATAGGGTATCCAGCATACAAACCACCGCATAAATGATGAGCAACACCACATTGAAAATAGCGAGGGTTATAAAATCCTTTATCTTCCAGCCTTTTATTGCCGCCGGATCCTGTGTTTGCATAGAAATTCCTCCTTGAATCAGCTTGTCTGTTTTATAAAAAGCTGATATAATAACTTAAAGTTAGATGAATCTAACCAGTTCCCATAATATATGCTTTACATGTAATAATCAATCCAACAGGCATACGAACGACCTATTGACGTATGTTTTCGTCTGATCGACGTATCGGAGGCAATAAAATGAAAGATCTGCGAACGCAAATACATGAGCCCTGCTTGATGGAAAATGGATGCTATCCGGATGACAACTGCGAACTATACAGCCCGGAAGGAATTTGTTTTTCCGTTTTGCCGGAAAAAGGTCAGGGGCATTATTGGGCGTATTATCACGAAAGCCTGTTTTCAATTATGATTCAGGATTTTGTCTTTTACGAGGATCTATTTATGGAATATAGGCAGCCCCGGTATATCAATGTCAACTGTTATGATTCCGTTTCAGGTGAGGAAATCCGACCGTATAAGCGATTGTCGCGCAACTGTATCAATGGGCATATCGGCAACAACAACTTGTATCAGGCCGTCTTCCATAAAAATATCCCCATTCGCTCAACGGCCATTATGATCATGCCGGAGTATTACGAGGATTATCTGCGTACAAAATATCCGGGGGAATACAAGGACCCCCGTTCTGCTTTTGCCAGTGTGGACGGACGGACGGATTTCCCGGAATTGATTTTCCTTTTGAGACAAGTCAGGAACTTCCGGGGAACCGGCATTTCCGCAAAGCTGTATTATGAGGGAAAGGTAGCGGAAGCCATTTCCTTGATTATTGAAAAAACGGCGCAAAGCAAATCTCAGGTCAAAAGTATATGTGGACAGGATTTGGACAGCCTGGCATATGTAACAGCTTACATAAATGATCACTTTACTTTTGATATTCATCTGGATCAGCTTGCCCGGATGGCCTGCATGGGGACAACCAAGCTAAAATATGCTTTCAGAGAGGTTCACAAATGCACGATTACGGAATACATACAAAATAAAAAGATGGCTCATGCGGAGCAGCTTCTGGCAAACACAGATATGACTATCAAGCAAATAGCACAAGTTGTGGGCTATAAGGATGCTGGCCGTTTTTCTGAATTGTTTCGTAAGAATATGGGCTTGTTGCCCAACGAATATCGTAAATTATCTGCACTGAAATAAAATGCGACAAAAAAATGTTAAAACACCTCATTTCCAAGTGGCTTTGAAAATGAGGTGTTTTCCGTATTTAGTAGCCTTGTGAATTCCCGCCTTTGGCTTCGCAGGGATTCTTTTTTGAAGCGTATAAATAAATTATATAAATAACATCAATAATGTAATGACAATAACGACTGAATTTATAACTATTGCAGCGATTGAAAGCCCTGATTTTTGCGATTTCAGGCCGTATTTTATGGCTAATGTATAGGAAAATATATTGATCAGCAGGCCGAACCTTGATGCAAACATTAATATCAGGGAGGCAATTGACAGCCAGAATGCTATCTGGGAATTTCTGTTGTTGGCATTGCTGACTTCATTAGCTATAGCCGAAGTGGCCTGCCCGGGGGTTCCGGGTTGCTGGGTATATGTGGGAGCCTGCCCTTGCACATCTGGCTGAAACTGAGTTTCTGACTGCACCTGTGTCTGCGCCCGGACAGGTTCGCCGGATTGCTCTCCGGCAGGCTTTGCAGCTTCGAGCCACTTCATTAAGGATAAAATACTGTTGTAATACGGTACTTTGGCCGCTGCCCCGCGAAGCTTTCCGTCGCCTATATTATATTCTTTTCCGATTTTGCCGTTCCAGGCTTCCAAATGCAATATACCGTTTTGGTAGCCATATTTGAAACCACGAAGAGGAAACATTACTCCTCCTGCCTTGTAATAGTGTTCGCCCTTTTCAAATACAAGCTTGAAATCATTACCCCTTAAATAATCCTGCACTGCGTTCTCCACATCCATTGGGTCCATGTTGAGAACAAGATCATTAACATATCTGCTTCCCATTATTTCTCTCCTTTATATGTAATTGTCAATAAACAGCATTATATACCAAAATTTTTACATATTCAACTAGATTATGACAACCTGCCATATTTATTCCAATACTCTTTTAAATATTATTTCAGCGATGTATCGGGATAAATAGAATATACATTATGAAAACTGACTAAACCGGATTCCGTTTTATTCAAAGGTACATATACCGGATCGAAGCCTGCAAAAATATTAAACCGGAATATTTGCACATAAATGTACTGTACTATGTGAGTGGGAGACACTCACAGTAATAAAAGAAGGGGGCACATATGAGCGCGTTTTTCGCGGCATACATAAAGTGGCGGCCAGGTTGATTTATGCTATAATTGGAATTATAAATACATTCGTAGCTATTAAATTTGTTTACCTTGCATACAGGCGGAATTTTAAAAAGGCGTAAAACGAAACTCTATGGGCTAAATGCTCCATTTACGGCATATTGCCGTTATTCCGCCGGTAAAATTATATTGTGTGGGTATCTGGCTGCCGGCAAATATCCGGTAAAATTGGAGCGGTAATATGAGGAATATTATAGATTATGTGAAAGAGACGGAAGAAACCTTTGAAAACAGGTCATTCTCAGTTGTTGACAGCCTGGTGCTGTCCCAGTTGGCATATCTGAATTTCGACGGCATCGTCCCGGGCTTGGAGGATGATTCATCACCGGTGTCTGTCAGTGAAATTGCCGGTATAGAAAATCCGGGAGTTCTGTATCAGAATGTGAGGGACAGCAAAAGCAACCGGCTGCTCCTTGAGGCGGCCGTAAACAGTCCACGGTTCAGCCATATGAGGCTGGCCTTTTATGCAAATCAGATAGACAGCACCGTGGAGAAGCAGTTTTCAGCGGTCACATATCTTCTGGGAGGCAATTCGGCATATATTGCATACAGGGGAACTGATTCGACCTTTGTGGGATGGAAAGAAGATTTCAATATGGCGTTCACAAGCCCCATCCCGTCCCAGGAGGACGGCATAGCATACCTGAATGCCGTTGCCGGCAGAATCCCCCACGAATTAAAAATCGGCGGACACTCGAAAGGAGGAAATATTGCGGTCTATTCCTCCCTGAAATGCTGCGGAACAGTTCGGAACCGGATCACACACGCTTTTGACCATGACGGCCCCGGCTTCAGAGATGAGATTTTTCAGAGCGGCGGCTATCAGGCCATGAAGGAGCGGATACACAAGACTTTGCCTCAATCCTCTATAATCGGTATGCTTTTGCAGCACCAGGAAGAGTATTCCGTGGTAAAAAGCAACCGTATATGGCTTATGCAGCACGATCCCTTTTCATGGGTCATTGACGGCCATGATTTTCAATATATTCCGGCGGTGACCAGAAGCGCCATATATATGAACGGTACGCTGAACCAGTGGCTCGCTTCCCTTGACGACCAAAAGCGGGAACTGTTTGTAAATACTCTTTTTCAGGTAATCCAGGCCACAGAGGCCGAAACCTTTTATGACCTCGTGGGAGACTGGCAGAAAAGAGCTGTTGCCGCACTTGGCGCCGTGAGGGAAATTGATGAGGAAACAAGAAAATTTCTGTTTCAGACAATACGCTCGTTGTTTATCCTGGCCGTGAAGAACATCCGGGAGACAGGAAGGCAGGAAACTACTTCATGATGGGTATCTAAAAATTCTTCTGAGGCGAAGGTTTTATAC
Source organism: Bacillota bacterium (assembly GCA_023397905.1). Classification (GTDB taxonomy): domain Bacteria; phylum Bacillota; class Clostridia; order Acetivibrionales; family DSM-1351; genus Ruminiclostridium. The sequence goes on along the minus strand of JAEWSZ010000068.1, from coordinate 8,268 downwards.
TAGCTGACAACCACAATAAATTGTTTGACTTTATAAAAATTCTGAAGTATAATTAAAGACAATTTGAAACCGGTTTCAAAAAGACCAAAGGAGGTTATAAATGAACTCTGATCTGAAGGGCGAAAAAATGAAAATTGTAATTGCGCCGCAAAATAGCAGGCAGACAATGGAAGGATGGGGAACTTCTCTTTGCTGGTGGGCAAATACGATAGGCAAATGGACAAACCAGGAAAAGATGAATGAAATATGCGATCTCCTTTTTGATGCTGAAAAAGGGTTGGGTATGAATATCGTAAGGTACAATATCGGAGGTGGGGAAAATCCGCCCAATCTTGCCAACCTGCGTGAGGGGGCCAATATCCCCTGCTATCTTGATGAGTGTAACCAGTGGAATTGGGAGGTTGACCGGGGACAGAGAAAGATATTGAAAATTGCGCTGTCAAAAGGGGCGGATATTGCAGAAGTATTTTCAAACGCGCCGCCCTTCCATATGACAAGGAATGGCTCCACATCAGGTGCAGACGACAGAAAAAACAATCTTAAGGAGGATCAGTATAAAGCATTTGCGGATTTTCTTACGGAAGTCGTTAAACATTTTAAAGAGGAATGGGATATCTCTTTCAGAACGCTTTCCATATTTAACGAGCCTATTTCCATGTGGTGGTATAATGCCAATAACCAGGAAGGCTGTTATTTTGATACCGATCACCAGATACGGATATTGAAAAGCGTAATCGAAAGCTTTAAAGAAAAAGGGATAAAGGAAACGACACTTTCCGCACCAGAAGGGTGGAGTGTTTTTGACTCGATATATTCATACGGAGTTTACAGTGAAGATATTAAAAAATTCATATCCCAGATCAATACGCATGCCTATTTCGGAGATGATTACAGCAGGCGTGTTATGCGGTCGGTAGCGAAGGAAGAAGGGAAAAAGCTATGGATGTCCGAGGTCTCCTGCGGCGGAACGGAGCAGCACAATCATGAGGATATGACCGGCGCCGTGGAACTGGCAAACAGTATATGCAATTATATAAACGGTATGGGAGCTGAAGCCTGGGTATACTGGCAGGCTGTTGAAAATGAGGACCTAAAGCTCAATCATGGACTGATCCATGCAAATTTTAACGGGGAGGAGACATACTGGCTGACCAAGCAATATTTTGTTTTTGCAAATTTCAGCAGATTTATCCGCAGGGGAGCCGTTATAATTGATTGCGGAAATAAGGAAATAGTTGCTGCGGTAGATGAGAAAGCGAGAACTTTGACAGTTGTAGCTGTAAACGGTAGTGGACAGGAGAGGGAGCTGAGCTTTGAATTATCAGGCATGAAAGTCATGGATGGTGCTGTTGAGGCCATAAGAACATCCGTTGATGAAAATCTCAGCAGGATTGCGGAATATCATATTGACAAAGGAACTTTAAAGGTCACTCTGAAAGGAATCTCAGTTACAACGCTGCTTATAAGATTTTAGCATCATTATTTATTCAGCTTTATTCATACAGCTGTGAGAGATTCTGCTTAAACGGTCCGGAAGGGTAGCCGGTTGACCGCAGCCTATTCAAATATTCTGAAGCTTGACATGGGATAATACATAATAATATAATAAAGACTATAATGAAATGGGTTTCAAATCGTTGATTTAATTGTTAAATCATATATTAAAGTATTATAAAGTCAATTATGGTTAAAACCTTCGCCTTCAGGCGAAGGCTGCTTTCAAGTAATCATATTTGAAGGCTTCAACGCTTGAGTTTAGGTGGTTTTTACTTCAGTAGGCTTTAACCTCAAACCCGGGCTATGGGCTTTCAGCCAATAGTAATTGACTTTGTGAAGAGATAAAAGTCATAAAGGAGCTAGCTGATATTGGACAGAAACATAACGATTTATGATATAGCGGAAGAAGCACAGGTTTCACCGGCCACTGTCTCAAGAGTACTGACGGGGAGCGCAAACGTAAGCAGAACAAAGAGAGAGAAGATCGAGAAGCTGATAGCAAAGTATAATTTTCAGCCCAATGCTCTGGCCAGAAGCCTTATAAAAAAGGAGACCAAAACTATCGGCTTTATACTGCCGGATATAACCAATCCTTTTTTTTCAACAGTATTCCTTGAGGCTGAAAAACAGGCTTTGAGCATGGGCTATACCATGATATTATGCAATTCAATGAATGACAATATGCTGAATGTTACCAATATAGAATCGCTCTATCTCAAAACCTTGTCCGAGAAGCAGGTGGACGGAATTATCTTTATGGGCGGCCGTATCAATGAAAGCAAAACAAACGAGGAATACGCCAGAGAAATAAATGAAATACTGCAAAAAATACCCATAGTAATGATAAATGGGAAAATGACGGGCGTAAACTGCGTTAAGGTACGCACGGATGAAAAAGAGGGCATATACAATCTGGTAAAATACCTGTATGAACTTGGACACCGGAAAATTGGCTTTATCGGAGGTGTCAAGGGCATTACGTCTTCCGACGATAAAATAAAGGCATTTACAAAAATCACAGATCAGCTTGGCATAGTATGTAAAAAGGAATGGATGATAAATAGCTGCTTTTCCATTGAAGACGGGTATGCAAGCATGGAAAAGCTGCTTAAAAACCATGAATTGCCCACGGCAATAATGGCGGTCAACGACTTCGTTGCAATAGGCGCCATACGCGCAGCTGAGGCAAATGGGATAAACGTGCCGGAAGACCTGTCGATCACAGGCTTTGACGGTGTATATTTAACGGATCTTGTAAGGCCGAGGATCACCACAGTAAGCCAGAACTGCGCAATTCTCGGGGCAACCGCAATGGATGTAATGATGGCTATATTAAAAGGTAATAAACATAAAAAAGAGACCACCATAAAGAGCAATCTTTTAATCAAAGACTCCTGTAAATCTTTAATCTGATATTTCAAAACATTTACTGAAAAATAGTACTGTACATGGGTAGTTTTTATTGACTATTGATAATAAAGATAATATAATTGATATTATGAAATGGGTTTCAGAAACTGGTTTCAAAAAAGCACACATCTATATAATCTGATAAGGAATGCGTTAATCAAGGAATTTGATTTATTGGCGGTTTCTTTCTGCCTGTCAAAAAAATATCTGCTGAAACCGGCCACTTTGGCAGATATCATATAAAACAAAAACATCATAAATTTTAAAGGAGGTAATTTTATGAAAAAGAAATTTATTTCTGCAACCTCGGCGCTGGCAATAGCTTTAAGTATAATATTGTCGGGCTGCGGGGGATCCGGTTCTGACGGAGCTGATACAAAATCCGGGGGCTCATCCACCGCTTCCGGACAGAATACCGAAGCAAATGCCAAACCGGTTACGATTAAACTGGCTCATTGGGGAAGCGACCTGGATGTAACCACTTACAAGGAAAGAGAAGCAATTGTCACCGAAAAGTATCCCAATATAACAATTGATGATGTAGCAATACCAAACGACGGCTATGACGCCAAAATCCAGACTATGCTTGCCGCAAATGAGTGCCCGGATTTGGTACAGCTGGCGGAATCCAGCAATTCATATGCCTCAAAGGGAGTACTTACAGCTCTGGATGAGTATGCGGCTAAAGCCGGCATAGACCTGAATGAAAGATTTGGAACCAGTACAAGAGCGTACACCTGGAAGGGCAAATTATATGCCATGCCGGACCGTTCCGGTGCAATGGTGGTTTATTACAACAAGGATATGTTTGATAAAGCGAATGTCAAATATCCTTCAAAAGATTGGACCTGGACGAATTTTCTTGAGGCCGCTCAAAAATTGACCATAACAAAAGACGGCCGGGTGGAGCAGTACGGATTTGCGGCAGGCAGCTGGTGGCCTTGGTGGATGAGCTTTATGTATCAGAACGGCGGCAGGGTTCTTGACGACAACATGGAAAAGGTAGTTGTCAATTCAAAAGAAAACATTGAAGCTATAAACTTTTATGTTGATCTGGTACATAAATACAAAGTAGCGCCGTCGGCAGACGAGTACAGCCGGTTCGGCCTGAAGGACGGCCAGCCGGACCCGCTGTTTGCCCAGGGTAAATCGGCAATGGATGTGACCGGCTTCTGGAACGTTGGTTCATTGAGCGAAGTTAAAGATATAAACTGGGATATTGCGCCCATGTGGAAAAACAAGGAAGGTGCGACTTTTGCATTCGGAAGCGGGCTGGCAATTCCTAAAAACAGCAGAAATGTTGATGCCGCATTCACGGCTCTGGAGGTTTTAACAGATGAAAATGGACAGGAACCCATTGTGAAAAATAATCAGGATGCCCCGGCAAATGTAAAGGTGCTGCAGAGTGAACTGTTTTTAAAGCCTGAATGGGCAAAGGACAAAAATATCAACTTTAAAGCTTTTGCCGATTCTTCCGACATAATTTTCTCACCTCCGCTCCACCCTAAATGGAACGAGATCCAGAGAATTTTTGACCAGTATTTCAGCGTGCTTTTCCAAAAGGGAGGAGATTCAGCGGAAACACTTGCAGGCATCGAAAAGGATTTAAAGGACTTGATAGAAAAATAAGGACAGTTTTACTTTTTTGCTCAGGAAGGATGGTTTTATATGCGATATATTAGCAAGTCCGAAAGGAAGGAAGCCCGCTGGTTTTACATTTTTGTTTCTCCGTGGCTGCTGGGTTTTCTGTTTTTTTCGCTGGGTCCCATGCTGGCCTCCGCATACTTTAGCTTTACCGATTGGAATATGTTTGAAAGGCCTGATTTCCTTGGGCTTGATAATTATGTACGCTTGTTCACAAAGGATAAGCTGTTTTATAAAAGTCTGTACAACACATTTTATTATTCGCTTATAACAATCCCATTGAGCCTGTTCATTTCTTTGATTCTGGCATATATGCTCAACATGAAAGTCAAAGGGATGAGATTTTTCAGGTCCCTGTACTATTTGCCGGTTTTGGTACCCCTGACATCCGTGGCCTTTGTATTTTTCTGGATATTTAATACAAAGATCGGCATAGCCAACCAGTTTCTGGCGTTGTTGGGAATACAGGGGCCCTCGTGGCTTTACGACGAAAGATGGATCAAAACGGTAATAGTATTTATGGGAATATGGCAGGTCGGTTCCAGTCTCGTACTGCTTCTTGCGGGAATACAGGGGATTTCCGGTGAGATGTTTGAATCGGCCAGCCTGGACGGCGCCAGCAAATGGAGACAATTCAGAAGTATAACTGTTCCGCTTATCTCACCGGTAATATTTTTTAATCTGATTACAGGAATTATAGGAGCCTTACAGGTATTCACCCAGTCATATATGCTGACGGACGGCAGGTTCAGCCCTAACAACGCGGCATTGATGATGAGCAACTATTTGTACCAGAAAGGCTTCGCAGATTTTGAAATGGGATATGCATGCTCTTTGGGCTGGGTTATTTTCGTAATAATCATAGTATTCAGCGCAATCATATTTAAGTCGTCAAATGCGTTTGTTTTCTATGAATCGGAGGTTAAAAACAATGGATAAGCCAAAAAGCAATCTTGAAAGGATTCTTATATACCTTGGACTATCTTTGGTGGGACTAATTTTTCTGTCTCCTTTTCTTTACATGGTGTCCATATCTCTGGCATCTGACGCCACCAATGCCAAAGGGGCTTTTACTCTGTTGCCGAAGGAGTATGAATGGAAAAACTATATCAGGGTATTTACCGGAAGGGAAAATATGGGGCTCTACATCTGGAACAGCGTCAAGCTGTCGTTGTGGTGTATTGCAGGGCAGGTGCTTGCAAGCTCTTTTGTGGCCTTTGGCTTTGCAAGGCTCAGAGCCAGAGGCAATAAAGTAATATTTTTAGTGCTTCTTGCCACTATGATGATTCCCCAGGATGTTTATATTATCCCGCAGTTTATGCTGTTTAAGCAAATCGGCTGGATCGACACTTATCTGCCTATGATCGTTCCCAATTTTGCGGGCGGGGCATTTAATATTTTTCTTTTAAGGCAGTTTTTCATGTCGGTTCCCATATCATTGGATGAGGCTGCAAAAATAGACGGCCTTTCATATTTCGGCATCTATTCCAGAATAATTCTTCCTTTGATGAAACCCATACTGATAGCTATTGCTTTATTCACATTCCAGTTTAACTGGGGATGGTTCTATGGACCGCTTGTTTTCCTGCAGGACAGTGCGAAATATCCTCTGGCAGTGGCGCTTCGTGTAATACAGGCATCCCAGGGCAATGCGGTTCCAAACTGGCATTATGTAATGGTGGGGTCTGTGTTTCTGACCATTCCGCCCTTAATGGGATATTTCTTTGGTCAGAAATACATGCTTGAAGCAAATATAACCGCGGGCAGCTCAACGTTGAAATAGCGTATGAAATACCGGGCTATCCGCATTTATACCTGGTCATGACATGGAAAGGATGTTTGTATCCTTAAAATTTATTAAGAGAAAGGATGAAATGAAATGCTGAAAAGTAAAAAGGCATTATCTTTATTAATGACAATCGTGCTAGTGGTCACATCCTGTATAAGTTCAATTTTACCTGTAAATGCAGCAACAACTGTTAATGTGGACCCTGCCGACCGGAGGCAGACAATGGAGGGCTGGGGTACTTCGCTCTGCTGGTGGGGAAACGAAGTGGGAAATTGGTCTTCTTCTCTGAAAGACGACATCATTGACCTTTTATTTGATCAAGCCTCGGGGCTGGGATTGAATATAGCCCGGTACAACATCGGAGGGGGAGAGAATCCGTCACATGAGCATATGAGAGTGAGCGCCGAGATCCCGGGATATGAACCTTCACCGGGAGTGTGGGACTGGTCGGCGGACGCCGGACAGAGATGGGTTCTCCAGCAGGCTGTCGGCAAAGGAGTAAACATTACGGAAGCCTTTTCAAATTCGCCGCCTTACTGGATGACTGACAGCCAGTGCTCCGCGGGAAGTGCTAATGGCGGCAACAACTTGAAATCCGATATGTATGATGAATTCGCGGATTATCTTACTGAGGTTGTGAAACATTTCCGTGATAACTGGGGCATTACCTTCAGAACCCTGTCGGTAATGAATGAGCCCATAAGCACATGGTGGAAGTCATCCAACAATCAGGAAGGCTGCCATTTTGACAGGGCCGATCAGAACCAGATTTTAAAGCTTACGGGTGCAAGCCTGGCAAGCAAGGGGTTGTCAGGTACTGCACTGAGCGCCGGAGAAGAATACTCCATTGATGATTCAATTACCTCCTACAACTCATTTGACAGCACCGTAAAATCCTACATAACTCAGGTTAATACCCATACATACGGCGGAAGCAACAGAGCGGGACTCAGAGTGGCTGCAAACAGCGACGGGAAAAAGGTCTGGAATTCAGAAGTGAGCATAGGCGGTTCGGCAAATCACAGCCATAATGATATGACAAGCGCACTGGAGCAATCCCGTAAGATCCTCACGGATCTAAATGACATGGGCGCCGATGCCTGGGTATACTGGCAGGCCGTTGAAAATGAGGCCGGCAATAATAACCACGGATTGATACATGCAAATTTTACAGGTACGGAAGACTACTGGGTAACCAAACAGTATTACAGCATGGGAAATTATAGCAAATTTATTAAGCAGGGCTATACGGTTATTGGCAGCGATAATCCCAATACCCTGGCGGCGGTTGACCTGGCAGCGGGGAAGCTGGTGCTGGTGGTGACCAACGACACATCGTCAAATGCGGACTACACTTACAATTTATCGGGATTTGATGCCATCGGAGCTTCTGCGGCAGCATACAGGACTTCAGCGACGGAAAACCTGGCGCAATTGAGCAATATACCCGTAACTGGTAAAGCTCTTTCAATAACGGCGGCAGCCAATTCCATAACGACATATGTTATTCCGGATGCGGCATATTCAAATAATCTGGTCAAAGTAAATGATTCAGTGGTTGGAACAGGCAGCAACCAGTTTAGTTATTCAGGCGCATGGGAAAGAGGGGCGCAGTCCGGCGCATTCTGGAATGACAATCACTGGTCCGGTGCAACAGACAGCTATTATCAGGTAAAATTCACGGGTGTACAGGCAAAGGTATATATGTCCAAAGCAAACAGCCATGGAATAGCCGGGGTGTCCGTGGACGGAGGAACGGAAACTCTTGTCGATCTGTATTCATCAGCCAGACAGGATCAGGTCCTGGCATATATAAGTCCGGTGTTGCCTTCCGGACAGCATACAATAAAAATCCGGGTGACGGGAAACAAAAACAGCAGCTCGTCCGGATATGCGGTTATTGCGGACAGAGTGGATGTCTCAAAGAC
>JAEWSZ010000006.1 GCA_023397905.1 Bacillota bacterium | reverse complement strand
GCGCAGACCGTCGTTTATTACTTTATCCGCAGGCGCCCCTATATCAACATTTGCGTTGGGTTTGCCCAGACCAGCAAAAACGCCCGCATTTCCATGGGAGAGCATCTGCGTAGACTGTCCATGGGCTTTTACAGCCGGCGCGACGCGGGCGACCTGTCCACTGTTCTGCTGCGGGATTATACCGAGGTGGAAAATCTGGCCTCCAGCCTCATCCCCCAGATTTCCGTGATTCTCGTGCGGCTGGCTCTCTCAGTGATCGTGCTCTCGGTCTTTGACTGGCGCATGATGCTGGCAACCATTGCGGTAATCCCGCTGTCGCTGCCTTTTGCTTTTATCAGCTACCGGCGTATGGGCAAGGTCAGCGGTGAGCTTCTTGCCACCCAGCAGGCGGCGGCATCCGGTATCCTGGAATATGTGGGGGGAATTCAAACGCTCAAGGCCTTCAATCAGTCCGGTGAGCATTTTGAAGCACTGAGGCGTTCCTTCAGCGACCAGCGCAGGCATTCGGTTGGCATGGAGCTGGCGGCGGCCCCCATCGGAATGCTTGGGCGCTTTGTTCTCAACTGCGGCATTGGCGTGGTGATGCTGTGCGGAGCATGGCTGCTGACGCAAGGGGCGCTTCCGCCCTTCTATTATCTGGCTTTTTTGCTCCTTTCTCTGAATATTTACGAGCCGGTGATGACAGTGTTTGCTTTTATTGCGGATTATGCAAGAACCAACCGCTCCGCCCAGCGCATTGACGAGCTGAACCGCGAGCAGCCTCTTCCGGAGCCTAAAACCGGCCACCGTCCGGACGGGACTGAGATTGCTTTTAAAAATGTCTCGTTCAGCTACGGCGACAAAGAGGTGCTGCACAACATTTCCCTGAACATACCCGCCAAAAGCCTCACTGCCCTGGTGGGTCCCTCCGGCTCGGGCAAATCCACCATTACCCGGCTGGCGGCACGATTCTGGGATGCCGATAAAGGGGAAATCTCCCTGGGCGGCGTGCCTGTGACGCAAATGAAAACCGATGATCTGCTGTCCCATATCAGCATGGTATTTCAGGATGTGTATCTTTTCCATGACACTATTGCGGCCAATATTGCCATGGGCAAGCCGGAGGCCACGATTGAGGAAATCGTCGCGGCGGCAAAGACGGCGGCGTGCCACGACTTCATCACGGCGCTGCCAGACGGCTATGATACCGTCGTCGGTGAAGGCGGCTCCACACTGTCAGGCGGCGAGAAACAGCGGATCTCCATTGCGAGGGCACTGCTGAAAAACGCGCCAATCGTACTGCTGGACGAGGCCACCGCCTCCCTGGATCCGGAAAACGAAGTGTTCATCCAGCAGGCCATCAGCGCGCTGGCGGAGGACTAAACGGTGATAGTGATCGCGCACAGGCTGCAGTCCGTCAGCAATGCCGATCAGATCATTGTGCTGGACCGCGGGGAGATCCGGGAAAAAGGAACACACGACATGCTGCTCAGGCAAGGCGGCATTTATGCACAGTTGTGGGAGGAGCAAAACCGGGCTGGCAGCTGGAGCCTGGCAAGTCCGGCTTTATGATATATTTGCATGGCTGTTGAAAATGATACTGAAAACTCCTCCTCTATAAATAGACTTGACAAAAAATATGTACATATTTTATAATGATAACGATGTTAGCTAACATCGTTATCATTATGTATCTGCAAAGGAGAGTATCACCTTGCCAAAGGATTATGATAAAACCCATTCGTGCATTCTGGAAAGCGCTAAAAAAGAGTTCCTGGAAAAGGGGTTTGTGAACGCAAATCTGCGCGAGATATCTAAAAATGCAGGCGTAACCACCGGTGGGCTTTACCGCCACTTTCCGGATAAGGAAGCCGTGTTTGCCGCCCTTGTAAACCCGGTGCTGGAGGAATTTCACAGGCAGGCCGACATTTTTAAGGCCAGGGACTACGATCTCATGGAACAAGACAGTCTGGATGTTATGTGGGAAAGCGGTGTCGACCTGTCCCTTATATTTCATATGGTTTATCAGAATTTTGATGAATTCAAGCTGCTGCTATGCTGTTCGGAGGGTACTCAATACGCCGGTTTTATCCACGACTTCGTGATGATGGAGCAGAGAGAAACTCTGGCTTTTTTGGAAGCCGCCCGTACCCGGGGTGTACAGGTCAAGAATATTCATCCGGAGGAGCTTCATCTTCTGCTCAGCGCCTATGTTTCCGCTGTTTTTGAGGTGGTCGTCCACGATTTCACCCAAGAGGCCGCGCAGCATTACCTGAAAACATTGAAGACTTTTTTCAATCCCGGTTGGAGAGCCGTTTTAGGACTGTAGTCCACGGCTTTTCTTTTTACATAAAAGTTAGTCTATTCTAACTATATTGGAGGTGTATCTATGAAAGAGAAACGAGAAAACCCAATTAAAGTCTTGTTCAGTTTCACAGGTGAGGCAAAGGGAAGAATGCCTCTCTCCGTGGTTCTGGCCATCATTGGAGAGCTGTTCGGTACAGCTCCCTTCTTCGCCGTGGCGCTTCTGGCAAATCAGGTTTACACCGGTACGGCCACTCTGCGTGGAGCGGCGCTGGTTGCCGGTACGGCTGCCCTGTGCATGGTACTGCGCACTTACCTGACGCTCAAATCCTCCCTGCGCAGCCACGGCATATCCTTCACTATCCTGAAAAACATCCGCTGCGCCATTGCGGACAAAATGCGCCGGGTTCCCATGGGAGTCATGCTGGAAACTCCATCCGGGGCCTTTAAAACGCTGATGGTGGATAACGTAGGCCGGTTGGAGGACATTATCGCCCATATCGTTCCGGAGCTTCCGTCCGCTATAGCAGCCCCGCTTGCCAGCATTGCGCTTGTCTTTGTACTGGATTGGAGGATGGGGCTGGCCTCTCTGATCACCGTTCCCATCAGCCTGATTTTTATGGTGGGCATGATGCAGGGCTACTCTAAAAAAATGGCTACTTATCTTCGGTCCGGAAACGAAATGAATGCCGCTCTGGTGGAGTATGTAGGAGGGATTCAGGTCATTAAGGCGTTTGGCCAGACCGGCAGGACCTTCGGCCGCTTTTCCGACTCGGTCCGCTTTTTCCATGATTCCACTCTGGCATGGTGGCGGCAAAGCTGGTTCTGGATGGCGGGCTTCAAAGCAGTGCTGCCGTCCACTCTGCTGGGTACGCTGCCTATCGGCGCATGGCTGTATATGAACGGCACTCTGACCCTGCCTGTTTTTTTGGCGTGCACCATTATTCCGGTGGGCTTTATGCCGCAGTTGATGAAGCTGGGCTTTGGGCTGGAACAGTTAGCCTATATGGCGGCAAATCTGGACCCCATCCGTACCTTTCTGGCAACCCCTGAACAGCACCGCCCTGATATGGCGGTCACGCTGGGAATACGGGACTTTTCCTTTGAACATGTGGGCTTTTCCTATGATGGGAAAAAGGAGGTGCTGCATGACATTTCCTTTACGGCAAGCCCTGGTGAAGTAACTGCCCTCGTAGGGCCCTCCGGTTCAGGAAAATCCACCATTGCTAAGCTGATGGCAGGCTTTTGGGATGCGACTTCCGGCAGCATCCGGTATGGCGGCCATGACATCAAAAATATCCCATTTCAGCAACTGATGGGTGAAATCAGTTACGTTGCACAGGACAATTTTCTGTTTGACAAGTCCATCCGGGAAAACATCCGCATGGGCAATCCACAGGCCTCTGACGCCGAGGTGGAAGCGAGTGCAAAAGCGGCCAACTGCCATGAGTTCATCATGGCTTTGGAAAACGGCTATGACACGCTGGCCGGCGATGCGGGCGATCTGCTTTCCGGCGGGGAGCGGCAGCGTATTACCATTGCCCGTGCCATGCTCAAGCCCGCTTCCATAGTAATCTTAGACGAGGCAACAGCTTATGCCGATCCGGAAAATGAGGCGGAGATCCAGCAGGCTATCAATCGGCTCGTAAAAGGAAAGACACTAATTGTCGTGGCACACCGGCTGTCCACCATTCGAAATGCAAATCAAATCCTGGTGATCGACCAGGGACAGCTCATCGCCTGCGGAACCCACAATCGGCTGCTGGAAGCCTGCCCGCTCTATGACACCATGTGGCGGCAGTACACAGGTGCGGCCGACATCGCGGAAAAGGAGGTAATATAGTATGCTGAAAATGATCCGACGTATTATAGCGATTGCTGGAGACAGCAAGCCACGCATTTTTCTGGGCATCGTACTCAATTTTTTTAAAACCGTTTCCATGGCTATGATGCTGTTGGCCGTATTTCTGGTGTTCGAGCATCTGGAGGCGCTGACCCTGGATATCATCTATCAGGCCTTGTGGATTATAATTGCCAGCGTATGCGGGCGCTTCCTGTTCCAATGGCTGATGGATATTTCCATGAGCGCCAAGGGCTTTGACATGTTCCGCGACTACCGGCTGGCCGTCGGTGAAAAACTCAAAGGCGCGCCGATGGGCTATTTCTCCGAACAGCGGCTTGGAACCATTCAATCCATCCTTACCTCAACCGTAGTAGAGCTGGAACAGTATTCCATGATGGCGATTACGGACATAACAGGCGGAGTATCCATGGCATCCATTATCATAGTCATGATGGCCTTTTACAGCTTGCCGATTGCCCTTTTGAGTCTGGCAGGGCTGATTATCGGCCTGTATGTGCTTCATATTATCCAAAAGCGCGCTGTGATTCATACGGTCAAAGTACAGGCGGCACAGGAAAAGCTGGTCACCGAATCTCTGGAATATATTCGTGGGATTGCCGTTCTCAGGGCGTTTTTGCAGGATAAGAGCGGCGAAGGTGCTGTTTACCGGGCCTTTGAGAACAGGTGGCAGGCCGCTTATGATCAGGAGCATGCCGCCGCAGGCGTTATGAAGCTATATAGTCTGGTCTTTAAGCTCACCAGCTGCACTCTGCTGTTTCTGGCAACTGCCCTGTATCTGGCCGGTGCGTTTCCGCTTTCCTATTGCCTGATGTTCCTCGTGTCTGCTTTTCTCGTCTATGCTGAGCTGGAAGTTATGAGCGATGGGGCTTACCTGGCGCGAAAAATAAACAACGAACTGGACCGGCTGGAAACCGTCACCGACATTCCCTCTCTGGACCGTACTACCCATGAGCTCCGGGCCGCTTCCTCCGACATTGAGCTGAAGGATGTGTCCTTCGCCTATGACAGCCGGACAGTCATCGATCATGTTTCATTGAAAGTTCCGCAGGGCACCTCCTGTGCCATTGTAGGGCCGTCCGGCAGCGGCAAAACCACCCTTTGCAACCTGATCGCCCGGTTCTGGGATGTTCAGGAGGGAAAGGTGCTGGTTGGCGGACAAAACGTAAAGGACTGTACCGCTGACAGCCTGCTTTCCCGGATCAGTATGGTATTCCAGAATGTGTACCTGTTCCACGATACCATCGAAAACAACATCAGGTTCGGCAATCCGGACGCTACTCACGAACAGGTTGTAGAAGCCGCGGGACGGGCCTGCTGCCATGAATTTATCACGGCGCTGCCGGACGGGTATGATACCGTTGTAGGAGAAGGGGGTTCCACGCTGTCAGGCGGTGAGAAACAGCGGATTTCCATTGCCCGCGCGATTCTGAAAAACGCACCCATCGTCATTCTGGACGAAGCGACCTCCAGCGTAGACCCTGAAAACGAGCACGCTCTGCTTTCAGCTATCCGCGAGCTTACAAATGGTAAGACACTGATTACCATTGCACACCGCCTGTCCACCGTGCGCAACGCCGATCAGATCCTGGTGGTGGACAATGGGAAGATCGTTCAGAGGGGTACGCACGATCAGCTGGTTCAGGAGGATGGCATTTACCGGAAATTCCTCAGGCTGCGCTCAGATTCTATTGGCTGGCAGCTATAAGGCGGGTTGGTCCGGCTTTATGATAATTTGCATGGCTGTTCAAAAGGGCATGAAAAACATTCCGCCAGTTTCGGAAAGGCGCAATACATGTAGATAGTACATAAAGAAGGATGCTTATGAGAGCATCCTTCTTCACTTTGACATGGAAAATGCGCATCTTTTTGTGGGATCGTTTGTCGACGCGCCCACCCGTCAAAGGCTTTATCCGGTTCCAGTCGTCTCAATGCGGTCCCTTCTTTGGCTGGGGATAAAATAATCCTGCAGCTTCCCAAGGTTTTCTATCCCAAATAATACTCACGAGACAATTGTTTACGGTAAAAACAATGTTGGAAGATTTATTTTTATAGAGGACGGGAATAATCAAGTGTCTCCTATCAATTATGAATAAACATCTGCCATAAAAAAATCCGATCCGCCTGGATTCATTGCCCTCCAAATTATTCAGTGCTAAGCTTTATTTGTCTATGATATCAAATCATTCATACTATCTGCACACTGTAAGGAGGTCCATTATGGGAGAAGCAAACCAAATCAATGCCTATAAAAAGAGAGGAAGACTGTCGGCTTTTTTCACAGCTGTCAGCATTATAACAGGCATACTATCCATTTTTATCATCGTATATATGATAAGCCTGCTGTGGGACGGAACATCGCTGGAAAACCTGTTCCTGCTCGGAACTGCCGTATGCCTTTGCCAGATCATTAAGGCTGTTTTTTATGCGCTGGCCTTATGGAAAGCACATGATTCCGCCTATTCTTCTCTGCTTGAAATCCGGCTCGGCATGATCGAGCACATAAAGAAGTTGCCCTTTTCTTTTTTTCAAAAGAGAAAAGTCGGGGATCTGGCGAATATCATCGACCGTGATGTGGAACGTATCGAGCTGTATCTGGCCCATACGCTCCCCGATGTAGTCGTTACAAATATTATCTGCCTGGTTATTTTTGTGGCCGTGACGCTTTTAGACTGGCGTCTGGGGATTGCACTGATCTCGACCGTTCCGTTGGTGTTTGTCCTGATTCCGGTTTTCAACAAGCTCTGGTCCAAATCTGTGGGGATTTACCAGAAGAGCATTCAAACGGTTTCCGAAAACGTGATGGAATACATCGGCTCGATTTCCGTGATCAAAGCTTTCAGCAGCGGGGAAAAGAAAACGGAAAAGGTCTTGCAAAGCATGTACAGTTATATCGCAAGCGCCAGGAAAGCGATCTATGTGCAGTCGGTTCCCATGAGCTTTATTACCATGCTGATGGAGAGCGGCATCGTCGTGGTAGCCATCACCGGTTCCGTTCTTTTAAGCAGCAAGCCCATCAAGGCCTGGAGCATCATAGTCTATATCCTGTCGATCATTCTGGCCGGACAGTTCTCAAAGAACTTTTCAAAATCCATCTCCCTGCAATACAACAAAATCGTGTTTCAGAACACGATGGCAGCGGTGGACTCCGTGATGAAGGTTCCGGCAGAAGCCGAAAAAGAAAAGCGTGCTGCTCCAACTGCGGGAGACGTGGAATTTAAAGACGTTACGTTCAGCTACGATGAAAATGAAGCGGCTTTGAAAAACGTCAATGCAATTTTTAGAAAGAATTCAGTCAATGCCATTGTCGGTCCTTCCGGAGCCGGGAAAAGTACCCTGGCCAGCCTGATCATGAATTTCTGGCAGCCTGACAGCGGAACGATCACCATTGGCGGACGAAAGGTGCAGGATTTTAACGAACAAGACCTGTCCGCCCTGATTTCCATCGTACAGCAGGATACTTTTCTGTTTAACAGCTCTATCGAGGAAAACATACGGATCGGGAAAAAGGACGCCGGCATGGACGAAATCGTCAATGCCGCGCAAAAGGCCAGGATACAGGATGTGATCATGGGCTTCCCTGAAGGCTATCAGACGATTGTAGGAGAAGCCGGAGCCAAGCTGTCTGGAGGCGAGAAACAAAGAATTTCCATAGCTCGCATGATTTTAAAGGATGCTCCCATTGTGATACTGGACGAAGCGACCGCAGCTATCGACCCTTATAACGAATCGCTGATCCAGCAGGCCATCGGCAGTCTGTGTGAAAATAAGACACTGATTATCATTGCCCACCACCTTAATACCATCCAGCCCGCAGATCAGATTCTTGTAATGCAGAACGGTGAAATCACAGCAAAAGGAAAGCATGACGAACTGCTTGAAACAAGCGGGTTATACAAAGCTATGGTGAATGCGGAGCAGGCGGCCGAAAATTGGAATATCAGGGAGGTTTATGTGCTATGATCAAGGAACTGTTTTCACATATCAGTAAAAAAGGCAGGCACATGCTTGCATGGGCCACAATTTCCAACACCGTGAGTTCCCTCCTGTTTGCAGGCATTCTGCTGACGGTCTTTCGGATGCTGACGGCGATTACAGATGGGGAAAAAGATCTGGCAGGATACTGGTGGCTGATGATCGGAATGCTGGCCGTAAAATTCATCGCCAGCATTATCTCCGTCAGCACCACTCATTTTGCCGGCTTTGAAATGGAAATGAACTTGAAAGAAAGAATCATCCGAAAGCTAAAGCAGTTCTCCTTGGGCTATTACACCAAGGAACGCCTCGGCGAAATCAGCACGGTCATACAAAACGATGTGGACAATCTGGAGAGCGCCGTGGCGCATATAGGCTCAAGAACCATGAGCGATATCATTACCGCTCTGATGATCGGAGCCGGCCTTTTTGTACTTGACTGGAAAATGGGGCTGGTGATGGTTGCCCTGCTGCCTCCGGCTATATGGATTCAAGCGGTGAGTGTTAAGAGATCCCTGGCCTTAAAGGAAAAGAATAAACAAAATCTTGCGGATATGGTCAGCCGGTTTGTAGAGTATATAAAGGGCATTCCGCTGCTGAAAGCCTTTCCTGAAAGCAGGTTCTTTCAGAACCGTCTAAAGGAAAGTGCGCAGCGTTTTGGTAAGAGCAGCAAAGAGGAGTCCAAAGCCGGCGCGGTCGACTCCGCAAAATATTTCATTCCGTTTGAGCTTTGCTTTGGCCTGCTCGCCCTGATAGGAGGATTTCTTACCTGGTTTAAATATCTCGATGCGGATAACTATGTCTACTTTATTGTTTTCAGCCAGGAATTTTACAGGCCGTTCGCCAGTCTGGAGAGTTACCGTATGAGTTATACCGGTATCAAGGACAGCTATGGAAGAATTGCCAGGCTGCTGCACGCCCATGTTATGGATAACCCTGCAGCTCCCAAGTCCGCTGCCGGATTTGATATCCATTTCGATCATGTGGAGTTCTATTATGAGGAAAACGGCTTTAAATTAAAAGATGCTGATTTCACTTTGGAGCAAGGGAGCCTCACGGCTTTGGTGGGACCGTCCGGGTCGGGTAAAACGACAATCACAAATCTGCTTCTGCGGTTTTGGGATTGTCAGTCGGGAAAAATTGAAATCGGCGGCGTGGACATACGAGAGATGGATTATGATGAGTTACTTTCCAAAATCAGCATTGTCATGCAAAACGTCGTCCTGTTTGCCGACACTATCTATGAAAACATCAGAATGGGAAACAGCGGTTCGACTGAAGAACAGGTGACCGAAGCGGCGAAAAAGGCCATGATACACGATTTCATCATGAGTCTGCCGGACGGATATAACACAATGCTGGGAGAAAATGGCGTAGGTCTCTCCGGCGGACAGCGCCAGAGGCTTTCCATTGCCCGGGCTCTTTTGAAAGACAGCCCTATTGTATTGCTTGACGAGGCTACCAGTAATGTGGATCCCATGAACGAGGTATCCATCCAAAAGGCCATCAGCAATCTATCTGCCGGTCGGACAGTTCTGGTCATTGCACACCATTTGCAGACGATCAGATCCGCAGATCATATTCTGGTCTTTCAGAAAGGCAGCATCGTTGAAGCTGGAAATCATTCGGAATTGATCGACAAGGGCGGCCTTTATTGCGAGCTTTGGACAGCTCAGCAGCAGGCAAAAATGTGGAGGATCCGAAGTCAAACCGAATAGCAGTACATGTGCCCTGGCATAAAATAAACGCCCGGGCTCCAACCCTCTTTCAAAGTTTCTCTTTTATCGAACGATATTCCATGGGAGTGATTCCATAAGCCTTCTTGAATAGTTCTGCGAAACGGCTTGGATTTTTACAGCCAACACTTTTTGCGATGGAATAGATGGGCTCATTGCTGCTTTCGATCTTATGCAATGCCTCTCTCATACGGGCTTTCAGCACATATCCATGAATTGTACTGCCAAAGGCAAGCTGAAAATCATTTTGCAGTTTAGCGGCACTTGTGTTTGTCAAAAAAGTCAATTCCGAAATTTTTGGTGAATCTGAAAGACGCTCGTCAATGATCGCCTTAGCTCTGTTAACAGCCCTTAAGTCTTCTTCTGTCAGCCGACGCCTGCCGGAATGTTCCAGGGAAATATCTTCACCGGCTTTGGCGGTAATCAGGTATAGGATCTCCATAATCTTGCTCTCATAATATAATTCTGATGAAATATCTGATTCTATGCTTTTCTTGATCTGCCTGAGAACAAGCAGCAATTCCGGACCGAAGCAGCTTTTATAATTCATTTTGATGAGGGCATTGACATCAACATAGTTATCTGGGAATCTTGCCTGCAAATACTGCAGGTAAAACTCCTCAAAAATCATTATACGGATTCCCCGAACGGGCGTATCCGGTGAGAATACGAGTTTTCCCCTGCGCTTTTGATTCACGTAGGTGCTGATACCTGCGTGTACCGGATATTTTCCAAATTCATATTCCCAACTTTCTGCTTTGATGGATTCAAAATATAGAATCTCTATAAATTGACTGGATAGCGTATAATCTTTTCGCGCGGGACAGCGAAAGGAATAATCCATGTGGGATATATAAAACTTATTTTTAAACATGAGCTGTTTCATGCTGCCTGTAGCCAATTCCTGATCCGCTTCAAAGAAGTCAAATGCCCCAACACTTTCAGCTTGCCGGAAGCAAAGCTCCATGGGTTTTTCCGCAGGAAGGCCCGGCTTCACTGCCGTATATATGTCCATTTTATATTCACCTGCCAATTTTAAATACATTCATGCCCGAAAAAAATTGGATAACCTGTATCAGCTTGTCGTTATAAAGAGCCTGTGATACTATTTGTTCGAGTATTCTAACTATTAATATAACACATACGCTTAAAATTTTTCAAGAGTTGTATTGTTATAAATAAAAATATGGAGGAGAACTATGAAAAAACTATCCTTAGCTCTTTTGGCAATCATTATGTGTATTACTCTTTTTGGCTGCGCCGCCAAACCTGCGGTCTCACAAAATACAGGCCTGAATAATCCTTTTATCGGAAAATGGGAAGCCAATATACCAAGTGCCGGCATGGAGCTGACCTTTGAGTTTAATACAGATGGGACATTTGACGTATCTGACGGCGAAAAGTCAATGGGCACCGGCAGCTATCTCGTCAGAAATGACAAGATGGTTACACTCGACGACGCAGGTGAGCTTGAGCAATATACTTTTAAAGAAAAAGACAAACAAGCGATAGATGTGACGGAGGATGGCACAACTACCACATTTAATAGGGTAGATTAAAAGAGCCGCCCCAATCCGGCCTCACAGGTTCAGTCAATATGCATATATACATCTTATTGGGGTTATCACACTTGTTTTATCTATGCTGGGCGTTATTATCGGCAATATATTCGGCTTGAAATTTAAATCAAAAGCCGAATTTGCCGGCGGCGCCATTCCGGTGTTAATTGGTTTGAAAATACTGGGAAGGCTGTCTTTGCCAGCATGTATTCGGCGTGAGCAAATTCAGATTGGTGTTACACTCATAATCCGATTGCCATATCGAAATCCGCATATCAGACTGACCGGATTATTTTATAAATTTCCGTCCGCGTCTGTTTACCCTCTCTTGTAAAGCCCAGCATTGGCCAACAGTGCATCATATTTTCACCAATATGGATATGTAATCTGACATTTCCGTCCTTTGCCGCTTGCCGGATATCCGGGACGTAAGCATAGAATACTTCGCGGTCGCCAAAGAAAACATCCATTTCAGGCAGCCCTTCCCAGGAAGTCTCAAATGAGCGCAGCAGATATGCGCTGTTCTCATCAACAAGAATCCTATGGACGTTTTTGCAAAATATTACCGGGATCATTGTATCACTTTTTTCCAGCGGTATCATTCTCCCGGTTTGAGCTTCATCAGGCGGCATCTGTAATCCCGGAGACAGCATAATCAGTCTGCCCGGAAACGGTACGGCTAACTTCTCATGGCGGATAAACAAACACAAAGTCAAACATAATCCTGCTCCCGAAGAATTTCCCATGAACACGATGTTATGGGGCTCATAATTAAGCAGCATTTCCCGGTAAACTTCAGTCACGCTTTTTGCCGTGTCTATCAGTTTATATTTAGGAGCTAAGGGATACATAGGCAAATAAACCTCTGCTCCCGTCTGTTCTGCAATCTCGCCCGCCAGTGAAAAATCCCCCTGATCGGGCGGCATAAAATAGCCGCCGCCGAAAAACAACAATACGGCCTTTTCCGCTTTATGATCCTTGGCCTTGACAATGTAGCAAGTCTGTCCTCCAAGTGATTTCTCCTGATATTCATATTTCCCTCTGAGCCTGCCGGATGGATGCCTGACATTTTGGCGCTTTTCAAACCGCCTGACCATCCTGTCGAAAGCCGCACCCTCTTTTGCCAACAGCCGCTTAATCTGAAATATGTGCAATACGGTATTACATGTATTATATAAAAAACTTGCCATATAGCACTCCCCTTTCCCAGCGTGTTATATATAAAAATTTGTAATTTAAACTGCAAGTTGTAATTTGCCGGCTTTATGCTGTACTCATAATAACTTTTGCTTATTGCGTGCCTTTATATATTTTATGATTAAGAGCGCAGAAGCAGTAACGGCAAATCCATTGTCTATAATGGATATGATGGTATAAAACATAAATAAGTTAGTTTTATCTAACTTATTTATATGATAACAGATTTTATGATGAAATTCAATTATGCGCAGGCTTGAAGAAATCGAAATGGTATCCTGGCTTCATTGCTTTATAACATCCCGATAGACCATATCAACTATTTCATTTAAGCTTAATTCCTTATGAAGATATACTTCCTGAATGATATGTAATAAATCCTTTTCATTCCACCATTCTTTCATTTCCTTTTCTCCGAATTCATAAGCATTAGGCTTTTGCTGATGACGATTTAAAGTTTCTTCAAAAGGTATATCGAAATAATATGCAAAAATGCGGTCATTAAATTCTTTTAGTAAATTTTCAAATAATTTTTCATACCATTTTGCATTTAA
This sequence comes from Bacillota bacterium, assembly GCA_023397905.1. Taxonomy (GTDB): domain Bacteria; phylum Bacillota; class Clostridia; order Acetivibrionales; family DSM-1351; genus Ruminiclostridium. Next base: position 15,806 of record JAEWSZ010000006.1, on the reverse strand, counting down.
AATACCTTCCAGAATTACAATGCTGCAATGTTTTTTACCGTACATTGCAAGTTCAAATAACAACTGGGCTGCTTCTGAATCCGGCCCATCTTTCACATGTAGCATCTCTCTTCTGATGACATCCTGTGAAATGAGCATCGTCCCATACCCGAATTTTCTTTGTAATGCCTTTGCGGTTGCAGTCTTGCCGCTTCCGGAATTACCTCTCAGTATTATCAGCTGTGCCGCTCTATCTATCATCTAGCTATCCTCCTGAATTCTCCGAATCCCTAAAAAAATATAACAACTATGCATCTATAAATACCATTTTACAAGAATTTAGTCCAGGTAAAATATAAAGTTTCTTGCTCTGTGTATAATCCTTATGCTATATAGAACTAAGTCGCTTTTTGTATGAAACCGGTGAACTCCCATAACGCTCTTTAAATGCTCTGGAAAAATGCGTTGTATTTTCAAACCCTGTCATAAAGCATATATCCGTTACCGAAATGGATTGACAGCGTGCTACCTGACTCTATGCCGGTGGTTGTCTCCCCAAATAGTCCGAGGCGACTCAAGACCTCAACCTTGAATCCCCTTGGGACTGGAGTTATAGAGAATTTCCGTAATCAGTACCTCGGTTTTGCATAGTCTGCATTTTTGTCTATAAGCTGAAAGCTGATACCTTTGGCACATACAACCTACGAAAAGTAGAATCACTTATTTACGCATATGAATTTAACGATTATTGTAAATCAATATACCAAGCCGATTCCGTAAAGCATGTAGTCAGTCGGTCAGCAAATTCCTTTTGTGTTGCATTACTGCGGACAGAAGCCGTGCGAATCGTTGATTTGGGATGTGTCCACTGCAATGCTATCGCCGATAAGACCGTATTCATATGTCCAGCCTCCGTTGCCGGCAGATAAAGTAAACAATGGCCCACATCAAAATTCCAAGCAGAAAAAGAACTCCTTTGCTGGCAATCCAAGATGGGCTTTCAGGGGCAGCAAACCGCACAAAAGGATAGATAGAATTCTAATTAGATTTTCCATAAAAGCAGAGCGGAACAACAGGCTTAGGAACCATATAGTCCCGCATATGGCAGTCGTCATATGGGACTGTCGGCTTAAAAATGAAGCCAATACTCCCAATGACGATAGGAAAAACGCTGTACCTAAGTAAATGATAAGATACTCACCGATGGATGCGTCCGGGATGATAATGCTCCATATTGCCATACAAGCAATGCAAAATATGCCGGTCAGGCCGAACATAACGAGAAACCTGATTGCTATCCACCTAAACAGTGATTTGGTATGAACAATGAGTACCTCAATCAAAGGGTCGGATAAAGTTCTAACCCATTCGCATACCATGACGGTCGTAAAAAACGGTATCAGAACTTCAAAGCCAAAAGCGCCCCAATTGATAAGCTCCCCACCGTTACCTGCCACCAAAAGAAAGACCGTCAAAACCAATGGAATTATCCAAAGAATATTATTTCCGGCTATTTTACGTTCGTAGGAAACCATCTCTTTCATGCCGTCTCCCTCCAATAACGCCTGTTTCCTTGCAGCAGCAGCATGGAAGCAAGACCGACGCAGAGCAGGAAAGCAAGATTCCACAGCAGTTTCTGGATCATGATGATTTCAAAGCTCTTATAGGTATAAACGAGTTTCAGCATATTACTCTGAAACAGATACAAAGAGCGAAGAATGCTGTTTTCGGTATAGATGAAGTCAGAATTCATGAGGAAATAGACGGAAAACATTACATAAAATAAGCGAATATCCATTACCACGGGCAGCGCTACTGAACATGCGGAAACAAAGAAGCAAGCGGGTACACACATGGCAAAAAGCCCGACGACATACGGCAATAAGGTGAAATGGCCTGGGGTGTAGAAATACTGTGCCACCGCATGAATCCCAAGATATGCGGCCATTACCAAAAGGAGTGCGGCGTAGTTCCCCAGGAGCTTCCCCCATATATATTGGGCTTTACGCAAAGGGCTTGCCATGAAAAGCTCCATCGTGCCTTTCTTTCTGTCTCCTCTTATCCTGTCTGCCAGTAAAAACATCAATCCAAACAGAGGGGCAGATAGCCGATGTGTCCACGGACAGCGTCTCCATCTTTCTGCGTGTCATGCCCCATAATCATGATACTGCCGGAAGTAGGGCGAAGAATGGTTGCAATCATCCGCATAAGAGTGGTTTTCCCGGCCCCATTGTGTCCTAGTAATCCAAACACGCCAGGGCTTATAGAAAAGGTCACATCGTCCAACCCTAACACATTGTTTTTGTATTTCTTGGTAGCAGCCTTAACTTCAATAATCGCCATTGATATTTCCACTCCTTTCAACATGATTTTGATAAGCTGGATAGGGGTAAAATACTGCTTTTGAAAGTGAAATCGAACCCCATATTGTGCCGCACAGAATAAGCAGGCAAGCCATTGCCGCAATGGTGCGATGCAGCTTTGTTACGGGACGTAGCAGCAGGCCAAGCCGTTGCTTCATCTCCATAAAAGCAAGAATTCCAACTGTGTCCGTTGAGCTTTTGGGTTTTCGGACGGATAACCCCATAAGCCGCACCAACATGTGGACATACCTGGCTTCTGAGCCTCCTGAAAGATTTTTTACGATATGCGTATCACAATCCATTTCACACGACAGGAAGAATTCCCGTCTCGCCACCCATGCCAACGGATTCATCCAGTGTGCACGGCACAAGATGTCAAATAACCTTTTTTGAAATAGGTGCAGGTGCCTGATATGGGTACATTCATGCAGCAAAACCATATATAATTCTTCATCATTTAATTCACTGATTACCGCCTCTGATAAAACAATAGCGGGGGTTAGGCAGGACACTACGCAGGCAGGTTCATTTAGCTTCCCTATAAAAACAGCGGGAGTGCGCCTGATCCCCGCCTGCTTTGCGCAAACGTCCAGTATTGCCAGTATGTTTGTCTCTGTACAAGAGATACATTTGCGTACCGTATGCCACAGCAGCATTGTTTTTACCAGCATTACCAGCAGAAGCAAAGCTGTTCCTGCAATCCAGATTTTCGCCAATAGTAGAAATTGAGGGATATACATGTGGCTTTGGTCGGGGTCAATCCATTTTACATTTCCCAACGTTACCGGCACGATGAAAAAAATCATCAGGGCAACAAAAAATATGTGGGGAAATTTGACGCGCCCTACACTTTGTACTAGCAATAGAAGAAGCCACGCCAAGGCACTAATGGCGCTCATAAACAACATAATATAGAAAGCATTTGCAAACGTCATTTCCGGCTCCTTTCATAATCCTCCACCAGTTTCTTTAGGCGTTCAAATTCTTCCGTAGATAGGTTTCCGCTGCTAAGTACTCCCATAACCATACTGCTCACAGAACCATCATAAACACGGTCAATAAAACGTTTGGTCTGTGCAAGCTGGCAATCGCTCTCCTGAACAATGGGGCTGTATAAAAAACCCTTGCCTTGTTTTGTTGTGGACAAGGCAGATTTTTTTACAAGACGGGATAAAAATGTCTGGATTGTATTCACATTCCAACCCGTATGTTCTAGTTTCTCAACGACTTGTGGTAAAGTCAAAGGGGATTTTTCCCAAAGTACTTTTAGAACTTGCCATTCCGATTCAGTTATAGAGATGCTAATATCTTTCATTAGATCCACTCCTTTTACCTACAATTGTAATTATATTATAAAATATAGAACTACAATTGCCAATGAATGAAGCGCGTTTTTGCCAGACAATTTTTGTTAAAGGGGAAAAGGAGCACCCCCAAGTGGTTTTGTATGCAGATCTCTTATTTCGCCATCATATTCAAAATGTGCCAGCATTTTTTCATAGGATTCCTGACTGATAACATGCTCAATCTGACAGGCATCTTGTGAAGCTACCTGTTCATCAACACCCAATCAAACCAACAGTTTTTCAAAAAACGTATGGCGTTCATAGATTTGTTTGCCACATTAAGCCCAGTTTGAGAAAGGTATAATATTCCAATGATTTCCCAAGAGTCAAGATATCGCCTCCCACACCTTATAAAATGCTCAATTGTCCAGAATTTTCACGAAGCTTTACAAAATTATAATAAATTCCAGACTGGCTAATAAGCTCGTCATGTGACCCTTTCTGGCAAATTTGTCCGTCCGAAATAACTAAAATTTGATTGGCTTCCCGAATCGTGTTTAGCCTATGGGCAATAACCAGCAAGGTTTTTCCTTTTACCAGCTCTGAAATAGCCTCCTGTATATAGCTTTCGTTATCCGTATCTACACTGGCGGTTGCCTCATCCAGAATAATAATGGGTGCATCCTTCAAAATACACCGGGCAATAGAAATGCGCTGGCGCTCACCACCGGATAGAGTTGCTCCGCCCTCTCCGACCATCGTTTGAAACCCATCCGGCAGAGCCATAATAAAGTCATAGCAACGGGCTTTCCTTGCTGCTTCCATCACTTCTTCCCCGACAGCATCCGGTTTTCCCATGCTGATATTGTTGTATATCGTGTCCTGAAACAGATAGACACGCTGGAATACTACGCTGATGTTATCCATTAGTTCAGCCAGAGGAACCTTCCGGATATCCGTGCCACGAATGGCTATTTTACCTGATTTCACATCCCAAAGTCTGGCGAGGAGATTTGCAATCGTGGATTTCCCGCCGCCGGAGGGGCCAACAAGAGCTGCCATGGTATGCCGGGGGATGGTAAAGCTGATGTTATGCAGCGTATCCTTTTTCTGATAGGCGAAAGATACACCTTCAAAGCAGATTTCAGGCGTGCCGTCAGCCTGTTCGGGAATATGCTGTATACCTGTATCTGGAAGCTCTGACTCCTGCAAAACGGCTTCAATCCGGTCTAAGGCAGCATTCATAACCGTTAACCGGGTAGCCTCACCATAAAGCGCTTTCAATGGCCCAAACAGATCGAATACAAAAAGCAGAACGCCAAGCAGATAAGGAAGTGTCAAAGCTCCGCTTTGCTCCAGCAGCACAGATAAACCAAAGACGGCGGAGATTCCAAACGCATAGAGGACATTCAACCCTCGTGTCCACGGGGTCATCTTTCTTTCAAAAGCAACCGAACTGTCTCTGGACTTTTTGAAGTTATCATTAAGTTCCTGTGATTTTTCTCCCAACAGGTTATAGCTTTTGATTATGCCGATGCCTTCCGCAAAGGAAAGTACCGCATCTGTCAGATTTTCACTTTGCGCCTGACGTTCTGCCGCTTCCTTCAAGGACAGCTTATTCATGCGCTTTGCAATGAAAGCAGCGAAAATAGTAATCACTGCGGCTGTCAGTCCAAGCCTCCAGTCCAGGGCAAACATGAATACAATAAGAATAAGCGAAGAAGAAAGATAGCTCATCATATTGGCGATGATACTCATTGCCACTTCCTCAATAAATACCATATCCGTACTAAGTACAGAACTGATTTTTCCGATGTTTCCCGCAGTAAAGTAACCCATAGGCAGCTTGCGTAGATGACTGCCAAGTGCCATGCGCTGGTCGGCAAACATCATGTAGCCGGCCCCGCTTTGCAGACGGTCGCTCAGAAAATGAACCACGGCCTGCAATATCACAGCCGCGGCAAGCCCAAGCCCAACCTTTAAGCAGAATATTCCGGTTAATGTATTTTCATAGAAACCAGTCAATACTGCAAATGCAAAAAAGATTGGCATTTTGGACAGGATGGATTCAAGGAAAGCGCAGACAGCCGCTCCCTGTATTCGTTTTTTGTATTTGCCGGAGAGCTTCAGGATTCTTTGAAGTAATTTAAGCATAGCTGTTTCCCTCCTTTGCCGTTTCCAACTTCCACTGTCTGCTGTTTACCGAAGCGTTCCAGAGCTTTTGATACTCATGGCAGGAAGATAGCAGTTCTTCGTGTTTTCCGGCTGCCACAAGCGAGCCATGCGCCATGACGCAGATTTGATCGGCATTCATGATAGCAGGGAGTCTATGGGCTATGACAAACAGTGTTTTCCCTCTGACAAGCTCTGCAATCGCGGCTTCCATCTTTTCCTCATTCTCTGGGTCAGCGTAAGCGGTTGCCTCATCAAGTACAACAATCGGCGCATTTTTCAAAATAGCCCTTGCCAGAGAAATACGCTGGCGCTGGCCGCCGGACAGCATCTTGCCGGCGTCACCCGCCATAGAACGGATACCCTCCGGCAGCTTGTCAAAAAACTCCGTGCATTGCGCCTTGCGGGCAGCCTCCAGCACTTCTTCATCTGTTGCGTCCGGCTTCCCCATACGGATATTTTCAAGCAGGGACGTATTAAAGAGATATTGATCCTGTGCTACATAGGAGATTTGACTGTTCAAGGCGTTTAAGCTCATTGCATCGATGCTTTGCCCTCCAATCAGAATGCGCCCTTGTCCGGGGTCGTAGTAGTGGATCAAAAGCTTTGCCAATGTGCTTTTCCCGGAGCCTGATTCACCCACAAGCGCCGTTTTCTGACCAGCTTTTGCCGTCAGGCTGACATTATGGACAACGGTTTGTTCCCCGTATGCAAAGCTTACACCCTCAAACCGGACGGTATGATCCTTTCCATGAAATTCCTCAGATGTCTGGCGAAGGGGCTCGGAATCAAGCATCTGCTCCAGCGCGGAAATTTTATAATTCAGCTGCGGCATGGTGGGCAGAAAGCCGAGCGCTTTCAGCAACGGAATACCAATGCTCAGAGCGAGGCATAGAACCAAAATCAGGTCTGACAAGTTGGATAACCCGCTTAGAACAAACCATGCACCCAAGGGCAGGGTCAGGATAATGGTACAGGGCAGCAGACTGCTGTACACCGCCATCCACGGCCAGCAAGCCTTATACCAGTTCAGCGTATAGTCACGGTAGTCGGAAACATCCTTTCGGAACCTCTCATAAGATTCTCCGTCCTTGTTGAATACCTTGACAACTTCCATGCCGTTGATGTATTCGATGATGGTATTATTCATTTTCTGCCCCGCCTGATAGTAAGCGCCCATCTGCTTCATGCCCACGGAGTACATAATCATCATGGCAATTATGCTGATAGGCAGAGAAGCCAGCGACAGCAGCGCTAATTTCCAGTCGATGCAAAACATGGAGGCATAAACGGCGAAAGGCACCATCAGATTGGCGATCCCCTCCGGTAAAGAATGGGCAAGCAGAAGCTCCAGACTGTCCACATCATCCACAAACAGCTTTTTTATCGTTCCGGTGCCTTTGTCCTGAATGACGCCCATAGGCAGATTTTCAAATTTTTTCTGCAAAGCGATACGCAGGCGAATCAGCGTATTATAGGCGGTTTTATGGGATAAATCCAGTCCCCCTCCGTAAAGATAAGCCTGTAAAACTAAGCAGGCAAGAACGCCGACAATCCGCAGGAAAATGTATGCCATGTCAATACTTTTTCCCGCAACGAGTGGCGCAATGATTTGATAAGCCAGCACAAAGGGTAGAACACCCATCAAGACACTGATTAACAGAATAATGGTTGCGGCATAGATGCCTTTTTTGTGCGGCCCCGCATATTCAAAAATCTTGTTGAACATGTTTCGTTTCCTCCTTCTTAACTGAAATATTGCTCTGAAAGCTGCCTTAATGTTTCCTGTGTAAGGTTACGGTGATTAAACGCTTTGTCCTTATCCAATTGTAGAATTTGTGAGCAGGTACGGACAATAAACTCAAAATCATGGGAAACAACAAAAATGATAATTCCTGCGTCGGACAAGGATTTTATCAGCGTGCTGACGCGAATCATGGAATCATAATCCAATCCGCTGGTAGGTTCGTCAAAGCAGATAATCGGACTGCCTTTCACAATTGCGGTGCCAATTGTAACCCGCTGTTTTTGTCCGCCGGAGAGGGAAGCAGGGTGGCGCTCCCGATATTCGGACAACCCAAGAGCATGTAAGGTTTCATTTACTTTTTGGGCACATCCATTTCCGGTTCCCAGTGATAATTCTTCCGCCACACTACTTGTGAACAGTTGATAATCCGCATCCTGCATAACCAAATAGGAAAGATTTTGGCGGGCATGAGGGGAGAGCTTTTTTCCGTTATAGCGAATAGTGCCGTTATTTTCCTTGAAAATCCCTGTCAAAGCAGACAGCAATGTTGTTTTCCCAGCACCGTTATGCCCTAAAATCCCGATAACTTCTCCTGCGTTTGCTTGAAAGCTAAGATTACTTACAATATCCGGTTCCTTTTTATAAGCCAAAGAAACCTCGCTTACCTCCAGACAGGATTCTTTTCGATGGTTGTTATGCGGCTCATGGCATAAACGTCCTGATTCCTGCTCGGGGTAGGGTGTGCGTAATCCATATGCTGTGCGTTTTTCTTCGTCCAAGGAGCAGAATTCCTCTCGGGTAAAGGTTCCTGTTACCCGTCCGTTTTCAATTAAGTACGCATGGTCAATTAAGTCCCGTAAATAAAAGAAACGGTGTTCTACAACGAGAATGGTACAGCCTGCGCTTTTTAGCTTTTTCATAATTTCCGTCAACCGCTTCGTCGCATCATAGTCCAGGTTTGCGGAGGGTTCGTCAAAAATATAGAACTTTGGTGACAACGCATGAACGGAGCCAATCGCTATCTGCTGCTTCTCACCGCTGGACAAAGCAAAGATACTGCGGTTCAAATACGACAGGAGTTCAAGTTCCGTAGCCGCCTTTGCAACACGCCGTATTGTTTCCTCTCTGTCAAAGCCCATGTTTTCACAGCCAAACGCCAGCTCTCTTGTGGTATCCGTCATGAAAAACTGAGAACGGGGGTCCTGGAAAACCGTGCCGATTTCTCCCGCCAGTTCGGACGGCTTCATTTCCAGCAGTGATTTTCCGTCTATCCGTAGATCCCCGTTGGACTGCCCAGGGTAGAAATGGGGAATCAATCCGTTTAGGGCGCGCAGCAGGGTCGTTTTCCCACATCCGCTGCGCCCTGTCAATAAAACAAACTCTCCGGTTTCAATGGTTAAATTAATGTTTTCGAGGGTACATTCCGCACTTTCCTCATATTGAAAAGAATAGTTTTGAAACTCAATCACGTTTACACCCTCCATATAATGAATTCACCGATGGAGGTACGGTCAATCAGCAGCAGTGCGGCTAAAAACAGAATCGCTCCCGCTCCCACAGCGTACTCTTTTACAGAAAAGGCGACATGGTTAATCGCGTGACGCTTGACATCCCGCTCCAAACCTCGGGTAGTGCCAGAGGCCGCCAGTTCGTCCGTTACCTTCAGGCAGCGCATCAGAAGCGGAATCAATATATACTCCATCGTAGCCAAAGGGTGTAAAATTCTTTTCCACACCGTATCTCCAATGCCCCGAATCCCCATTGCGTTTCGTATCATGCGATACTCAATCCGCAATGTGGGAAGATAACGGAACATAACAACCAAAGGAATCGTAACCGACTGCGGCAGCTTCATACGTTGCAAGGACACCATAAGATCATCCATTTGGGTTGTCTTCAGTACCCAGCGCCCCATCATGATAATTGGAATCATCTTTAGCACCGTAACGCCAAAAATACTCATAATCACACTCAGGCCGGGGACAGACACATAGCGGAAAAGTACATTAAGGTAAGCTATGGCAATATATACAACCAGCATTTTTACTGCCCACTTCATTTCATTTCCAGCACTGATGAAAAGCGCAAATACAATCATCAGGGAAAGCCCCGCAATGTCCCCCATCAGAAAATAGCTGACAAAACCAATAAAAATCAGTAGAAGCAGCTTACACCGAGGATCTAATAAAGCGGTTCCACGGTATTGGGTTTTTGCAATCATTTGTAAAACTGTATGCTCCATAGCAAGCCTCCCAAATGCGAAAGGGGCCGCTTAAATCGCAGCCCCCTAAGCCCTTTTCTGTGTCAATCCTTTTAAGGGCTGGATGCAGCTACTTCACAGTAACCAAGCCCGCTTTTATGAAATGCTTTTTCAGCATTTTCTGTCCCAGCAATCCGCCCAGCAATCCGCCGACAAGACCAGCCGCGACAATGACAATCAGCATAGGAACAGAGGTGAAGCCGGTTATCGTGTCTATGTATTCCTGAGGAATACTGTTGCGTTCCATTGCTGCAACAAAAGCTGCCTGCAGAAACTTGATCGGCCCAATTGCGCCAAATGTGAAGATCCCACTGAAAACTGCATAGGCAATGACCATTGACTTTGCTGTCACATCTTTTCTGCCCAAAATCAGGAAGTCGCAGAGCAAGCCCCCCACTACCAGAGAAATTGGAATAAACCAAAATGCCCCTACTACTAAAAACAGAATTGCCTGTATGACTCCGCAAATGGTTAAAACACCTTTTTTCGGTACTTTGGCAAGCAACAACATCATAACAATACCATTTGGTATTGCAACAACCGACGGATAAAATACGTTCGTTACAGGCCCAGCTACACTCATTGCAGTGCTGATGATCATACATATAATCCACATTAGAGCGGTAAGAACGCCTATGAGAATAAAATCTTTTGCGTTGAGCTTCTTATTCATCTTTTCACCTCTCCTTAAATTAATAAAAAAACAAATGCGTTGAAGTTAGATACCTCTAACCTCAACGCAAATTATACAACCTACCATATTGAAATAACACCCAAAAACGATTTGGTTTTACCCAAAAGCGGTTTACTTTCTTATCTAACCGATTTCATTGCGTTGTTATACTTTTTGGGCACGACTCCATATTTATTCTTAAATGCAGAAGCAAAGTTGCTTGACTTTGTGTAGCCCACAGACAACGCAATGTGATTGATGGGCAAGTCTGTTGTAACAAGCAATTCTGCGGCTTTTTCTAACCGCTGATTAATAATATAACTATGAATCGGCATCCCGAATAGTACCGAAAACCCCTTTGAGAGCTTCGACACGCTCATATGTGCTTTTTTTGCCAATTGCTCACAGGTTGGGGCATAGGCAATTTGACTGTCAATCATGCGCTTGATTTCCCATAGGCTATCCCTGTCCGCTTTTGAAATGGGAATATTGTCAGGACTTAAAATGCTTAATTCAAGAACTTCACTTAGATAAATGGACACGAGTTCAAGAAGTTTGCTGTCCAAATAAAGGTAGCCAAGACCCCCGCGATACAGCGGAAAATCCTTGAGTTCCGATAATATCCGTTCCATATTCGCCGTGGTTTTCACTTTGGAAATGGTTTTTAACAGTTTATTTTCATAAGCCAAAATTTCTTGCTCCTCAAAGTAGTCTCTTAAAATGGAGGAAAAATAACGGATGGGTATTTTGATGTTTTTGAAATGAAAATCACTTTGCTTTGAATAGCATGTATACTCTGTGCAGCCATGACCTTTATAGATACAGGATTCACCTTTTTGTATATGAACGCCGTCACGATGATTCATAATTCCCCATGACATGCCTTCATTGATACAAAAAATAATCTGGATATATTCCTCACGATTTACCCCCTGCACATTCATATCATCTGCATATATGACTTTCCAATCGGATAAAATCACGCCTTGCTTTGTGACTGTCTGAGAAATGCTTCCTTTCCCTAATTCAGCTGGTATATCCAATGATATGGTTTGAGGTGAATTTGCAATGAGGTCGTGATATAAATTATTCAAATATTGATTTGGATTTCCCATTGCGCACCTCCGTATTTACTTGTGTGATCTTCAATAATAGTTAGGAAAGTCTAACTATATGATAAGGTATTTTTCAATTTTAGTCAATGCTCGGACTTCAGGCTTACATCATCGCATTCGGCACTAGGATAATTTAGTTCCAGTATATCCACAAGTCCCTCGTACGACAGCAATTCTTTTTTACCCATATCTTCAAAATCAATGCTTTCCCAATCATATTTTCCGATGTCTGGAATTCTGCATTTTCCCATTGCGGCAGCCGTTATTCTCAAAAGCTGTTTCCGTCCGCTCCATGCAGATAAGACGAATTGCATTTCAAAAGTAATTAAAATACTTTCCTCGTGCTTGTCAAAATTTATAATTTCTAAAGGTTCCGAATCAAAAACTTCACATTCTGTAATTTGTGCTATAATATTATCTATATCTTCTACATAACCAATATCCTTCAACATAATAGGTAGTTGATTGATTTTTTCAATATTTGCACTCGCAACTTCCCATAATAATGTTGTTGATAATTTATCTACTAATTGCCTTCTATCCATGATAACCTCCTGTACAAATTCTGTTTGTCTGTTTTCAGTTATGCTTTTTATTACTACAAACGGCTACTTTCTTTTTTCGCTTCCGGATTAAATCAGTCAGACAAACCGGGTCCGATGCCAATAAGCCCAATAGTCAAAAGAATCAACACATGTAAAAGCACCAGCCCAAGAAAAACAAATCCAGCATTTCGGAATCCTTTGAACTTTTTTCCTTTACGGTTAGCCACAAAAGCTAACAGAAAGAAGATTGCCGCAAGAATAGTACAAATAATAGGCAGCCATGTAAAAAACAGAAACATAAAGATTTTCATGTGAACATCCCCCGTCAAATTCTAAATTTAGCTGTTATACTCATTTCCTCGCATCAATATTGGGTGCCCAATCGTAACTGCTGCCGGATTCTGTTTTAAAAGAGGCTGTTATCTGCCATGTAGGGATGAGGTAGCCTGTATTCTTGTTAAAATAGAAGGAAGGTTCAACCGCTGTCACATAAGCTGTACCTTCTCCACTCCCGTTTCCGCCTCCCCATTCACCGACACCGACATCCTGCGCGATACTGATTGATTCTTTAGGAGAAATGGTCTGGACATCTTTATAGAGCGTATGATGGGTTCTATTATCGCCAATATCAAGCAGTTTTCCGTTTTCTCCAATGGTGACGTAAATATTTCCCCATATAATGAGATTATCCGTACTTTCTGTGCTTTCAAATATCAAATGGAGATTATCGTCACCATAATCGTCAGCCAGTTCTTTGTACGAAATAACATCCTTAGAAATGTGAAATTTCTCTAAATATCCATAAGCAAGCGCAAGGGCTTCCTTTTCATTGGGAAGTTTCGTAAGGTCTACCGCGCTGTCCTGACCGTACTCATATGTAACGAACCAAGTGTTATACCCGTAAATGAAGATAGCTTCCTTTTCATTGTTTTTGCATTTAATGACGCCATCTTCATCCACAAAATCTGCTGTAAATCCAGTATCAGCTTTCAAGCCTGCCTTTAATTCGTCTAAGCTTATGTTTTGGATATTCTTATAGATTTTCGCTGTAGTTTCCTTATCGCTGACGGTATCCGCAATCTCAATATTGGCTGGCTGTAAATGTCCGTAATATACAAAACCAACCTCATTGCTGTCATTCATTATTTTTATGACTGCAAACGGACTGAACGTAAAGACAACGAGAAAAATTGAAATAATAATTTTGACTTTATAGTGCTTTAAATCCATTGATTTTCCTTGCTTTTTCTCTTGGAGCAGATAATAAATCCCCTTGCAAATAACATATAACGCAAACCCCAACAATCCGCCAAGCGTATTGGCGATTATATCGTCAATGTCCGCACTTCGACCCGTTAACAGTTGGAATGCCTCGGTTAACAGTGTGATGGCAAAAGAAATTCCGAGTATTGGTAAATAGTTCTTAAACCTGTTCGGGAATATAATAGGCAATAAAAGTCCAAGAGGTACAGTCATTACTACATTCAACAGAATTTGCGTTATCAGCCCCGCATTGATCAGCCCATATTTTGATGCGATATAAAACGGATGGAGTGGGGTAAGATTGATCAGTTCCCCCATGCCATTGCCAAACGACATAATTTGCGTAATATATAAAAACATTACGCACCATCCAATGAATAAGTATTCGGCAAGCATTCTGCTTCTTGTTGGTTTACTTCTTTTGCTTTTGGATATGAAATAAATTACCATATAAATAACAGCTGCTACTACCGCTGCAACCAACAAAAAATAAAACATCTTAATAAAATCATTCATCTTTTTTCTCCATCCAATAGTGCTTTTACAAATTCCTGTTTATCGGTATCATACCATATGCGGATCAGCCGTGCGGATCGTTGATTTGGGATGTATTCGCCACTATGCTGCCGCTGATAATATCGTATTCATATGTCCCGGATACCTCTTTCTCGACATATCCGCTTTCATGCGGAAAATCTGCCGAATAGTTTCTCACTCGTTCCAACGACATATAAAAGCCACCGTCCGGATCGTCAGACGCAAGCATTGGCCATATGGAAAAGAGATAACCATCGGGCATATAATAACCGCGGCCACGATACTGCTTCCAAAACCGATATAGTTGTATTTGCTAAGTGTTCCGGCTATAAGCCTTTCCCATATTGAGTTAATTTTTATGTCAAGGCTTTAAGAGTTAGAGGGTTTTCCATTTTGGCGTAATTCTCCGTCCACTCTTTCTGTATCTTGGTACCTCGGAAGTGAGAAGTTATGGCGGTTTGCATGTAGGGGGAGGTGGCAACAGCTTCCCCTTTTTTATAACTGCACACCACTTGTTCTTATTTTCTACTATCAGATTTACTCAAATTACCCCATAAAATAACGGCCGTACCTAATATCATTATAAAAATGCTGACTACAACCAAAGGCATTAATTTCCCCTCGCTAACCGATGCCCAAAAACGTCCCACATCCGTACTCCAACCACTTAAAGATTGCATATTAAAACTTCCAGCGATACATGCCGATAAAAATAAAATTGCTCCTGTAATAAGAATGCTTGCTCCTGATATAATTTTCTTCATTTCATATTCTCCATCCATCAAAAGTTAATTCTATTCCATTAAGGAATAAGTATACTATATTGATAAGCTTACCATGAAGTCCACCTTATTTCCAGTGTTACCCAGTACACAGCAAACCTTTTATTTTCGCAAACACATAGGAATGCTAATAATAAGACAAATCTTATTCCGGCATTCCTATGTTAAAAATAGTACGAAAATACATGTTTACGCACAAAGATGCAATTTCCTAACAAGTCTATAATTAGATAGCTATGAGTTGGAGGTAATAGTATCCAGAGTATGGTCTGCTTTCAGCACTACATGCATTGTATTCTACAGAAGTAATAAAAGGAGGGAGAGTTGACCAGTAATATGTGGTTTTGTTATCAAAGAGATACATTGTGGATTCGTAACGATATGCGATGCGCCCCCGATATCCACTTGGCACGACTGCGTTATAACTTTCATCCTGTCCCCATGACCAGCTACCGCCGACTTCAACACCGAGTTCGCCACTAACAGCACCCTTTTCAATGCCGCCTGCCAGACTTATACTCATAGTCTGTATCTTCACATACATAAATGGAGTGCTTCATAAAAGGCAGTTTAACCAAACTACTGGGGAATGGATTGGCAAATGGATACCTGCCTAATTTACGATGGATTTTAAAAATCACTCCTAAACCACACCTTATTTTGTGGTAGCAAACTACCAAGAGTAAAACAGCGCCAAGCCATTATAACCCGACGCTGTTTTATTTTTGCTAAAATCTCTAATGATGGCTTGGATGTATTTAAGTTGTTCATCAATATGTTTTTTTCATAATTCGTAGGGATTTTGTTTTTGATACGATCTTGCAGACAATCTTCCCTTATAAATCTATTAAAATTTTTTCGTCCGTTCAAAAATGTTGTTCCACCTCTTGACAATAACTACATTCATGTAGTAAAGTGTAATTACTACATGAATGTAGTCATTGGTTGCCGCAGACATGCGGTGATGAACAGAGAGGTGTACACATGAACAATTTTCAAAAAATGTCCGAAACTGAAATGGAAGTTATGCAGGTCATATGGGAAGCTGGCCGTCCGGTTACAACCGGCGAATTATTGGCCATCT
>JAEWSZ010000084.1 GCA_023397905.1 Bacillota bacterium | reverse complement strand
GCGTATAGGAGCAGAATTCAGGAGTCAGAGGGACCCGGTAATATGTGATCTGAAAAAGGTCTGTAAAATAAGCTTTCTATGATAAAAAAATAAAATCATAGGAGGCTTTTTATTGACTTAATCATCTTATACAAATGATTGACAAATAACCAATAAATGACTATTATGTGATATATCTTAATTAAAAATATAGGCCTGAATATTAAGATTTAGGCTTGAACGGATACCCTGCACTTGCCGGCAGCAACAGCACAAGCCCTGATAATTAAAATAAGTTTATAATATTTAAGGGGGCGTCCGGCCTTTAATAAAGGAGCTATCATGAAGAATTACCGCAAATTAATTTTTGCCGTGTCTGCAATTTTACTCGCCACTGTTTTATGCTTTCTTTCGGTGTCAAAAAAAAGCTATGCCACTTTTCAGACTTCCTTTGAATACAACATAAAAGATGCTGATCAGAAATCAAACCCAAATGACGATATCAGCCGTTTCATGTATGAGTTAAAGCAATTCGGAGAAATGGAGCTGGCAACTGCGGAAACCTTATATCGAAGCATAGATTTTACTGAATTCGTAAAAGAAGGCAAACCGCATGTCGTAACCTGCCAGAACGAAAATATATTGGTATATAATAATGGAAAAAAGGTCTATATATACAGTTTCACCGTGTCACCATCTGTCACGCACGCTGTCTATGATGAACCGGTTATTGAAATAAGCGGGGTACAAAACTCCACCGCTTCAAATATGGCTGAAGGAAGCGCACGGGTTACAATCACAGGGGAGACGGTAGAAAAATCATTGTTCCGGATCGGTATGGAATTCAAAAAAGATGACAGCATTGTCCTGGACTGGAACCAAAAAAATAATACGCTGGCTCTCTCCGAAAATCAAACCAATCGGCTGGAACCACAAGGTTTTGCAGTAGAAATGAAAACACATGAAAGCGACGCGTATCTGCTGAGAAATACCGTTAAGCTACCGAAGGAAGCAGAAAAGAATTTCAGGTCAAAAGATACCTCGGATTCGATGGGGCAGTATTTTCCATTGCCCGCCGTTTCTAACTCGATCGGCAGTTATTCGCTGAACGAGTACACTTTCGACAAGGGAAGGAGAACGGGCATTTACAATGCCGTCTCAAAAGCGGATGCGCTTGATTACATGCAAGCGGTAAATGAGTTTGTATTTGGCGACATCCGGCAAGCAAAGGCTGATGTTACGTATTGGATAGATTATTTATATTGAGGAATTCCATTCTTAAGCCTGTTTTCTTGGCTCCAAGCCTGCGTATTATTTTTTGAAATAATTAGATAATAATATAGGATTAAAATAAATGAAAATACTTGAGGTAACAAAGTGGCTAAAAATTATAATCAAAAGAGCGATTTGCCAGACAATCAGCCGGCGGAGCAGGAACAGTCCAGTGAAGTAATACAGGAGATAAAGGAATTGGGCACCATAGGTCTGCCGAAAGAGGAGAGCAATATTCACTGCCTTTCAGTCATAGGCCAGGTAGAAGGCCATATTTTATTGCCCCCGCACAATAAAACCACAAAATATGAGCATGTAATTCCACAACTGGTGGCGATTGAAGAGAGTACGCAAATAGAGGGCCTGCTGCTCATACTCAATACGGTAGGGGGAGATGTGGAAGCAGGTCTTGCGATTTCGGAAATGATTGCAAGTCTGTCAAAGCCCACTGTCTCAATTGTTTTGGGCGGAGGTCACAGCATCGGCGTGCCAATGGCCGTATCGGCGGATTATTCCTTTATTGCAAGCTCGGCAACGATGACAATACATCCTATCAGGCTTAACGGTCTGGTAATAGGCGTACCGCAAACATACGAATATTTTGACAAAATGCAGGAACGGGTAGTCAACTTTGTGTGCAGTCATTCAAAAATAAAAAAGGAAAAATTCAGGGAATTGATGCTGAAAACCGGAGAGCTGGCCAATGACGTGGGGACTGTTCTGTTCGGAGAAGAAGCCGCGAAAACAGGTCTTATCGATGAAGTGGGCGGATTGTCCGACGCCATTAAAAAACTGAATGAGCTCATTGAAATCAACAGGATTAAAAACGGCCAGACGCAGGAAGAAGGGATTCTGCAGTGATTTTATATACGATTTACGATCAGAATACAATTTTTCAGGACTTTGGATATCTGTACCCGCAAAACCGCAGCCGGGAGTATGCTGAAATGGAAATAGAGGGTGTGCGGATACAGGTATCCCAGGGACTCGATAATGATATCCATATAGAAAGAATAATCAGTTCAAATCCTTCCGATTACTTAAATCCAAAGCTTCAACCGGGAAGCCTGGTCAAGCGGTGATTTGCCGGGCGTTGAGTTAAAATCCGCCCGCACGGTCTGCAATAGTCGGGTCTGCCATTTCAGTTGCGGCGCATAAGCTGCTATGTTATAATACCTTCTGTATCTGAATACATTTATAACTATTATAACTTATGTTTTGTTTTTTAGGGATTAATTGGAGGAACCGAATTGAGTAATGGCAAGAGAGTGACTGCGCAGGTATCTGCCGAGGATATCGCGCAGCAGTATAAATATATTGAAACAGTAAAGCAGTACAACCAGACTATTGTAACCCGGACAGGCAATCCAGTAAAATATAATATTGAAACCTTTGGCTGTCAGATGAATGAAAATGATTCTGAACGCCTTTCAGGCAAGCTCTCAGAGATGGGATATTCCGAGCATTTCAAGAGAGGGGGCAGCGATCTGGTTATATTCAATACCTGCTGTGTCCGAGAAAATGCCGAGCAAAAGGTTTACGGACACCTTGGCGCCCTGAAGAAGCTAAAGGCTGAAAATCCCGATCTGATAATTGCTCTTTGCGGATGCATGATGCAGCAGCCAGAGGTTGTGGAGCATATACGGAAGACCTACAGGCATGTGGACATAATATTCGGGACCCACAACCTGTATAAATTTCCGGAACTTCTGAACACTGTCATGGAGACAAAAGAGACAGTTGTGGATGTGTGGGAGTCGGCAGGGTCCATAGCCGAAAATATGCCTATTTCAAGAAAAGATAATCTGAAAGCCTGGGTCACGGTCATGTACGGCTGCAATAACTATTGCTCCTACTGCATTGTTCCCTATGTCAGGGGAAGAGAGCGCAGCAGAGACGTGGAAGATATAAAGCGGGAAGTTGAAGAACTGGCGCAGGAAGGCTGCAAGGAGATCACGCTGCTGGGACAGAATGTAAATTCTTATGGGAAGGACCTGGAGGGTGAATTTTCGTTTGCCGGTCTTCTGAGGGAATTGAACGGCGTTGACGGGATAGAGCGCATCAGGTTTATGACCTCCCATCCAAAAGACCTGTCGGAGGAGCTTATTTATGCAATAAGGGACTGTGCGAAGGTCTGCAGTCATCTGCATCTACCGGTGCAGGCCGGCAGCACGAGGATACTGGACAGCATGAACAGGAAGTATTCAAAGGAGCAGTATCTGAAATTGCTGGACAGGGTGAAGGAAAACATACCGGGCATAGCGCTGACCACGGATATCATAGTAGGCTTTCCGGGGGAAACGGAGGCTGATTTTGCGGAAACACTGGATGTGATCGCAAGGGCAAAGTTTGATATGGCATATACCTTTCTCTATTCAAAGAGGACGGGAACACCTGCCGCCAAAAATCCGGACCAGGTGCCGGAAGAAGTGAAGAAGGAAAGGTTTGACAGGCTGCTGGCTCTGCAGAACAGCATAAGCCGTGAGATAAATGACGGACTTCTTGGAAAAGAGGTAGAGGTATTGGTGGAAGGGCTGAGTAAGAGCAGCCAAACCACAGGCAACAGCGATGCCGTTACTTTTACCGGCAGAACGAGAGAGAACAAGATAGTCAATTTCAAAGGGAAACCGGATCTGGTGGGAAAGCTTGTAAAGGTAAGGATTGATACGG
Source organism: Bacillota bacterium (assembly GCA_023397905.1). Classification (GTDB taxonomy): domain Bacteria; phylum Bacillota; class Clostridia; order Acetivibrionales; family DSM-1351; genus Ruminiclostridium. The sequence continues at coordinate 2,991 of JAEWSZ010000084.1, read as the reverse complement.
TCCAGACGTGGTCGCTGATGGGCAGTCTGGTATAATATATTGGAATGGGTGAATTTTTATCATCCGGAAATGGAGATCAGATATGGATATTACAGAAAAGGCAAGAGAACTTGGTTTAATGCTGGCCGCCTCAAAGGAGATGGAATTATATAAAAATTCTGAAGCCGCAATGCAGTCCGATGTGAAGTCTACTACCTTAATGAACGAATACAAACAGCTTCAGATAGAAATGGTGAAACGCTCCAGGGAAAACGCTGCGGCAGATGTTCTGGAAGACACGAAACAAAGGCTGCTTGACAAACAGAAAGAGATAAACGAGTACTCCGTTACTTTTGAATTTCTCACTGCAAAAGCAAATCTGGAGGCTCTGATGAAAAAAGTAAACGACATAATAGTTTTTTCCATAACAGGTGAACCCACCTGCTCCGAGGACAAATGCAAGACCTGCGGCGCAGGCTGCAGTGAGAAGCACGCTTAAGTGTGAACTTCCGTTTGACAGTGAAGCATTGAATGACTAAGGAGGTTATATGGCTACACTTACTCCTATGATGCAGCAATATATGAATATAAAGGAACAGTACAAGGACTGTATCCTGTTTTTCCGGCTGGGCGATTTTTATGAAATGTTTTTCGATGATGCTGAGGTTGCTTCAAGAGAGCTGGAGATAACTCTCACAGGGAAGGATTGCGGGCTTGATGAAAGAGCGCCCATGTGCGGTGTTCCTTTCCATGCCGCCGACAGTTATGTGGCCCGGCTTGTTTCAAAGGGCTTCAAGGTAGCCATATGCGAGCAGGTTGAGGATCCCGCCCTTGCCAAGGGTATTGTAAAAAGAGATGTTATACGCGTTGTCACTCCGGGAACGGTAACCGATATGGCAATGCTGGACGACAGAAAAAACAATTATCTCATGGCCGTGTGCAGAAACGGCAATTTTTACGGTCTGGCTGCTGTTGATATAACCACCGGCGATTTCTATACCACCAGGATAACCTGGGGCAACACAAAGGGCAAGCTAATGGATGAAATTGCAAAATTCATGCCGTCTGAGCTGGTTGTGAACAGCGAATTTAATCAGGATTTCGAGTTGCTGTCCCAGCTCAATATGCGTTTTAATATATATGTTTCAACCTTTGACGACGCATGCTTCGAGTACGGAAATGCAAAGGAGTCCTTAAAAGAGCATTTTACCAATACCGGTCCGGACCTGTCGGAATACGATATTTCCATAAACGCCTCGGGAGCTCTTCTGAAATATCTGGACGAGACCCAGAAGGTCAGTCTGAGCCACATCCAGAACTTTAATTCCTACAATATTGAGGAGTACATGGTGCTGGACAGCGCGACCCGCAGAAATCTCGAACTGACTGAGACCATGAGGGAAAAATCAAAGCGGGGTTCATTGCTGTGGGTCCTGGACAAAACCATGACTTCAATGGGCGGAAGGCTTCTGAGAAAGTGGATAGAGCAGCCCCTTGTAAACATAGGGGATATCCAGCAGAGGCTGAACTCTGTGGAGGAATATAAAAACAAATTTATGGCCAGGGTTGAAGCCCGGGAGCTTTTGAGAAGAGTATACGATGTGGAAAGGCTCATGGGCAAGGTGGTATTGGGAAGCGTGAATTGCCGGGACCTGATTGCCCTGAAAAACTCAATAGGACAGATACCTTACATAAAAAACATACTGGCGGATTTTGAAGCCGAATATAATAAATACTGCTACGAGCAGCTGGATACGCTGGAGGACGTCTGCGGGCTCATCGAAAGGGCAATAACAGACGAGCCCCCCATAACAATCAAAGAAGGCGGAATAATTAAGGACGGTTACAACCCGGACGTGGACAAGCTCAGACAGGCCTCCACCCAGGGGAAGGATTGGATAGCCGCATTGGAAGCCGCCGAGAAGGAAAAAACGGGTATCAGGAATTTGAAGGTGGGTTTCAACCGGGTTTTCGGCTATTACATAGAAGTGACCAAATCCAATCTTTCCATGGTCCCCGAGGATTACATAAGAAAGCAGACGCTGGCAAACTGCGAAAGATATATAACTCCGGAACTCAAGGAGATTGAAGACAATATACTGGGTGCAGAGGAAAAGATAATACACCTGGAGTACAGCCTTTTTGTTGAAATAAAAGATGCTATAGCCGGCCAGCTGACCAGAATAAAAAATACGGCGAAAGCTCTGGCGGAGCTGGATGCCATGGCGTCGCTGGCCGAGGTCGCCGACAGGGAAGGCTACTGCATGCCGGAGGTCACTGCCACCGACGAAATACAGATTGTTGACGGCCGGCATCCGGTGGTGGAAAAAATGACCGATAAAAGCAGCTTTGTGCCAAACGATACATCTCTGGACATGGGAGAGGACAGGCTTGCCGTAATCACGGGCCCCAATATGGCGGGAAAATCCACCTATATGAGGCAGACGGCCCTTATTGTATTGATGGCCCAGGTGGGCAGCTTTGTGCCTGCCGGTTCTGCCAAAATAGGACTGGTGGACAGGATATTTACCAGAGTGGGCGCGTCGGACGACCTGGCTTCAGGGCAGAGTACTTTTATGGTCGAAATGTCGGAGGTGGCAAATATTCTGACAAACGCCACCCAGAGAAGCCTGCTCATACTCGATGAAATAGGCAGGGGTACAAGCACTTTTGACGGGCTCAGCATTGCCTGGGCAGTTATTGAATACATAGTGAACAAGGAGAACCTGGGCTGCAGGACACTGTTTGCGACGCACTACCACGAACTGACGGAGCTGGAGGGAAAGCTGACCGGCATAAAGATTTATTGTATTACGGTCAAGGAGAAGGGCGAGGACGTCATTTTCCTCCGCAAAATTGTCAGGGGCGGAGCAGACGGAAGCTACGGTATCCAGGTAGCACGGCTTGCGGGCGTGCCCTTGCCTGTTATTGACCGGGCCAAGGAAATATTGAATGAGCTGGACGACGCGGACATCAGCAAAAACGGGAAGGCACGCAGGGTGAAGAAGCAGG
>JAEWSZ010000077.1 GCA_023397905.1 Bacillota bacterium | reverse complement strand
ATGTATGGCATTATGGTCATTGCTTACCGTGATTTTGTCGGCGGCCAGTTTCAGATTTTCCCTGGCATTATCCACGGCAATGCCCACATCTGCCCCCTTTATCATTTCTATATCGTTATCAAAGTCTCCTACCGCCACTATTGAGCGGTCTTTGTATTCCTCCATCTGCCTTATGTATTTCAGAGCGGCTCCCTTTGAGATATCCTTCTTCAGAATTTCAAAATAGTACTCGTGGGAAAACACACTTCCGACCTGCTCCTCCAGACCATATGCTTTCAATGTTTTTTCAGCCTCCAGCAGATTCTGATGACTGTCACTGAGCATGACCTTGATCCAATTCTTTTTAAAGACTTCTTTTATATCTGCAAGTTCAAACTCCTGATTTTCCCGTAAAACAAAAGGATCAACATTTTCCTCCGGCGTTACGATGTACATTTTGTCCGGTGTGAATATCTCCACAACCATCCCGTTAAACCTGTCCATGCAATATTCTATGTAATCAATTACCAGTTTGTTCTCCAGATATTCCGTATTGAAGAATTTCTCCCTGCCGAAATCATATACGGCCGAACCATTATAAAGTATGCATGGGCCGTTAATTTCCAGGCCTTTGATATATGGCCTTATATTCTGGGTATTTCTTCCTGTGGCGATTGAAAATACGCCTCCGTTATCAATAAAATATTTGACGGCCTCCCTGTTTTCCCTTGAGACCTCTTGCTTTGAATTGATCAATGTCCCATCCAGATCGCTTATTAAAATATATTTTTCATAACTGTTCATAAGTCTCAATCCGCTCCTTTTTGTGCACAATGCAGCCGTTATTTTTAATGAATTCCGTAGGCGAAGTATTGGTATATTTTTTAAAGACCGAGCAAAAATGCTTATAATCGCTAAAGCCGGTCATATCTGAAATTTCATAGATCCTGTAAAGCCCCAGCGCCATAAACTCAACGGCCTTCTGTACGCGGTATTTATTCAGCATATCAAGGAATGTCTGTGAAGTCAAATCCTTAAAACGCCGGCTCAAGTAGCTGGCACTCACACCCATTTCTTCGGCTATTGCTTCCACGCTGATTTTATGGTTATAGTTTTCCTTAATTTCCTGCAAGGCGCGTGAAACGTATATATTTTTTGACACCTCGGTATTTATATATACATTCAGGTCAGCCAGTTCTCCGGCAGTATTTTTTCCGGCGATCTCCAGTATGCTGTTATTAAGCTTTTCCTTCTCAATTGCAAGCTTGACTTTTGAAATAACCTCTTTAAGCTTTTCTTCATCTACGGGTTTTAAAACATAGTCGAATACCTTCAGTTGTATTGCTTTTTTTGCATACTCAAATTCTGAATAGCTGGTGAGGATAATACTCTTGAAGCCGGTGTAATTAAGCTTTTCAGCCTCCTCCAGCATATCAATGCCGCTTAGCCTTGGCATTTTTATATCGGTTATCACAACATGGGGAGAATACTGCCTGATCTTTTCAAGCCCTTCGGCCCCGTTTTCGGCATCAGCTACCACCATACATCCCATTGTCATCCAATCGATTGTATAAACAAGCCCTTTCCGGATAATTTCTTCATCTTCAACAATCAGCACTTTGATCACTGTTATCATCTCCGCGTCTATAGATTGGCAATATTATCCTGACAGCCGTACCTTCACATTTCTGGCTGTTTATTTCAATTCCATAGCTGTTTCCGTACATTAGCTGAATCCTGCGATGCACATTGAACAAACCGATATGGCTGCTTTCATTTGTTTCATTGTCCAAAATATCATTTATTACCTTCAACTGCCCGGGCTCCATGCCGTTGCCGTCATCGAATATGACCAGTACAAGGGTTTCCCCCATTATGCTTGACTTTATTCTCACAGTCAGGCAGTCCCTGTCTTCAAATCCATATTTAATTGCATTTTCAATTATGGGCTGTATTATTAATTTGGGTATTATACAATCCTCAGTTTCAGGCTGTGTATTTATTATATAGTTGAACCTGCTGCCGAAACGGTATTTCTGTATGGACAGGTAATTTTCCGTGTATTCGATATCCTCATCCAGTGTAGAAGCCTTTATATCGCTGTTGATGCTATACCTCAGCAGGGTTGACAGCGATACTATCATCTTGTTTGCCCCGTCGGGATCCATTTTTGACATAAACTTGATATTCTCAAGAGTATTGAACAAAAAATGAGGATTAAACTGGGATTCAAGCTGCTTTATCTCGGAAAGTATAGTCTGCCGGGCCTTCTCGTTGTTTATCTGTATCAGCTTTTTCAAGCTGTCCAGCATTATATTGTATGCATCCCCGATAATTTCAAATTCGTCCCCGGTGGTTATGGACATTCTGGTATCGAGATTACCTTTTTTAACTTCTTCAAAGCCCTCCACCAGTTCGTCTATAATCCTCGTCTTTGATTCCGATATTTTTTTTGAACTGATAAATATGGCCACCGTCAGCATTCCAAACACAAGCGCCAGAATAATGCTTATATATAGAAACTCCGCCGTCATTTTGCTTATTGGCATTATGGCATAAACATGAAATTCACCGTTTATAATACTGCTCTGGGCTATATAGAACTTCTGCCCGTCATATTTCGTATAGCCGTCCGCCCTGCGGAGCTGCGGAATGGTTTTGTCCATATTGTCATGAAATAAATAGCTGGTTGCCAGAAATATGCTGTCATAGCGGTTGGATATGACGATCTGCGACACGACACTGCTTATACTTCTCAAAAGGGTGTCGTCCGTCAGTGAAAACGCTATATAACCTGTTATTTCTCCGTCTTTGACAATGGCTTTGCTTATGTCCAGCCGGACCTGCCTGATGTTATTCTGGTAAATATTATTCATACTGAATACCACTTTTTCGGGCTTTTCCCGCATCTGTCTTACAGAGCCCCATGAAATATCCGCATCGCGTTTTGCAAACACCGGCAGGACATTGGAGCTGGCAATAACAGGATTCATATTGCCGTCCAGTATAAAAAATTCCGCTCTCTCCAAAGCATTGTTAGTGTATGAATACAGCTTACCGTAGATTTCTGTCTTTTTATCGGCATTGCCTCTTATCTCATGGATTATGCTCTCATGTGAGATCTCTTCTGCAAGGGTTTCATAGCCTGACAGGGTTTCCTCAAGATGCTTCGAAATAGCTTTATTACTATCTGCCGTTTGATTTATGGTGGTGATATTTAAAATCAGATAAACTACGGCCAGAAATAAGAAGGTAATAAATATTACCGGGAAAAGTGCATAAACAATCAGAGTTTTACGAATGCCGTCCTTGAAATAGCTCCGCGTTCCATTGTTCATTTCCTTCTCCCCTCATACATTTATAGGCTGATCTCTTTCTTTCCCGACAGTTTGAAGAAAATCAGCAATGAAGCAATGGTGGTTACCGTCAATATTGTTGAAAGAGCAGCGGCAGTACCGTAGCTGGCCCGGATAACCTCGGTATAAATGGACACCGACATTGTCCTGGTCTTTCCGGTATATAGGATAATTGAAGCTGAAAGTTCATTTATAACTGTAATCCAGCTCAAAATCGCTCCTGCCAGAACCCCGGGCATCATCATTACGGCAGTTATCCTGAAAAAGGTCTTTAAAGGTGAGGAGCCAAGACTTATGGAGGCCTCCTCCATGCTGGGGCTGATCTGATATAAAATTGCGGCGCTTGAGCGCAGGGTATACGGCAAGCGGCGGATTACAAAAGCTACAATAATTATAGCAACTGTACCGCTCAACAGCAAAGGTTTTTTATTGAAGGCCAGCAGTAAGGTTATTCCAAGTACCGAGCCCGGGATTATATAAGGAAACATGGTCACCGAGTCTATCAAGCCCGTGAAGACATTTCTTCTTCTGGTGGAAAGATATGCGATGAACATGCCCAGCAGGACAATGATCCCTATGGCTATTACCCCATAGATATATGTGTTCGCAATGGTTCCCCCAAGGTTTCTGAATACCGTTCTGTAGCTTTGCAGTGAAAATCCTTTGACAAACATGGCGCCTTTGGTTTTTACAAAAGAGGTATAAATTACCGTGAGCTGGGGAATTATGGCAAGAAGCACCGTAAAATATATGAATAAGTGCACCAGAACACTTCTCAGCCCGCCCACGTCCTTTGCCACTATGGGCCGCAGGGAGCTCATTGTAAAGGATTTTTTATTGACTATATGCTTCTGTATAAGGAAAATGGCCGAGGTTATGACAACCATAATAACCGCCATGGCCGCGGCAAAATTCGCCTGCCCCCCCACTTCTCCGATAAACTCGGAGTATATCATTACGGGCATTACATTGAAGCCCTCTCCGATCAGCATTGGCGTGCCGAAATCCGCCAGCGCATTCATGAATACCAAAAGGCTGCCTGCCAGAATTGTTGGCGTTATAAGAGGAAGGATTATGGTCACAACTTTTCTGAAGGAGTTGCAGCCAAGGCTTTCGGCCGCTTCACTTAAAGATACGTCTATCTTTTTAAGCGCACCGGAAACATATAAATATATATACGGAAAAAGCTTCAGGGTGAGTACCAGCAGCACGCCTGCAAAACCGTATATTGACGGAGCCTGTATATTGAACAGGTTTGAGATGAATTTTGTTATGGCTCCGTTCCTTCCTCCCAGCAGCACCCAGGAATAGGCTCCGATAAACGGCGGCGAGAGCATGGATATTATGATGAGTATTTCTATCAAGCCTTTGAACTTTATCCTGTAAATCGTCATAAAGTATGCAAGCGGCGCACCGATGGCTATAGCCAGAAGCGTTACACAGGTGGTCACGGCAAAGCTGTTGATAAGAGATCTGTAATAATATTTTCTTTCAAAGAATTTGAAGAAATTGCCCAGTGTAAATGCTCCGGTACCTGAATCCTTAAAGCCGCTTAAAAAAAGTGAAAACAGCGGGTATACCAGGAACAGGGCAAATATTGCAACAATGACAACAGTGATGGCACTCCAAAAATCAAATCTATGCCTGCGCTTATTCATACTGCTCCACCCCCTCTATGAGATTGAGCCTCTGGTCCTCGGTAAATATATTGATTTTAGCTGTATTAGGCTTCAGAAAAATGGTTTCGCCAATATCAAAGATTGTCTCCGCATGGCCTATATCCTGTGAAAATTCAATTGACGGCTGATTTGGCAAAATCATTTTATCTTCAAAATCCAGCTCGTAATTGACATACTTGCCCAGAAAAGTCCGGTTTCTGATAACTGCCCCCAGCCCCGAAGCACTTGCGGAAAATTCCTCAGGCCGCACGGATATTACCACCTTTTGCCCGTCTGTTATTATTGGGGAAAGATTATCCACCTTTATCCTGTACCCGTCTTCAAAGCTCACAAGCATGCCGTCTGAAGTTTTCACTATTTTCCCGTTAAAAAGATTTGAATGGCCGATAAAGGTTGATACAAATACATTAAAGGGCCGCGTATATATGGATTGGGGCCTGCCTATCTGCTGTATCACCCCGTCCTTCATTACCGCAATCCTGTCGGAGATGGCAAGGGCCTCCTCCTGGTCATGGGTAACATATACCGTGGTGATCCCCACCTGCTTCTGTACCTCCCGGATCGCTCCCCGCATTTCCACACGCAGCTTTGCATCCAGATTTGACAAGGGCTCATCCATCAGAAGTACGCTCGGATGTATGACTATGGCACGGGCCAGGGCCACACGCTGCTGCTGACCGCCCGAAAGCTTTTCCGGAAGCCGGTCCTGGTAATCTTCTATTTTTACCACTTTGAGCATCCTGTCGACCTTTTCCTTCATTTCACTTTTGGAGACCTTGCGCAGCTTCAGTCCATATTCCACATTTTCACGGACTGTCAGGTGTGGAAATATGGCGTAGTTTTGAAATACCATTCCTATATTCCTCTTATGGGCGGGAATATCGTTTATCACAGTTTCATCAAACTTTATTTTTCCGCCCTCAATACTGTTAAAACCGGCTATCATACGCAGAAGCGTTGTTTTACCGCAGCCGGAAGGCCCCAGCAGCGTAAAGAATTCTCCGTTTTTTATCTCCACCGACAGATCAGGTATTATAATCAATTTATCATAACATTTTATAACATTTTCCGCTGTTATTGATACGCTCATAACTGTCTCCCCCCTGAAAGCTTTTAGTAAAATGCCCACAACCGTTGTTTTGTTGTGGGCAATCCAACACACTTTTTATTTTGTAAAGATATCCTTGAATTTGTCCAGCCATTCCTGCTTCTTGGCCACTACCAGTTCCTCGTCGTCCGTTATAAGATTTATGCTCTCTTTTGCTTCGAGGCCTTTTGGCGCAGGCACATCTTTTCTGACGGAACGGCGGTTGAGTTCATTTACGATTATTGTCTGGGCGTCCTTGCCGGTTATGAAATTTATAAATGTTTTTGCATTTTCCATATTTTTAGCCCCTTTTATTATATAGACGCCATCGGGCTTGGAGATCACGCCTTCTTCCATATAAACCAGCTTGACGGCGGCGCCGTCGGCTACGTATTTGGCTCCGCCTTCTTCAAATGTCAGGCCAACCGTATATTCCCCATCGGCAACTCCCTTATAAACAGCCGAAGAACCGCTTAATAGCTTACCATCCAGATTTGCCACCAGCTTTTCGACATAATCCCATCCTTTTTCAGGATCGCCCTTGCCCATTGCATAGAGCATGTTGATAAGGTGCTCATAGGAGGAAGAGGACTTCGAAGGATCACAGAAGGCTATTTTCCCCTTCAATTCGGGATTCAGCAGGTCTTCATATCCCTTGATTTCTATGTTTCCGATCAGATTTGTATTTATCATAAGTACGCTTGGGATGTCGGTAAATCTCGTCAGGGAGCCTTCCACATTCTTCATGTTGTCATATACCGCATCTTCATTTTCAGACTGGAAGTTTTCAAAGAGGTCCTGGGAAGGCTTCATGGTAGACAGTGAACCGCCCCAGAAAATATCTCCAAGGGGATTGCCCTGTTCCGCTTCAACTCTCTTCAAAAGCTCTCCTGTTCCTGCCGCGACCACCTCAACCTTTATGCCGCTTTTGGATTCGAACTCGTTAACCAGCGGATTGATGAATTCCAATGGATGCGGGCAGTAAATCACCAGATCCTTTGAAGCAGGCGCTGAGGATTTTGCGGCCGTGCTCGCCGGTGTGGTTGATCCGGTTGCTTCATTATTCTTATTGTCACCGCAGGCTGCAAGGGTCGTCGTTAATAATGCAAGACTTAAAAATCCTGTTATTGCTCTTTTAAACAATTTCATTTTTTTGTCCCCCATTCTTTTTTATTATGCTTTTATTATATTTTGCAGCTATAATCCTAACAATCCGATAAATGTATATAAATATCGTAAAAAATGAACCATACCAGTTACAATCGGATGGAAGGCACATAAAAAAACCTCAAGATTCGGATTTTCATCCGGCCCTTGAGGTCTGTTTCATAATTTAAAATGTTTTTCTCTCCTGCTTAAATACGGCCCACGCCGGTAATATACCGCTAGGCCTCCGTGGGATGATAGCAATTCCTCAGTAAATTCCAGACTTCTTCGCTGGACACCAGAAACTGCTTCTCAGCCGTTTTGCTTCCGTTTTCAAATACGACGAGAAATTTATCCTTCCAATCGTACATGGAAATATGCCTGTTTTCATATTCATCCGCCAGCGCTCCTGTGAAGACCGCCCGGATTTTTTCATTGTCATGCGCATACCCGTATATATACATCATTCCCTTGTAAAAGCGGGGCAAGACCGTTTCAAAAAAAGTGGATTCCTTTGAAAATTCTATCACCACGCTTATTTCAGGTCTTCCATGGGGAACCGCCCTCAATTCGGGCAGTATTGTACGGAAACGGTCCGACGGTATATATTCTTTGAGAACTATATTGGGAATATCGCTGTGATCATGCTTTATCATGGAATTCACCCCTTTCATATGCCAGGCTGCAACCAAAGGCCGCTTTTGACTGCAAGCCTGATAATTTATGCACCAAAGCTTTTATACTCCAAAGCTGGCCTTAAATGCTGCGAGTATGTCTTCCAGCTCCGGAACAGCCGTACAGTTTGATATATTCTTTGTTTTCATTGCCATTGCGGAATATTTGTTGATTTCATCCTGTGTAAGGGTTTCTTTCTCACCCAGCAAGGCGTCCAATACCTTTTTAAATTCCTTCACCGAGCTGAGCTTCATAGAAGAAAGTATGGCATATACTCTTTCCGGCGCCTTCTTTTCCACAAAAGAAAGGAAAGCCCCCAGCAGAAGTCCGTTTGCCCGGCCGTGGTCAATGTTTCTGAAATATGTGAGGGAATAGCCCATGGAATGCACTGCGGTGGTTCCCGTATTTGCAATTACCATGCCCCCAAGGGTTGATGCATACAGCAGATTTTCACGCTGTTTACAGGTCAGGCTTCCCTCCGCCAGAGCTTCAAAGCATCCCGCGATAAGTCCGATGCTTTCCATAGCAAGGCTGTCGGATATAGTTCCCGCCCTTTTTGACAGCATTCCCTCAACAGAGTGGGACAGAGCGTCTATGGCCGTATTTACCGTAGTTGTGTGCGAAAGTCCTTCCATATACCTCGCATCTAAAAAAGCAATCCGGGGAAAAAGCACCGGGGATGCAATACTGGTCTTTGTCTCGGCTTTGTGGTTCGTGAGTATGGAATACTGCGTCACCTCCGACCCGGTTCCCGCTGTGGTGGGCACAAAGGCCATGGGAAGTACTTTGTCTGTGTAGCTGCCTGAAAAAAGCTCTTCTTCCGCTATATTCTGTCCGGCCAGCAGCGCTATGGCTTTGGCCGCATCCATCGGAGAGCCGCCTCCTATTGCTATAACAAAATCGGCCCCGCTTTCCCTGGCAAAAGCTGCGCCTTCATAGGCACAGGCTATTGTAGGATTGGCCATGACCTTATCAAACACGGCATAATCCTGTCCATTAGACTTCAAAACATTTACAACATCCTCAAGGGAGCCGTTTGCTTTTGCGGAATGTGCACCGGTTACAATAAGCGCCTTCCTGCCCATGGCCGACAGCAGGTTACCGCTTTCTCCGATACAGCCGTCCCCCGCTATGACTTTTGTCGGCATATAAAACTGTTTACTCATATTAACCCCCTGTGGCATATTATATAAAAAATCCTCTATTGGCTATTTTAAAAATGCCGGCGAATTTTTCAGCCGCCGATCATAGCAGTTCTTTGTCTACCTCTGCAAGTACTCTGTCCATTTTTGCCATTTCTTCAGAGAGCTGTTCCGGCGTAATAATAAGAGGAGGCGCCACAATAAGCATATTCTCATGCGAATAGGTCATGAAGCCTTCTTTTTTGAGTTTTCCTATTATGGAGGGCATTACTCCCTTTGGATCACTGCCATAGCTTACCAGCGGTTCACGGGTCTTTTTATCCTTTACCAGCTCGATTGCCGCAAACAGGCCTATATACCTGACATCTCCAACGCTGGGGTGTTTTTCCTTCAACTCTTCCAGCAGTTGGCCCAGCACCTTGCCGCTTTTATTTACATTTTCCAGTATGCCGTTGTCACGGTAAAACTCCAGACATGCAATTCCCGCGGCGCAGGCCAGAGGATGCCCGCTGTAGGTAAGCCCGCATTTCAGCACATTGTCTTCAAAATATTCCGCGATCTCCTTGCTGACGGCTACGCCTCCCAGCTGTATATATCCGCAGGTGACGCCTTTTGCAAAGCTGACTATGTCGGGCTTTATGCCCCAGTTTTCAAAGCCGAACATTTTTCCCGTACGTCCAAAGCCCGCCATTACTTCATCACATATGAGCATGATCCCGAAATCGTCGCATATCTGTCTGACGCCCTTTAAATACCCCTCCGGCGGAATAATGACCCCGTTTGAACCGGTGATGGTCTCCAGAACGATAGCAGCCACGTTGTCGGCTCCCTCGTATATAACCTGCTCGCGGAGCTTTGCCACGTAATAATCCGCCGCTTCCTTCTCGGAGGCAAAATTTATTTTTTCGCGGTAGATATACGGGTCAAAAAACTTCACAAAGCCCGGAATTCCTGGCTCCAGCGGATATCTGCGG
>JAEWSZ010000020.1 GCA_023397905.1 Bacillota bacterium | reverse complement strand
TTATGCCGAGGCGCTCAGGGAAGTGTCCGCTTCCAGTAAAGAGGTCCCGGGAAGAAGGGGATATCCGGGTTATTTATATACCGACCTGGCGACCATATATAAGAGAGCGGGAAGAAAAAGGGGACAGGATGGAAGCATCACCCTGATTCCGATCATATCCATGCCTGAGGACGACAAGACCCACCCAATCCCGGATCTTACGGGATATATAACCGAGGGGCAGATCATATTGAGCCGCGAACTGTTCAGAAGAGGTGTGGTACCGCCAATTGACGTGCTGCCTTCCCTGTCGAGATTAAAGGATAAGGGGATCGGCGGAGGAAAGACCCGTGAAGATCATGCGGACACAATGAATCAGCTTTTTTCCGCATATGCAAGAGGAAAGGAAGCAAAGGAGCTTGCGGTAATTCTGGGCGAAGGGGCGCTTTCGGATATGGATAAGCTTTATGCGGGTTTTGCGGATCAGTTTGAAGAGGAATATGTCTCCCAGGGCTTCAATGAAAACCGGAGTATTGAAACTACGCTGGAAACAGGCTGGAGACTTCTGGCCGGACTGCCTGTGTCGGAATTGAAAAGAATAAGAGACGAGTATATTTCCAAATACCTGAAAAAAATATCATAAGTCGCTATGGCTTTCGGCAGGCGGTAATTGACTTGAGGATGGGAGGGATTGTGATTACATGGCTGTCATGAATGTAAATCCCACGCGTATGGAGCTGTCCCGTATAAAAAGGAGGCTTCAGGTCGCACGAAGAGGTTACAAGCTTTTGAAGGATAAGCGGGATGAGATGATGAAGCAGTTCCTGGAGATGGCGGTAAAAAATAAGGAAATGCGCATGGAAGTGGAACAGAAAATTTTGAAATACCAGGAGATATTTGTTACTGTGCTGTGCAGTATGGAAGAGGAGGCTTTGGAGGAAGCCCTTATGCTGTCAAAAGCTTCCGCGGCGGTTGAGACTCCGGTAAAGAACGTCCTGGGGGTGGAAGTCCCGGAATTCAGGCCGGAGTCCGGATATATGGAAAACCTGGAGTTTCATCCTTATGGGTATGCTTTCACCTGTTCTGAACTGGATAATTCAACAGAGCTGTTAAAGGAGCTGCTTCCGGATATGATCAAGCTGGCCGGGCATGAAAAAATGCTGCAGCTGGTTTCTGAAGAAATTGAAAAAACACGCCGCAGGGTCAGCGCTCTTGAATATATACTTATACCCCAGTTGGAGGAAACAGTAAAATATATTATAATGAAGCTTGAAGAAAATGAGCGCGGAAATATAACCAGATTGATGAAAGTCAAGGATCTCATGCTGAAGCGTTCAAAGCAGGATATCAATCATGGCTGAATCACGGCGGGTATATTTCTGAGCATTGTTTTTCTTCGGTTTCGGACTGACAATAGACCCATGCCCTTTGGAGGATGGCTGTGGCAGCAGTGACCGCCGCAGTACCGGCAATTATCATGAATATTGTTGCAGGGAATGTTTGCAGGACGAGCAGCAGTGGTATCTATAAAATCATCTTTCAATATAGGAGGATAACATGGGAAAAAACATACTGGTCCTTATTCCCGTAGGGGAAGGGTACAAAAAAATTTTAGAGGAAAAAGCTCCTTCTGCTGATTTTTTATATTCAAAATATGAAAAGGTAACTGAGGCGGAAGTGAAAAATGCGGATATCATCCTGGGAAATCCGCCTGTGGAAATGCTGACGGGGTCTTCAAAATTGCAGTGGCTCCAGCTTCACAGCGCGGGGGTAGGCGAATACACAAGGGATGTGCTGCCCTCCGGCTCAATACTTACAAACGCTTCGGGAGCATACGGCCTTGCAATATCGGAATATATGCTGGGGGTTTTGCTGGAGCTGTACAAAAGGCTCCATCTATACCGGGATAATCAGACCGGACCCGACTGGCGCTATGAAGGCCGTATGAAATCAATTTATAATTCCACGGCTCTGATTCTGGGAGCCGGGGATATAGGCGGCGAGTTCGCAAAAAGAATGAAGGCTCTGGGCGCATACACCATAGGAATCAAGCGCACGGATTCCCAAAAGCCTGATTACCTGGATGAACTATATCTCATGGATAAGCTGGAGGAATTGCTGCCCCGGGCGGATGTGATCGCTCTGAGCCTGCCCGAAACCCCGCATACCATGAGTGTCATAAACAGGGAAACCTTGAGCCTGATGAAAGAGGACGCCGTGCTGATAAATGTGGGGCGGGGAAGCGCCATAGATACGGAGGCGCTGTGCGAGGCTCTGGAAAGCGGCCGTCTGCTGGGCGCCGCCCTTGATGTCACACATCCGGAACCGCTGCCTCCGGAGCACAGGCTGTGGAAAATAAAAAACGCCGTCATAACCCCTCATGTATCAGGCGGTTTCAGCCTGGAGGAAACCAGAAACCGCCTCATAGGCATATGCGCGGATAATCTGGAGGCGTTTTTCAGCGGGAGGAAGCTTAAGAATATCGTGGACCTCAACGAAGGGTACTAATACGCGTTAAAAAAGATTTATGCAAAATAAAACAAATTCAATATATGTGAAAAATTGATGCCGGTTATTCCTGAAATTTCACATATATTGAATTTGTTATTTTTATGGGAATACCTTTTTAAAATACAAAATTTTCAAAAAATACTAATTATTTTCTAAAAAACTATGGAATTTTGCATGAACTAGTAGTATCATTATTTTATGAAATAAAAATAATGGAAAATATAGACATAAGAAGTATATTTTTAAACATACATATCAGACTTGTACAGTTCAAATCCATAAAGCCAATTACGGTTGAAACCTTTGCCTTCAGATGGAGGCTGCTTTCAGGCAATTATATTTGGAGGTTTCAGCGCTTGGGTTTAAAAAGTTTTTTACTTCAGGAGGCTTTAGCCTCAACCCAAACTATCGGCTTCCAGCCGGTTGTAATTGACATCAGAGTAACATTCAGCGTACTGCATCAGACTTACTTTAAAAAGCGATTTTACTTTATTTATGCAGTATTTCAGAAATCAACAGATTCATTATTTACGGATTTTCAGGATCGTTGCAAATACCGGGGCATGGCGGAGTTATTGTCTGTGCTCAAACATACCTGTACGGTGGACAGGCCCTGGCAGCATATTCTGGATCGCGCTATTTATGGGACGGGCATATTTGTATTTACGGTGGCTGCTCTGTCCCTGTAAGGATAAAAACGTTATGCGTCGGAAATATGGAGGAGGTGACAGGAAAATTGCATGAAAGGTCCGAGGGGCAATGGTAATTTGATCTTGCAACAAAAATGTAAACATGTGAAGAATGGAGGTTAAGTTATGAAGAAAGGAATTAAAAGATTGGCGCATCTTCTGTTGGCAATGGCAGTTATAGCAACTCAGGTTTTTATATTCCTTCCGGCAACACAGGCGGCAGACACCGGCAACTTAGCTCTTGGTAAGACAATTACGGCCAGTAATCATACACAGACCTACGCGGCGGCGAATGCAAATGACGGAAATGTGAACACTTACTGGGAAGGAGCGCCCAACTCATATCCCAATACACTGACGGTAGACCTTGGAAGCCCTCAACCTGTTTATAAGGTCGTATTGAAGCTGAACGCTTCATGGGGGGCCAGGACTCAGACTTTATCGGTGCTGACGAGTACGGACAACAATGCCTATACCACCAGCGCTCCGTCAAACACGTACACTTTTAATCCATCCGGAGGCAATACTGTGACCATAACGTTTTCTGAAACCAACGCCAGATATGTACGTCTCAATTTCACCGCCAACAGCGGTGCTACAGGAGGACAGGCAGCAGAGTTTGAAGTATACGGTACGGCACCGCCGGCCGGCGGAACTCCCGATCTGGTAGTGACGGATATATCATGGAGTCCCGCTAACCCTGCCGCCGGCAATGCGGTGACCTTCAGCGCCACCATCAGGAATCAGGGCACCGGGGCCAAAAGTGCGGGAATCATTAACGGCGTCAGCTTTATGGTTGACGGTACACAGGTGAACTGGTCGGATAACAACACCGACGCCATTGCGGCAGGCGATTCGCTTACGGTAACGGCAAACGGAGGCCCTACGGGAGCAGCCACCTGGACGGCGGTCTCAGGCAGCCATAATATTACTGCCTGGGTGGACGATGTCAACAGGATAGCCGAATCAGATGAAAATAACAACCAGTTGTCCAAAGTATTGGTTCCGGATGGCGGGACGCCAAATCAGCCGGATCTGATAATAAGTGACATAATATATTCTCCGGCGGCGCCCTCTGCAGGAAATCAGGTATCTTTCAGCGCAGTTGTCAGAAATCAGGGTACTGCCGCGGGCAGTGCCGGAACAGTTACTTTCCAGGTGGATGGAGTGCAGGTCGCCGCGTCTGGAAACAGCACCGCCCCTGTAAGCGCGGGAGCCGCCTCGACTATTTCGGGCAACGGTACCTGGACTGCGACCTCCGGGACCCATACCCTGAGTGCGGCTGTTGATACCGGCAACATTACGGAGGAATCCAATGAAAACAACAACACCTACAGCGAAAGTCTGACGGTAGGGGGCGGAGGCGGAGGAACTCCTGATCTGGTAGTAACGGACATTACATCCTCTCCGGCTTCTCCACTGACGGGAAATGCAGTGGTATTCAGCGCTGTGGTGAAAAATCAGGGCACCGGAGCAACACCGGCGGGGACAATTATAGGCGTAGGCTTCCTGGTAGACAATACACAGGTGAGCTGGTCGGATAATACCACATCATCGCTGGCCGCAGGTGCCTCGGTAACAGTGACGGCCAATGGGGGACCCAACGGCTCGGCTTCATGGACTGCAACCACGGGAAACCATAATGTGACCGCTTGGGTGGATGATGTGAACAGGATATCGGAATCCAATGAGAGCAACAACCAGTATTCTGAAAATCTGTCGGTCACGCCAACCCCAATGCCCGATTTGATAGTGACGGATGTTACATATGCACCGGCTTCACCGGTGGCGGGCGATCCGGTGAACTTTACGGCGGTTGTCAGAAATCAGGGTACCGCACCGGGTGCGGCGGGAATAGTGGCTTTTAAAATTGACGGAGCGCAGGTTGCGGCCTCTGCCAATAATACGGGTTCCATAGCTCCGGGCGCCACCCTTGTAATCAACGGGACAGCTCCCTGGACTGCAACCGCAGGCAGCCACTCTCTGAGCGCCACTGCCGACAGTTCCAATACCACGGCAGAGGGAAATGAGACAAACAATACTTATGTGACCAACATGACAGTATCTCCGAAGCCGGGTATAGACCTTGTCATAACAAACATCACGTGGACCCCGTCTTCACCTTCTGCCGGAAACAGCATCAGCTTCAGCGCGGTGGTCAATAATCAGGGAACAGTGGCCGGAACGGCAGGAATTGTGACATTCAGGGTGGATGGTACACAGGTTGCTGCATCACTGAACAGTACTGTTCCCATACCGGCAGCTTCATCAATAACAGTAAATGCCAGCGGCGCCTGGACTGCGGCAGGAGGAACCCATACGGTCACCGCCACTGCCGACAGCGGGAATACCACGGCTGAAACAGATGAGACCAACAACTCCTACAGTGTGAACATGACTGTAATCAGCGGCGACCGGGGTGCGACCATGCCTTATATACGGTATGAATCGGAAGA
The DNA here is from genome assembly GCA_023397905.1 of Bacillota bacterium. Classification (GTDB taxonomy): domain Bacteria; phylum Bacillota; class Clostridia; order Acetivibrionales; family DSM-1351; genus Ruminiclostridium. Next base: position 47,433 of record JAEWSZ010000020.1, on the reverse strand, counting down.
GGGAACGAGAGGCGGTTCGGCCATACTGCGTTCGGCTCCGACCTTTGACTATTCGCTCACCGCTTCGGAAGCCACAAACCAGCAGTATGTGGCACTTCCATCCAACGGGGCTTCCGTTGAATGGACAATTCACCAGAACAATGCCGCAGGTGTGAACATGAGGTTTACAATGCCGGATTCAAGCGACGGCATGGGATTAAACGGTTCACTTGATGTCTATGTAAATAATAATAAAGTGAAAACAGTTCAGCTCTCCTCATACTGGTCGTGGCAGTATTTCAACGGCGACCAGCCACAGGATGCTCCCAGCGGCGGGCAGGCTGCATTCCGCTTTGACGAGGTGCACTTCTTACTGGACACTCCGCTCAATTCGGGAGACAGGCTCAGGATCCAGAAAACCAATGGAGACAATATAGAATACGGCGTGGATTTTGTGGAGATCGAGACCGTGCCTTCACCCATTGCAAAGCCTGCCAATTACCTCTCCGTAACGGATTTCGGAGCAACGCCTGACGACAGCACCGATGATATGGCCGCGTTCAACGCATGTGTGAATGCTGCGTCAGCCGCAGGCATGAATGTGTACATTCCTGCGGGGAGATTCAACCTGACGGGCATCTGGAGAATAGGCGCCGCCAATATCAAGATACTCGGCGCAGGCATATGGTACACAAATATTCATTTCCCGTCGTCCCAGCCCAGCGGGGGCGGTATATCCGGAAGCGACTCCTGCACCAATTTCGAGTTCAGCAACGTATATTTAAGCTCGATGCTCAGGTCGCGCTGGAACCAGAATGCAATTTACAAGTGCTTTATGGATACCTATGGCACAAATTCATACATCCATGATTTCTGGGAAGAGCATTTTGAGTGCGGTTTCTGGATAGGGGACTATGACGATACCATCCTTGCCACAGACCGCCTGACCATTGCAAATGGCCGTATCAGAAACAACCTGGCCGACGGCGTCAACTTCTGCCAGGGGACAAAGAATTCCATTGTACAGAATTGCAGCGTGAGAAACAACGGCGACGATGGACTTGCTGTATGGCCTGATTCCACCATGGGTGCTCCGATGGGGGTAAACAACACATTTGCCTACAATACCATTGAAAATAACTGGAGAGCGGCTGCAATTGCCATATTCGGCGGCTCAGGGCATTCCGCGCACCACAATTACATCAAGGACACCTTTATGGGTTCAGGAATACGTCTGAATACCGTATTCCCCGGTTATCATTTTGATAACAATACTGGAATAACATTTTCAGATACCACCATAATCAACTGCGGAACCAGTAAGGACTGCTATAACGGAGAACGCGGCGCAATAGATCTGGAAGCGTCGGGCACGGGCATAAGGAATATCACCTTTGAGAACATCGACATCATCAATGCCCAGCGGGATGCCATCCAGATAGGATACGGAGGAGGCTTCAGCGGTATCAATTTCAACAACATAACCATAGACGGAACAGGAAAGGATGCCATAACCTCTTCAAGATTTTCATCGCCCCATCTCGGTACTGCTATCTTTACCTATACGGGCAACGGCTCGGCCACCTTCAGGAATCTTGTCACCAGAAATATAGAGGCGGCGGACCCGTATCTGATTATGAACGGCTTTAATATAACATTTCAATAACCAGCGGTCAGATTAAAAAAATCATTTAAATAGCATATCCGGATAAACAGGCCGGAGAGGAGAGGTTTCAAACTGAAGCCTCTCTTTTTTATATACCTGTTTTCACATAAAAACACATACTTTACAACGAGCGGCGGGCATAAAAAATATTTTCAAAGGGGTGTTGACCAAAGTGGTCAATGGGAATATACTTATATTGACCATGGTGGTCAATGGATTTGACCGGGATTTTATTGAGCTATTGAAATATGAAAGGGGAAAAATGTTTACGAAATTTTTAAGCCTTGAGCCTGAAAGACAGGTCAGGATCATCAACGCGGCAATTAAGGAATTTGCGCAAAAGGGGTATAAAAATGCTTCGACAAATGAGATCATCAGGGAGGCTGGGATTTCAAAAGGGCTGCTTTTCCACTATTTCAGGAATAAGAAGAGCCTGTATCTGTTCTTGTATGACCATTCCGTCGAAATTTTGACCAAAGAATTTTATGGGCAGATCTGCTTTTGCCATGAGGAGTTTTTTGAAACCATCCGGCAATTGTTTTTGCAGGAATACGAATTATACGTGAAGCATCCTGAAATGTATAATTTTTTTAAATCCGCGGCAAATGTGGATTCCGAAGAAGTAAAGTCGGAATTGGATAAAAGGGTTCACGATCTGACTGCCGTGGGCTTGGGCGAGATAATGGAGAACATTGATATTTCCAGGTTCAAGGACGGCATTGACATGGAAAAGGCCATAAATGTGATCATGTGGTCCATGCAGGGGTTTTTGAAAAGTCTTGGCTACACTCCGGAAACGGTTTTTTCCCTGGACAGGGACCGCTTTAATGAAATACTGGGTAAGATAGACGAATATACGGAATTTTTAAAAGGATGCTTCTATAAATAACTAACAAATAACTTAAAAATAAATTGTTTTTATAAATAGTATAAGTAGACGGAGGTAACAGCCATGAATGTCATTGAGATAAGAGATCTGACAAAAAATTACGGCAGATCAAGAGGCATTGAGAATGTAAATTTGACCGTGGAGGAAGGGGAGATTTTTGGTTTTATAGGGCCCAACGGCGCAGGAAAATCCACAACTATCAGGACCCTGCTGGGTTTGATACACCCGACGGAAGGCAGCGCCGCCATATTCGGAAAAAGCTGCATTGAATATCCCGAAATAAGAAAAGAACTGGGATACCTCCCTTCGGAGGTTTTTTACTATGAAAAGATGAAGGTCATAGACCTGTTGAAATATTCCGCCAGCTTTTACAAAAAGGACTGTACCGTGAGAATAAACGAACTGGCGGAGATCATGGACCTGGATCTGAAAAAGAGAATTGACGACCTGTCCTTCGGAAACAAGAAAAAGGTGGGAATCGTACAAGGCCTGCTGCATGAACCGAAGCTCATTATACTGGACGAACCTACAAGCGGACTGGATCCTTTGATGCAGCAGAAGTTTTTCGATTTGATCACCCAGGAAAATAAGAAAGGGGCGACTATCTTTTTCTCCTCGCATATTCTGACCGAAGTGCAGAAACTGTGCGACCGCGTGGCCTTTATAAAGGAGGGCAGGATCATAAAGCAGGAGAAGATAAGCACCCTCAGGGAGAACGCCTACAAGAGGATCCGGGTGGAGGCGAAAACGGCTATGGATACGGATTATTTCAGGATTGACGGCGTAAGCAAGCTTGAGGTGCGGGATAAAACTGCCAGCTTTATATTTAAGGGAAATATCAATGCCATACTGGAGAAAATATCCCGGCAGGACATATCCGATGTATGGATCGACGAGCCCGACCTGGAAGAAATCTTTATGCATTACTATTCAAGGGAGGATTGACTGCTATGAATATATTCCTGCATGAAATCAGGGCCGGAAGGAAAACAATGATCATATGGACAGTTTCAATCGTCGCGTTGATCGCTCTTTTTATGCTGATGTTTCCGGGCATAGAAAAGGATGCTTCAGCCTTCCAGAAAATGCTGGACAGCTATCCGGAGCCCATACGCAAGGGATTCGGAACAGCCATGGAGAATGTGACCACCATTTTAGGCTTTTACTCCTTTATATTTGTGTTTGTGGTGCTATGCGGCGCTATTCAGGCTATGAACCTGGGCGTATCCGTCTTATCGAAGGAGTCCAGGGAAAAAACTGCGGATTTTCTTCTGACCAAACCTGTTTCCAGAGCCCGGATTATGACTTCAAAGCTTTTGGCCGCGCTGACGCTGATAGCTGTCACAAATGTGATAAGCTATGCAGCAGCGGCCATTTCGGCTTCATTCGCCCACAGCGGCGGGTATGATCAGAAGGCATTGTTTCTTATAAACGCGTCATTATTCTTGGTCCAGCTGTTTTTTCTGGCACTGGGCATTTTAATATCGGTGTTTTTCAGAAGGCTGAAATCAGTGGTCCCTGTTTCCATGGGAGCCGTTTTTGCACTTTTCTTTGTGGGAATGTTCCTGGCCTCGGATAAGGATGATCCGGCCCGCTATTTCTCCCCTTTCAAGTATTTTGACACGGGTTATATTATAAAGAATTCCGGCTATGAAATCCGGTATCTCATAACGGTGATAGTTTTTGTCACAGCAGCGGTAACAGCCAGCTATATTATTTACTCAAGGAAGGATATCCATGCGGTGTAAAATGCAAAGAGGGCTTTTATCGGTACATCGCATTCCTTGCATGTCAAAAAATCCGAAGGCGGATTTTTATAACTTTTTTGGACGCATTTCATGGTTTTGGAGGGAAGTTTATGAATATATTTTTCAGGGAGCTGAAGGCTCATAGAAAATCGCTGATAATATGGGGCGTTTGCATTATTATAGGGGTATACATGGGTATGGTCAAGTTTGAGAGCTACCAGTCTGCCGGGCAGTCCATGACCGACCTTTTGAAGGATATTCCCAACTCGCTGAAGATGCTGCTGGGATTTGGCTCTCTGGATGTCTCAAAGATCGGTGGGTACTACGGAGTACTATACGTATACCTGCAACTGACGGCGACAATACATGCGGTAATGCTCGGGGCTGGTATCATATCAGGGGAAGAGAGCGATAAGACAGCGGAATTCCTCATGACAAAACCGGTCTCAAGATCCGGGGTGGTGACTTCAAAGCTGCTGGCGGCGCTTGTCAATGTTGTTGTGGTCAATATCTGCACGCTTGTGTCCTCCGTCGCCATAGTCGGAGTATACAGCAGCGGTGAGAGCATATCCGGTGAAATTGCGGAATTGATGCTGGGCATGTTTCTGTCTCAACTGATTTTTCTTTCAGTGGGCACAGGCCTGGCGGCCGTTCTCAAAAATTCGAAAGCCGCCGCATCCTTTGGAGCGGGGATACTTGTGCTTACCTATATTCTGGCGATGATTGCGGGATTGAATTCAAGGCTTGAATTTGTAAAGTATATTTCTCCGTTTAAGTATTTTGAAGCAGAGGCCGTTATTCTCGGAAACGGGTATGAGGCGGTATATATAATCTTTTCGCTGATAATTGTCGTGGTGCTTTCCGTGCTGACATATGTATTCTATAACAGGCGTGATTTGAAGGTATAAATTTAGTAACATAAATTATTGCGGAGACAATATATGATAACATACGGGCATAATTCCGGGCCGTCAGCCCGGGATTATGCCCGTATATTTGTTTATCAGCCTTATACCTTCCGGTATAGATTGATATTTATGTCTACTTCTGTGGTGAATCCGCCGGTGTTTTTCAGCTTTTCTACGGCCGCCATATGGGCATGGCGGCTGTAAGGAGTCATACCAAACAGGTTTAATATGTCCTGAGAGCTTTCCGGGGCTATGGTATAAGATACGGCTTCCTGTTTTACAAGCCGGAAACCTTCTCCGACCGTACCCTTCAGGCCGATGATTTCAGGGTCTTTATACAAAAGCTTTCGCATACTGTAAAGGTGATGGGGACCCGGCGCCGCCACCAGCAGTAATCCGGAAGGTTTGAGCACCCGCAGGAATTCCTTTTCATCTCTTGGGGCAAAAATGCACAGGATACAATCCAGGGAACTGTCTAAAACCGGCACATGATAATTGCTTGCAACTGCAAATCTGATTTCCCTGTCCCTGCCGGAAGCATAATGTATGGCAGGCTTTGAAACATCTATTCCGTAAATATCAGCCTCGGTACGGTCATTTAAAAAAGTAAGTCTGTTTTTTAATTTGCTGATATAGTAGCCTTCTCCGCAGCCCGCGTCAAGGATGGCCGCTTTTTTCCGCCCCTCTTTGCCAAGCGGAAGAAAAGGGTAAATCATATCATTCAGCGCATTTGAAAATGTTTCATAATATCCCCTGTCCAGAAATTCTCTGCGGCTCAGAAGCATTTCCTTGCTGTCTCCCGGATCTCCAGCCCCTGTATGAGCTGGAAGTAAAAGATTTACATAACCTTTTTTGGATATATCAAAGCTGTGTCCGTTGGGGCAAAAATATTGTTTTTCACCCTGGGTCAGTGCCTTTGAACAGTTGGGACACCTGAATAATGTTTTTCTGGTCAAAATAACAAACTCCTTAATTTATTTAAACCAGTATACAATAAAAATTCAAATGCGGCAATTGAAGCAATTAATATGTAAAGAAAGAAATCAAGCAACAGAGCGGCTATCTTCCGGTTTTTAAGTGTGGAACTATAGCCATAATGACATCGGTAATCATGGCAAGCTCGCTTTTAGAACATCTGACTAATATGTCCCCTATTCTATTTAATTGTTCAGGGTTGGAAGAGGATACTTCTCCTCTGATTAAATAATCCAGAGAAACATGGAGGCTATCGGCAATCTTCACGATGGTTTCGGCGCTGAATTTTTTTTCTCCTCTTTCAATCTGTCCCAAATAATTTATTGATAGATTGAGGATTTCCGCAAATTTTTCTCTGGTTATTTTTAGTTTTTTCCTTTCACACTTTATTCTCTTTCCAATTTCCACATAATTCATTTCATCATTCCTTTTTAAGATTTTTAGACTTATTTTTAACAGTTCCGTATAGACATAAATTGTATGCATTTTTGTTCAGATGAAAAATTTTCCACTCTTAAATAACTGTATAGATATTTCATGTATTAAAAAACCATCCATAGGTATATAAAAAATAATAACCATAAGGGTAAATTTTATTGTAATATTCTAGTATATGTTGTAGAATAATTTATGTTAGTGCTAATTTCCATATATTTTGTAGAATTTTGTAGAGCTATGTAGAATTTTCAGATTTTATTCGAAAGGGGCGCGTATATGAACATTTTTAAACAATTTAAGATTCGGACTAAGTTAATTTTTTTAGTCGTGTTTATGCTGATAGGAATTATTATTGTGGGAGGAACCGGATACTATTTCGACAACAGCACAAGGCAGGAGCTTACAGATGTTTACCTGGACGGTATGAAGCCATCCAATCTGATTTATGATGCAAGGATTCAGTCCAGAGTCAACAAGTCCAATCTTATGGAATTGTTTATGAACAAAAATTCTGAAGAAAGAAAAGCACTTCTTGATGACATTTCTACCAGAAAGCAAAACTTGGATAATGATATAGCCGATTATGGAAAAACTGAAATGGATGCCTTTGAAAAAGAACACCTGGACACGATAAAAGAACAGCTGGCAGCCTGGGAGGCGGCTCTGGATAAAGCTATTTCCCTTTCGGAGGCAGGTAATACGGAGGAAATATACCTGGCGTTCAAGGCAAACGACGATAAGGCCTTCAATGCTTTGCAGGATAGTTTAAGAGAGCTGTCCCTCTATGTTGCAAAAAACGGCGAGGATATTTATATAAAAGATGATGCCGAAAGCGAAAATGCTTTGAAAATACTGGCTGCAATAATCGTTTTTATCGCGATTGTATGTATAGTATTGAGCGCGGTAATAACCCAGTCCATAACCAAACCTATCACAAAGGTGGTTTCCCTTGTGAACGAAACCGCCAAACTCAACCTTGTTACCGACAAATCCTTCAACTATTTGCTTACATATAAAGATGAAGTGGGGATGATAGCCAGAGCCGTTGATAATATGAGAGGGTCTCTGAGAGAAATCGCGGGCAAGATCCTGGGAGTCTCGGAAAGCCTTGCGGGCCATTCGGAGGAATTGACGGCGTCTACTGAAGAATATTCAAAAATAATAAACCAGGTGGCTGTGTCAATTAACGAAATAGCGGACGGCAACAATGTCCAGGCGGATATGGTTTCAAAGACAAATACCAGGATATCGGATGTGGCGCAGACAATTGAACAGGCTAACAGTATAACCGTCATAAATGCCGAAAACGCAAAAAAATCCCTGGAGACAGTTGGATTCGGGCAGGAAGCCGTTGATTTTGCAAGTGAGAAAATGAGGGAAAACGTGGAGATTTCCGGAGTCGTGGGAGATTCTATAAACCAACTGAGCGAACTGATAAACCAGGTGGGCGGCTTTACCGACATGATCAACAGCATTGCGGAACAGACCAATCTTCTGGCGCTGAATGCGGCAATTGAAGCGGCCAGGGCAGGAGAGGCAGGAAAGGGTTTTGCCGTGGTTTCGGAGGAAATAAGGAAACTGGCGGAGGGTTCTGCTGCCGCTGCAAAGGAAATCACTCAAATAGTGAGGACTACAATCGAAGAGAGCAACACAACGCTTGAAAATATGGGCAAGACCAGGGTGATTGTAGAAAATCAAAGCCAGGCCATAAACAATACAAAAGAGGCTTTTGACCGGATAAAGGATTCCGTGGAGGAAATCACAGAGAAGGTTCAGGACACTGCTGTAATGCTGAACGACATTGATTCTATTTCAAAGGAAATAGCCAATCAGACCCAGGACATGGCGGCAGTGGCACAGCAATCGGCTGCGGGAGCCCAGGAGATTTCGGCTTCCAGCGAGGAACAGTTTTCCGCCATCGAATCCATTGCACAGGCCGCCAGCGATTTGTCGGCAATGGCTGTGGAACTCAACGGGGAAATTAATAAGTTTAAACTATAATATGTAAAAATAAGGAAGTTCCGTAAAAAGAGGGTGCTGCAAAATAAAATGTATTCAATATATGCGAAGAGTTCTTATTTACTGGTCCGCGGGTAAACTTATCCAATGAAGCACCGGTTATAATTGGAATCTCACATATATTGAATTGTTATTTTGCAGTACCCTCTATCATCCGGTAGTGCTGCAAAAACTAACGATGAGCAGTCAATTTGCTTCTGATTTTTAGCATCTGGAGAAGAATTGCAGAAAACAGTTTTGAAATATCAAGTTGCTAAGAAACCGGAAATACACTTCTGCCCATTTCCCCTGGGTTGGGGAAATGGGGAAAGCAACATACGGTACAGGATTTCTTACAGGGACAAAGAAAGCTAAACTTGCAAGTAACTTTCGATAGCATCCTCCAGGGTGTAGTCCGGCAAAAATCCGGTGGCTTGTCTGAAATTTTGATCATTATACAGTCTCGGGTTACTTATAAATTCCGCCGTTCTAAAGCCAAATCTGGACTCGGCCTCAGTTTTTGTAAGTGGTAAATAGGTCTGATTTATACCATAATATGAATCCAGCACCTGCTTTATCTGCAGCCAATTGGCAGTAAAGCCACCAACGATAAAGGTTTTTCCTTTAACTTTTTCAAAAGATTGTATTGCAAGTTCTATAGCATTTCCAAAATCCCTCTTGTCAGCAAATGTTACGCTTGCCAGTCCACCTTCGACTATTGGGAAAGCACCCTGTGAATACTGATCCAAAATTGTTTTTAAAGTTCCGCCTTTGTCCTTTGCCCCGATGATTGGCACAGGGCGCAGGATAAGATACCCATAAGAACTGTGAAAAACAGACCTAACCATTTCTTCCCGTTCGATGCAGACCCTGTCGATCATTTCAAAGTCGCTCCCGGCAAAGGTTTCATTAATAGGTGTGTCAGGAAGCTTTCTGCCGAAAGCGATTATGGAACTTAACTGAATCAAAGGGATTGCGGAATTCAGACACGCTTTTGCGATGAGCTCCGTCAGAGATACTTCGACTCTCCGGAAAGCCTCCAGACTCATATCCTCACCATGAACATTCGCAATGCAATTGATGACAAAATCATTTCCGGCAATAAAATCCTTGACCGATTCTACAGAAAGATACTCAACCTGTTTCTTCGCATATGGCATTTCATTAATGTGAAAAGAGAGGTTTCTGGTTCCGACCACTACTTCATGGCCGTTATCAGCCAAGTGTCCGGCAATTCCGCTACCTATAAACCCTGTCCCGCCCAATACAGCAATTTTCATTTCATACCCTCCTCATTATTTCCAATGATTCAAGCATAAACCATGTACTATGGAACAGGGTCAAGAGTTCCTGTAAAAAAGATTCAGAAATTCACACTCTCCTAATCCCGGATTGTTAACGGATATATTTAATGCTTCCTTAAGCGCCGTTAAAGCAAGTATTTTATTTTCAACCTCTTTAATCTTTCTCGAACACTTATCTCTTAGAATTTCTTTGTTTTCATTTCTGTCATTTTTCAGCAATTGCAGTATTTCAAAAATTTCTCTTAAGCTGAATCCTAATTCTTTAAGCCTCTTTATGAACTTCAGCCTCAGAAGGTCGTCGTCACTATATAATCTGTAGTTTGATTCTGAGCGGGAGGGTTCTGGAATAACGCCGCATTTTTCATAATATCGCAGTGCCTCGCCGCCAATGCTTAGAATGCCTGCTATTTCTTTTCTTGTGTATACTTTCTCCATAATAGCCTCCTTTACCAAAGTCAATTACGATTGAAAGCCATCGCTTTCCAGGCGAATATTGCTTTTAAGCTGGCTTTCAACGCAGTTTGGGTTTGTATGATTTGCATGCCATAAATACTTTATGTTATCAGTAATAAACTTTTGAGAAGAGGCAATTCACCGATTAAATCTTATTCTATCCTTATTTGAAGGAACACTTTTATATACCATTTTCCATTCACCGCCCTGAAATAATTCATAAGGAAACTCAACGATTATAGGCCTATTTATCTCTTTCATGATTTGTTGCCCATTTGATACTGGAGCTGATACAGAGAATAGTACATTCCCCTGGCGGCCAGCAGCTCCTGGTGATTGCCGGTTTCCTGGACTCTGCCCTTGTGCAGGACTATGATCCTGTCCGCATGCTGAATGGTGGAAAGCCTGTGGGCGATGACTATGGTGGTGCGGTTTCGGGTGAGCTTGGTAAGCGCATCCTGTATCAGCAGTTCGGTTTCGGTGTCAATATTTGAGGTGGCTTCGTCCAGAACCAGAATGGAGGGGTCAAAGGCCAGAGCACGGGCGAAGGCCAGCAGCTGCCGCTGTCCTGAGGAAAAGGTGGAACCCCTCTCCATGACCTCCTCCTGATAGCCGTTGGGAAGCCTGCTTATGAATCCATCCGCATTGACATAGCTGGCGGCTTCTCTGATTTTTTCATCTGTAATGGCTTCCTCATTCAGGCGGATGTTATCATTGAGCTTTCCGCTGAAGAGAAAAACGTCCTGCAGAACCACGCCTATGGATTTCCGCAGAGAGTCCTTCCGGATATCCTTTATATTTACTCCGTTTATGAGGATCTCGCCGCGCTGTATTTCATAAAAACGGCTCAGAAGATTTATCAAGGAGGTTTTTCCCGCACCGGTATGCCCTACTATGGCAACGGTCTGGCCGGCGGGTACTTTAAAGCTCACGTCCTTTAAGACCCAATTGTCTTCGTTGTATGCAAACCATACGTTTTTAAACTCTATATCCCCGGCAGCCATGTCATTGTCCATGGAAATCCGGCCTGAATCCTCCTCTTCCGGAGTGTCCAGTATAATGAATATTCTTTCGGAGGCGGCCATTGAGGATTGGAGGATGTTGTATTTCTCAGCCAGGTCATTTATAGGCTGGAAGAGCAGAGTTATATAGTTTACAAGGGCGTACAGCACGCCAAAGGAGAGGGAATCCCTGAGAACTGCATTTCCTCCGAACCAGATAAGCAATGCTATGGTCAGCGACGATACCATTTCGATCAGAGGCCGAAACAATCCGAAGGTCACAACCTCATTCATGGAGGCCTTGTAGTATTCTTCGCCTATCCTGTCAAACTTGTCATAGTTGGCCTTTTCCTTGTTGAACAGCTGGATTATGCGCATACCGGAGATGTTTTCCGAAATAGCGGAATTCACCTTTGCAATGGCAACACGCACATTTCTGTATACTTTCCGGATCTTTATCCTGAACAGCACCGTAAGCAGTATTACAACGGGCATGAGGGAGAGGACTATAAGCGTAAGCCTTACATTGAGCCTGAACATGATAATTACGGTTCCCAGTAAAATTGAGAAATCCTTGAGAAGCGTAACCAGAACATTGGTATACATGTCGTTCAGGGTCTCTGTATCATTGGTTATGCGCGTGACCAGCCTGCCGATGGGATTCCGGTCAAAATAGGCCAGAGGCAGCTTCTGAAGATGTGAAAACAGCAGCTGGCGTATATTGTAGATTATATACTGACCTGCGTAGCTCAATACATATATCTGCAGCAGATTAAAAAGAAAACCGGCTGCAACGAGTATTATAAAATAAATTCCAAGCCTGTTAAGAGAGTTGATGTCATTTTTCTTGATATAGTCGTCAATGGCCACTCCCATCAAATACGGCCTGGCAAGGTCCACAAGGGTGGAGGCGAAAAGAAAAACCACCGCCAGCGCGAAATAGTGCCAGTATTTTTGGGCAAACTTTAAAAGTCGTTTCATCAGCCTGGAGTCATATGCCTTCTCCTGAAGTTCTTCTTCCTGCATAAGGTTATTTTCTTCGGACATATATTATGCTTCCTCCAATTGGTTTATCAGAAGCTGTCTGGTGTACAGCTCGTTATAGAATCCCTTTTGTTCCAGCAGAGTGTCATGGGTGCCCCTTTCAACTATTTTGCCGTCGTCAAGCACGATGATCTCATCGGCATCCCTTACCGCTGAAATCCTGTGGGATACGATGACGCTGGTACGCTGGCTCATGATAGTTTTCAAGTCCTTTAAAATCTCTTCCTCCGTATTGGCATCCACAGCGGACAGACAATCGTCAAGAATAAGTATGGAAGGGGCGCCCAATACCGCTCTGGCAATGGCGACCCGCTGCTTCTGGCCGCCTGACAGAGTTACACCGCGTTCCCCCACAATGGTGCCGAACTTTTCGGGAAATTCATTGATATTATCATATATTCTTGCAGTCTTTGCGGCCCCTGTTATCTGCTCAAAACTGCAATCCCTGAAAAAGTCGATATTTTCGGTTATGGAAGCCGAAAATAGAAAAGTATCCTGGGGGACGCTGCCTATACTGCTTCTGAGCGAGGATAGGGGAATCCTGTTTATATCGGTTCCGTCAATGTACAGCATCCCCTCCGGCGAGGAAAGAAGCCTGGAGATCAGATTTACAAGAGTGGTTTTGCCGCTGCCGGTGCGCCCGACGATTCCAAGGGTCTTACCGGCTTCCACCTTAATATTTATATCCTTCAGCACCGGTTTGTCCGTGCCGGGATATGTGAAGGAAAGGCCTTTAAATTCTATGGCTCCGTCAATTGATGTCTTATCTACGGTATCCATATCTGATATTTCAGGCTTTTCATCAATTATGGTGTTTATGCGCTCCAGAGACACAAAACCTCTTTGAAACATGTTGGCAACCCAGCCTATGGCTGTTATGGGCCAGATCAGCATTCCCAGATAACTGTTGAAGGCCACGAAATCCCCAAGGCTCAACCGGCCCTGAATGACCAGTATGCCGCCGAACCAGAGGGCAATGACAAAAGAGAGCGTCGCGATGGACATGACGGTTGGAAACATCATGCTCATCAGCCTGACAAATTTCAGGTTGGCTTCCCTGTTGACGGCATTTATTTTTTCAAACCGGTTTATTTCTTTGTCTTCCTGTGCAAAAGCCTTGATGACCCTTATGCCGGAAAAGTTTTCCCGGACGGCCTCGGTCAGGCTTGAAAAGGCCTCCTGCTGTCTTTGAATGCGGGATTGCATTATACGCATAAAGAAAACCACCGAGATACCCAGAAGCAGCATTGGAGAAAAACATGCCGCCGTCAGCTTGAGGCCTCCGGTAAAAAGCATGATTACCAGGGCCACTATGGGGATCAGAAGGCTGTCTATTACAAATATGATACCCTGGCCGGAGGCCATGGTCACATTGTTCATGTCGTTGGTGGCATGGGCCATAAGGTCTCCGGTTTTATGAGTGTTGAAATAATTTGCCGACAACTTCTGGAGATGGGCGTAGAACCGGTTTCTCAGAGAGAGCTCCATGGATCTGGAGACGCTCATAAGCGTGTACCTGAAAAGAAATCGGAAAAGGGCCACCCCCAAAGCGATAAGCGCGATTAACAGGGCATAGCCCGCAAGCTTTTTACTTGTAAGCCCGCCGCTTTCAAGAAAATCGGTGACATCCCCGAGTATTTTTGGCAATATCAGCTGCAAGATGTCCACACACAGTAAAAATATTATACCGACTGCATACCTGAATTTATATTTGTTTAAAAGATCGCGTATATAGCGCAGTTTGTTCATGAATTCCTCTTGAATAATTAATTCGTAAAATTTAACTCCACATTATCTCTAATATTATATCACAATTACCAAAGTCAATTACTATCGGCTTTTTAATCTCCCATGAATATTACCGCATATAAAGCATTTTTATTGTTCAAATTAAACTTTATGAATTATTATATATTAATAGGAGATGCCGCAAAATAAATGCAGGGAGGTAAAAGTATATATGCTGGATGTGTGTTTGCTGGGGACGGGCGGAATGATGCCGCTGCCCGGCAGGTGGCTGACTTCACTTTTAATAAGGCATAAGGGAAAAATGCTGCTGATTGACTGCGGAGAAGGCACGCAGATATCCCTGAGAATGTGCGGCTGGGGTTTTAAGGCCATTGACGCCATACTTTTTACCCATTACCACGCCGACCATATACTGGGGCTGCCGGGACTGCTGCTGACATTGGGCAATTCCGGGAGAGAAGAGACTCTGACCCTCATAGGACCTCCGGGCATAAAAGAAGCGGTCCGGGGGCTTACGGTGGTGTGCCCGCAGCTCCCTTACCATATCCGACTGGTGGAAATACCGGTAAACGGAGTTTCAGAAATGTTTTTAGGAGACCTCATCATAAAAAGCCTGCCTGTTGAACACTGGCTGCCCTGTCTGGCTTATTCTGCAGAACTTAGGCGTCAGGGGAAATTCAATGCGGACAGGGCATCGGAATTGGGAATTCCGTTGAATTATTGGAGCCGCCTGCAGAAAGGCGAAACAATAAACGCAGGAAATAGGGAGATCAAGCCTGAAATGGTTATGGGACCGCAGAGGAAGGGTATAAAATTATGCTATTGCACGGATACAAGACCTGTAAAGGAACTGGCACCTTTTATAAAAGATTCGGATTTGTTCATTTGCGAGGGAATGTACGGCGATGATGTGGAAGCTTCCAAGGCGGAAGAAAAAAAGCATATGCTGTTTTCCGATGCGGCATCACTTGCAAGGCAGGGAAATGTAAAGGAACTGTGGCTGACGCATTTCAGCCCTGCGCTGGAAAAACCGGAGGAATTTGTGGGGGCGGCCCGTTCTGTATTTGAAAATACCGTGGCAGGCAGAGACCTGATGACTAAGAGCATCAGGTTTGAAAACGATTTTTAAGAAAGCTCATAATATAAAACCATATTATCTATATATGAATATATCTTATATAGTATAGTGTGAAACCCGTATGTAATTAATAAATATACAGCCGTCTGAGCGGGTCCGTGGTCGGGAGAAGGCCAGGGCATATCCCGGTTGAAGGAAGAATCTGACTATGTGGGCTGTCCTGCCAATTTCGCGGCTTGAAAGATCAACAGCCGGATAAGGAAATATGGAAATGTTATAATTAAAAAATGGTGTCAGAGTACTATTAATTTGTTTGATTTATGAAAGTTCAAATTTGAAAAATTGCAAATGAATAATTATACACTTTTTGAAAGTTATCTGGAAATTTTTATATAAAAAAATTTCTTTATTTAGAGATCACGCTGTTTCAAACGTTATAGACTGGCTTTTCATAAGGGTTGCAGAACAAAGATTAAGTATTATTTTGTGCTGCTTCACAAAAAAATATGCAATTTTTCAAATAAATACTTTTATTTCTTGCATATTATGTGTTAAAATCGAATGTATAAAATATTTTAATTTCAATTAAGGGTGTGAAATATGCAGAATTATGGTTTACCAAATAAACAGGGGCTTTACGATCCGGCATTGGAGCATGACGCCTGCGGAATGGGGTTTGTGGTAAATATCAAGGGTGAAAAATCTCATGATATCGTAGCGGACGCTTTGACTGTTCTGGAGAACTTAAATCACAGAGGAGCCAGCGGAGCTGATGAAAATACAGGCGACGGTGCGGGAATACTGGTTCAGATCCCTCATGATTTTTTTAAGAGAGAATGCGAAGTTCTGGGTTTTGATTTGCCTGAAAAGGGCGGTTACGGCGTTGGTATGATTTTTGCGCATAAATATGACGATTTCAGAAAAACGCAGATGGAGGCCTTTGAGAAAATTGTCCGGGAAGAAGGCCAGAAAATACTGGGCTGGAGAGAAGTGCCTATTGACAAGACTACAATAGGTGAAAGTGCAAAATCCGTTATGCCGAGGTTTGTTCAGGTCTTTATAGAAAAGGCGCCCGGCATATCCAGTGAAATGGATTTTGAAAGAAAACTGTATACAATAAGGAAGAGAGCTGAAAATGTAATCGGACCCATGTGTGAAGACAAGGGAAGCATTTTCTATGTGGCAAGTCTTTCATCAAAGACTATTGTCTACAAGGGCATGCTGACAGCGGAGCAGCTCAGAAATTTTTATCTTGACCTGTCCGATCTTGACTTTGTATCGGCGCTGGCCATGGTCCATTCAAGGTTCAGTACCAATACTTTCCCAAGCTGGGAGAGAGCGCATCCTAACAGGTATCTTGTGCACAATGGAGAGATCAATACAATCAGGGGCAATGTCAACTGGATGAAGGCCCGCCAGAAATGTATAGATTCTCCGCTTTTTGACGATATCAACAAGGTGTATCCCATCATTGACGAATCGGGAAGCGACTCGTCAATGTTTGACAACAGCCTTGAATTCATATATCTGACAGGCAGAAGCCTTGCTCAGGCCATATTGATGATGATTCCGGAGCCGTGGGAAAAGAATAATCTCATGTCAAAGGAGAAAAAGGATTTCTACCAGTTCCAGAACTTTATTATGGAGCCATGGGACGGCCCTGCGGCAATGGCGTTCACAGACGGCGACGTAATAGGCGGAATGCTCGACAGAAACGGACTCCGCCCGTCCAGATACTATGTGACCAAGGACGACAAGGTTGTGCTTGCCTCCGAGGTGGGCGTAGTGGATATAAAGCCTGAGAACGTAAAATACAAGGGCAGGCTCGAACCCGGAAAAATGCTGCTTATAGACACCAAAGCACAGAGAATTATTTCCGATGAGGAGATAAAGGAAAGTGTTTCGAAAATACACCCATACGGTGAGTGGAATAAAAAGCATGTGTTCAATCTCAGCGGCATGACTGTTGAGAAAGAGGCGGACAGGAAAGTCAGAGAGGATATATTGAAGCAGCAGAAGGCTTTCGGATATACCTTTGAAGACATACACAAGACCATCCTGCCAATGGCGGTACAGGGAGCCGACCCCGTAGGCGCAATGGGTATGGACACACCGCTGGCGGTGCTGTCGGAAAAACCGCAAATGCTCTATCTGTATTTTAAACAGCTGTTTGCACAGGTCACAAATCCTCCTATAGATGGTATCAGAGAGGAAATAGTCACTTCCAGCAGTATTCTGCTGGGGACCTCTGGAAACCTGCTGGACCCGGACCAGTCCAATACGGCCAGCATATTCCTGGAACATCCTATTTTGACCGACGAGCAGCTTGACACCATAAAGAAGCTGAATAACGAATACTTTAAAACCGCCACAATATCCATGCTCTACAAGGCCGCGGAAGGTCCCAAGGCAATGGAAAAGGCTTTGGCCAGGATTTTCAAGGAAGCCGACAAAGCCATTGGAGGCGGAGCGAATATAATAGTGCTGTCCGACAGGGGAGTAGACGCAGAAAATGCTGCCATTCCGGCGCTTCTGGCATCCTCCGGCCTGCATCACCACCTTATCAGGAGAGAGATCAGGACAAGTGTGGGTATCGTACTTGAATCGGGCGAGCCAAGGGAAGTGCATCACTTCTGTACGCTGATAGGCTATGGTGTAACGGCCATAAATCCTTATATAGCCTATGAAACCATCAGAGACCTGGGCGAAAAAGGCCTGCTGGGCGAAGAGTCATATGAGGAGGCCAAGAACCACTACATCAAGGGTGCGGTAAAGGGTGTTCTCAAGGTTCTGACCAAGATGGGCATATCCACCATCAGAAGCTATCACGGAGCTCAGATATTTGAGGCCGTAGGTCTTAGAAAAGACCTGATCGACAAGTATTTTACGCTGACGCCGTCCAGGTTGGAGGGTATAGGGCTTGAGGAAATTGCCGCTGAAAATCAGATGAGGCATGACAGCGCATATCAGGAATCGCCCTACAGCGATACACTTGAAGTCGGGGGAACCTTCCAGTCAAAAGACGACGGAGAGATCCACCTCTACAATCCCGAGACCATATATATGCTTCAGAAGGCATGTCGGGAAGGCAATTATGACCTGTTCAAGTCCTTTTCCAGGAAAATAAATGAAGAACAGATTATCACACTGAGAAATATTCTGGAATTCAACTATAACATAGGGGATACAATCCCTGTTGAAGAGGTTGAATCCGTGGATTCCATAGTAAAAAGATTCAAAACCGGCGCCATGTCCTACGGCTCTATCAGCAAGGAAGCCCATGAAGCCCTGGCAATTGCCATGAACAGGCTGGGCGGAAAGAGCAACACAGGCGAAGGCGGAGAAGACTCGGAGAGATTTAAGCGGCTGGAAAACGGCGATTCCAAGAAGAGCGCCATAAAGCAGGTGGCTTCGGGACGTTTCGGCGTTACCAGCAATTATCTTGCAAATGCACAGGAGATCCAGATAAAAATGGCCCAGGGCGCAAAGCCGGGCGAGGGCGGACAGCTTCCGGGGAGAAAGGTCTATCCCGCAATAGCGAAGGTGAGGCATTCGACACCGGGCGTTGACCTGATTTCACCGCCTCCTCACCATGATATTTATTCCATTGAGGACCTGGCAGAACTTATCCACGACCTGAAAAATGCCAACAGGGATGCGAGGATAAATGTAAAGCTGGTTTCCGAAGTGGGCGTTGGAACCATCGCGGCAGGCGTGGCCAAGGGTAAGGCGGATGTTATACTCATCAGCGGATATGACGGCGGAACCGGCGCATCTCCATGGACCAGTATCAAAAATGCGGGCCTTCCCTGGGAGCTTGGTCTGGCTGAAACTCACCAGACACTGGTGCTGAACAAGCTGAGAGACAGGGTGGTCCTGGAAACGGACGGAAAACTCCTGTCAGGAAGAGATGTGGTCATCGCAGCATTGCTGGGGGCCGAAGAATTCGGTTTTGCAACCACTCCTCTTATTGCGCTGGGCTGCGTAATGATGAGAGTTTGTAACCTCAACACCTGCCCTGTGGGTATAGCGACTCAGAACGAGGAGCTCAGAAAGAACTTCACGGGCAAGCCGGAATATGTTGAGAACTTTATGAGATTTATTGCTCAGGAAATGCGTGAAATAATGGCAAAACTGGGCTTCAGGACAATAAATGAAATGGTGGGACGCACCGACCGCCTCAAGGCAAAGGACAACGTCAGGCACTGGAAGGCTTCTCATCTTGATTTGTCTGCAATACTGTACCAGCCATATGCGGGATCTGATGTGGGCAGATACAACATGCAGCGTCAGAACCATATGATGGATAAGTCACTGGGCATCAAAAAGCTCCTGAGAATGGCAAAGCCTGCCCTTGAC
The DNA here is from genome assembly GCA_023397905.1 of Bacillota bacterium. Taxonomy (GTDB): domain Bacteria; phylum Bacillota; class Clostridia; order Acetivibrionales; family DSM-1351; genus Ruminiclostridium. Next base: position 27,844 of record JAEWSZ010000020.1, on the reverse strand, counting down.
GAGAAGAAATCCATCAGGGCAAAGCTCAGGATTGAGAATGTGGACAGAGTGGTGGGCACGGTCATAGGAAGTGAAATTTCCAAGAGATATGGGGAAGCGGGCCTTCCTGAGGATACCATCAAGCTTAATTTTGTGGGTTCCGCGGGACAGAGCTTCGGAGCCTTTGTGCCGAAGGGAATGACCCTTGAACTGGAAGGGGATTCCAACGATTATATCGGCAAAGGCCTTTCGGGAGGGAAAATCATAGTATATCCTCCGAAGACGTCTGATTTTGAGCCTGAGAGGAATATTCTCATAGGAAATGTCGCCTTCTACGGCGCAACCGAAGGCGAGGCCTATATAAATGGTATCGCAGGTGAAAGATTCTGCGTCAGAAACAGCGGAATAAGGGCTGTTGTTGAAGGTGTGGGAGACCATGGCTGTGAATACATGACCGGGGGCAAGGTAGTAATTCTGGGCAGGACCGGAAGAAACTTCGCAGCCGGTATGTCGGGCGGTATAGCGTACATCCTGGATTTTGACGAGATTTACTGCAACAAATCCCTTGTATCACTGGAAAGCATCAGCTCCGACGCCGAATTGAACGAAGTCAGGGCAATGATTGAAAAACATGTTGAATACACCGGCAGTCCTCTGGGCAAAAAGGTTCTCGGCGACTGGAAAAACTATTCGCAGAGATTTACGAAGGTAATACCGAAAGACTACAAGAAAATGCTTGAAAACATCGACAAGGCCCATAAGGCCGGACTGACCGGAGATGAGGCCCTGATGGAGGCATTTGAAGAGAGTTTGAAAAATTAATGGATTTTGAATAGTATAAGTTTTGGAGGACAGTATGGGAAAAGCTACTGGATTTTTAGAATATGAAAGAATTGATCCTGAGAAACGGCCGGCGGGGGAAAGAATCAAAGACTGGGATGAGATCCGTATTGACCGCGATCCTGAGGTTATAAAAACACAGGCTGCGAGATGTATGAACTGCGGAATTCCTTTCTGCCACGGAGGGGTGCTTTTAAACGGAATGGCGGCAGGATGCCCTGTGCACAATCTCATTCCGGAGTGGAATGACCTGATTTACAAGGGCCAATGGAGGGAAGCTTATAAAAGGCTTATAAGGACAAATCCTTTCCCGGAGTTTACTGGAAGGGTGTGTCCCGCCCCCTGTGAAGGTTCATGTACGGAAGGCTACAATATGGAGTCCGTCACAATACATGATATCGAATATGAAATCATAGAGAGAGCTTTTGCGGAAGGCTGGGTGGAGCCTAAAAAGGCGAAGCCTACCGGGAAAAAGGTTGCCGTTGTAGGCTCGGGCCCGTCAGGCCTGTCCACGGCCTATTTTCTGAATACAGTAGGCCATGATGTCACCGTATTTGAAAGAAATGACAGGGCCGGCGGACTTATGATGTACGGCATACCCAATATGAAGCTGGATAAGCGCATTGTGGAAAGGCGTCTTGAACTTCTGAAAGCGTCGGGCGTTAAATTTAAGCTCAATACTGAAGTGGGCAGGGATATAAGCGCCAAGGAGCTGGTGGACGGCTTTGATGCGGTGGTGCTCTGCACCGGAGCCACAAAAGCCAGAGGCCTTAATGTTGAGGGAAAAGAGCTCAGTGGTATCTACATGGCGGTTGATTTCCTGAAAGCCAATACAAAGAGCCTTCTTGACTCAAAGCACAAGGACGGCAATTACATCAGCGCAAAGGGCAAGAATGTAGTAGTCATCGGCGGAGGAGATACGGGAACAGACTGTGTGGCCACATCCTTAAGACATGGCTGCGAAAGTGTTGTACAGTTTGAGATAATGCCGGAGCCGCCGAAAGAAAGAATAGAAAAATCAAATCCATGGCCTGAATGGCCCAAAAAGCTTAAAGTGGATTACGGCCAGCAGGAAGCAATAAAGGTTGCGGGAGCCGACCCCAGGAATTACCTCATCAATACCAAGAAGATAGTGGGAAATGAAAAGGGAGAGGTAAAGGAGGTTCACACCGTTGAAGTTGTATGGGGAAAGGACGCCCAGGGCAGATTCGGACCCCAGGAGGTGGCAGGAACCGAAAAGGTTTGGAAAGCCGATCTGATCCTGCTTGCAATGGGATTTTTGGGGCCTGAGGACACCATTCCAAACGAGCTTCAGCTGGAGAGAGACCCCAGGAGCAATATTAAAGCCGATTACGAAGTTTTCCAGACCAGCGCGGACAAAGTATTTTCCGCAGGTGATGCAAGACGGGGACAGAGCCTGGTAGTATGGGCAATCCAGGAAGGAAAGCTGGCAGCCAGGGAAGTTGACAAATTTCTGATGGGGAAATCGGTGATTAAGTAGGAGTCAGGAGTCAGGAGTCAGGATTCAGAAGTCAGGATTCAGAAGTCAGAAGCCAGGATTCAGAATGAAGGCAGGCTGGCTCCGCCAGCCTTGAATTTATAACCCCCATGTTCCAGTTGGAATATGGGGGTTTTTTAATCGGAGATTATTTCCATTGCTTGTTTGCTTAGCTCCCGGACACTTAATTTGTTATCTAGATTCTCATTGCGCCATTTTGTATAATCAAAAGGTTCTTTATTCATAAGCATAACAAATCGCTCGGCATCTACGTGACCTAATTTGGCAATTAAAGCCTCCATACCTTCAACTTTAATAATCGTATCTGTTTTCATCGGCTATCCCTCCATTTCACTTATAAACCCTATCGGATTAACAATTTTTATTTCAGATGCAGTTGTGTTTAATAATTTTCTGTCTGTAGCTATATAGTAGTCACATTTTGCATACACGGCAGTTGAAATATGCAATGCGTCAAAAGCTTTTATACCTCGTTTTACCATACTTTCAGCATATTTAAGTATTTCCTCATTTTCTTTGATAAACTCACAAGCAATATTTCGCCAAGGAGCAATTGCATTTTTCTTTTCTTCAAATGGATTTTTACTGTTTTCATATTCTAGAATATAAGACCAGATCAATTTATAAACACCACTTTTAATTTTATCCTGAATGAAAAGTTTTGCTTGTGTCTCTAAATGTATTTTTAATTGGGATTGATCATCAAATGGTCTATTGAAACAACAATTGTCCAAATATATTTTCATAATCCCGACACCACTTCCGTTTTATATTTCTATGATATAGTATACCACATAATCTGTACACCCGGTTGTAAAAATATTTCAAGATAGCTTAACCACACATCAGGTAACATGTATACAATACCTGCAACGGCTACTGCTGTTTTTCCGTCTGCTCAAGGACCGCATTCAGTTTATGGACTATGTCCGGGGCGTCCATGGCGGGAGCGAACATTTCGATGAGACACAGTTTTTCCATACACAGGACTTCCGCACGGCTTATTGCCGCATCAAGCTCCCTGTTTGTGCGGACCTTTGCGGTAAAGGCATTTCCGCCGAAGGCTTCAATGAGCTTGCCGTAATCCCAGCGGGATATGTCGTTGTAGCGGGTCTGTTCCTGGCCTGTATTCAGGTATTTTTCAATGGTGTACTCGCCGTTGCTGACCAGAAATATTATGGGCCTGCACCCATTGGCGAGCAGGGAGCTCAATTCCTGGACCGATATCTGGGCGGAGCCATCGCCTACAAGCAGGATCACCCTCCTGTTTGTAGCGGCAATGCAGGCCCCCAAGGCCGCGGGAATCCCATAGCCTATACTGCCCCAACCGCCCTGGGTTATATAGGAAGTGCCTTTTGCCAGCCTCAGTTGGGCGCTCCCGAATTGAAAGGCTCCGGCGTCGGCGATCAGAATGTCATTTTCCCTTAGCAGCTTCTGAAATCTGGGGTAATAGTATTCTGAGGAAACCGGTTCATCCGGCTGGGAGAAGTCATTATCATATGGAAAAGCCGCCGCAGGAACAAGAGGCAATCTCTTTACGGGCCCGGCAAGAAGTTCATTGAGCAGATCCTGCATCAGCACATTTTCATATACGGCCATTGCCGCTTTTACGCTGTTGGGCCGGATGTCTATTAATTTTAACGGATTTAATTCAGCGGTAAAGGAGCCTGTGTCATAATCCGACCACATATTGCCCACGGAGAGGATACAGTCAGAGGTCTCCACAATGCTGCGGACTTCCGCGCTTCCCAGACTTCCGGCGTATAGCCCGGTGAAATTTTCGCGGCTTTCATCAAAGGAGCCTTTACCCGTCATGACAGTTGCCACAGGCAGGTTCACTTTTTCAGCCAGCTGCTGTACCTGCAATTCAAGAGCATATCTGGAGACATGGGCCCCTGACAGAAGCACAGGATTCTGCGATTGGCCCAAAAGCTGGTTGATATGCCGGAGCGCGGCCTGCAGGGAGGTCGGGCTTGTCTGACCGGCAGGAATATCGGCTTCCCGGGGTATAATGGGCTTATTGACGATGTCGGTTGCAAACAGGAGATAAACCGGTTTCTTTGTTTCCTTTGCCTTCCGGATGGCGGCAGGGATTTCAAGAGCGGCGTTTTCGGGAGTGATTCCGGCAGTGTACGCCGATATGTGTCCATATAGTTTTTGGAATACGTCAAAGTCCCCGTCCAGCAAGGTGTGGTGCATTTTCTTATGCTGCTGCCGCGCTTGTGTCTTTGGCCCGCCTATGATGTGTATGACCGGCACGTTTTCACAATAGGCGCCTGCCATGGCATTGCAGGCGCTTAATTCCCCAACTCCGAAAGTGGTTATGAACGCACCAATTCCACGGACCCTTGCATAGGCGTCCGCGGCATATCCGGCGTTCAATTCATTGCAGCAGTTTATGAGATCTATGCCGGGGTATTCTTCCAATGCGTTCAGCAGTGAAAAATTATAGTCTCCGGGTACGCAGAAAATCTCCGCAATGCCTTCCTTGCTCAAACAATCGTATAAAAAATTGCCAACTGTCTGCTGATTCATGATTTTCTCCTTTAACAGTTAAATAAATTCTGAGATCAGATTTATTATCACCAGGAGAAAAAAATCAATGCAGCAGCATGAGTATGGGGAGTGTAATAATGGATACAAGAGTTGAAACCGCCACTACCTTTGAGGCAAAAGCGGTATCTCCGTTATACATCTCGGCGAATATGGTAGTAGTTGTTCCTATGGGCATGCCTACCAGCAATACACAGGAAGACAGCAGGATTCCGGAAAATCCCAGGAGTTTTAATATGATATAGGCTATAATGGGAAGTATAAGGAGCCTTATGGCTGTTATGTAATATAATTCGAAGCCCGCAAACAGCTTTTTCAGGTCAAAGGCCGCAATGTTGGCCCCCACTATTATCATTGAAAGAGGTATGGTCATATTTCCCACAAGGTCTATTGTCTGTGTCAGGGGATAGGGCAGCTTTATTGAAAAAAGAAAGAGTACCAGCCCGACGACCACGGAAATGATGCCGGGATTTAAAAAAGCATTTTTTACGGCGGCTCTGTCCAGCTTTTTTTCACTTCTGAATATCATCACCCCGTTTGTCCAGACAAAAATATTGAAGGTCGCCGTATAGACAGAGCCCAATAAAATACCTGTGCTGCCGAAGAGACTCTGCAATATGGGAAATCCCATAAAACCGCAGTTGGCATATATGGCGGAAAATTTCATTATTTTTTTGGTACTGTCCTTATATTTCATGAAAAGGACCTGGCTCAGCAGTATGGCGCCGGTGTGGGCGGCTATTCCAAAAATAAAGACCATAATGATATTTCTCAGCAGCTCAGGTGTAAAATCAAGATGGAAGGATGAAATGACCAGCAGCGGATTTGTTACCATGAGCAGCAGTTCGGAAAGCTTTTTTGTGACATTTTCATTCAGGTAATTTTTTTTTCTGGCATAGAAGCCTACCAGCATTATCAGTAGAAGAGTAATTACCTGGTTGATAGTAGCAGCAAAGTTCATAGTTGTTCTCCCGTATTTGCGTGAAAAGCATGTGCAAACTTTCATGTATAAAAATTAAATATATAGAGTTATTATACAATACGAAAGAAAAGTTTGTCACAGTATTCGCAATATTTTGCATTGGAATTTGGAGCCGGACGGAAAGTACCCATCTTTGTGGGCCGGACATATCATGTATTATTGTGACGTGTGAGTTCTAAGCTATGGGGGGAATATGAATGTTGACGAAAATGGAATATATGAAACAGTCAATTGAAACTAACCTGTTTTTTTTAAGGATAATGAAGGAACACATTATTTTTGCCGGCGCGGGTCTGACTTTGAGAGACGCGGACATGGTGCCGGAATTAATGCGCATAAAGGGGCAGTTTGAAAAAATACTGGCCGAGACGGTTACTCTCTCGGCAAATATAATAAGTCCACGGGCAATGGCGGCGGGGGACATAATCACGGAACATACCTACAGGGCTGAATCGGTAACAAGCCAATTGACGGGCCTGCCCATCGATACGGGCATCACGCTCATGGAGATCAGGCTTCTCAACAATCCTGCGGTTTCGGAAACAATGGGCGACGAACAGGCCGTAAGCATATTGAACCAGAGGATAATGACCCTTCTGGAGCTCCTTATCAAAGAAAAGAAAAAGCTGCTGGGAAATATTCTGCGATGCAAAATGTTTACAGGGGTATATCCATTGATGCTTGACCATGTGACCAGGGAAGCGGAGCATTATATGGAGCAGCTGGTAAAGCTGCAGAGACGGGAAAATACGGATCAGCCTCTGACCCGGGCAAGAGGTGAGGATTTCTGGAACGATATCATGGGCGAACACGCCAGATTTATACGGGGACTTCTGGATCCCACCGAAGAAGAGCTTATAAGGACGGCTAACGGCTTTGCCAATGAATTTGACGGGCTTACCATAGCTGCAAAGCAGGCCTGCGACCAGCTTGAACTCCTGCCAGGGGTCACGCGGAAAAGCCTGGAGGCTGCTGTCAGCCTGGGGAGATTCAAGGAACAGATAACCAGGGGCATACTGGAATGCAATATCAGGTCTGTTATACTTCCGCTGCTGAGCGATCATGTGCTGAGGGAGGCAAATCATTACCTGAAACATCTCAGGGCGTATGTTCATATGAGGCCGGATATAGTATAATTGCATATAGATTCATTCAAATTAATATTTTACGGGGAGGACAAATATGGTAGGAACCATTTATAAAAACGCCTGCAATGCCAAGTCAACAGCTTTGAAATTCAAAGAAAGCAGTATTTCCTATGAACAGCTTGACAGAACAGTGACGCGCTATGCGGCTTATTTCAGGGAAACGGGCTTAAAGACCGGAGAGAGGGTCATATTGAGCTGCACCAATTCACCTGAATTCATTTATTCATACTTTGGCGTTGTGAGAAACGGCGGTATAATCGTTCCCATAAATTTGCTGCTCACAATGGAAGAAATAGCATATCTGATAAAGGATTCCGAAGCAAAAATCATGATCATACATCCCATAATACTTCAAAAGGCGAAAATAACCAGGGAGTCCATTCAAAATGCTCTGGATATAAAGGTAATCGTGCTGGATGAAGATTTTAAAAACAGTATTTCCAAAGTTTCCGCGGAAAATTTTGAAGATTTCAACGATCAGGAGGCCATATCGACATTTCTTTATACATCGGGTACCACAGGAAAGCAGAAGGCGGCAATGCTCACGCACAAAAACCTTGTATTTAACTCGGAGCAGTGCAGGCTGGGGCTCAAAGGCAAGCCGGAAGACAACTATATGTGCGTGCTTCCCATGTTCCACGTTTTTGCATTTACGGCCTGCGTGCTGATGCCTTTGTGGTCGGGGGCCACGGTTACCATAATGGAGAGCTTTCAGCCAAAAGAGGTGGTGGAATCGCTTATCAGGGACAGAATAACCGTTTTTATGGGTGTCCCCGCAATGTATGTGGTGTTGCTGGAGGCCGGGAAGAACAATGTGGGCTTTCCGGACCTGAGACTGGCCGTTTCAGGAGGAGCCGCGCTGCCTGTGGAAATATTCAGGCAGGCAAAGGAGATATTGAAGCTTCCCGTGGTGGAGGGCTATGGTCTCACGGAGGCTTCTCCGGCGGTGAGCTTCAATCCGCTGGACGGAGCGCAGAAAGAGGGTTCCATAGGCCTGCCCCTGCCGTATGAGGAGTGCAGGATAATAGATGAAAACGACATGGAATTACCTGTGGGAGAGGTAGGAGAACTTGCGGTCAGGGGAGACAACGTCATGCTGGGATATTTCAGGCAGGAGGAAGAGACAAAAAGAACCCTGCGCAACGGCTGGCTTCACACCGGAGACATGGCAAAGAAGGACGAAGAGGGGTATATATACATTGTGGACCGCAAAAAGGACATGGTCATAGTTGGGGGCCTGAATGTATATCCGAGAGAAGTGGAAGAAATTATTTATCAGTATTCCAAAGTCAAGGAGGCTGCGGTTATCGGTCTGGAGGACAAGCTCAGGGGTGAATATGTAAAAGCCTTTGTTGTGCTGAAGGAAGGGGAAACATGCACTGCCAGAGAGCTTCTGCGATATATGAGGGAGCGGCTGGCTGCTTATAAGCTGCCCAGGGAAATTGATTTTATAACGGAGCTTCCCAAAAACAGCGCCGGAAAAATACTGAAGAGGGTGCTGAAGGAGAATGCGGAAGTACAGTAGGGCAGGAAGCAGAATACAGGAGTGAGGATTCAGGATTCAGAATGAAAGGCAAAAAGCGTAAGGAAAGCGGGAATACAGGAGTACCATAAGTGTAGGAGTACAGTAGTCAGAATAAAGGCTTGAAGCAGAATTCAGGATTCAGAATGAAAGGCAAAGAACGGAAGGAAAGCGGAAGCATAGGAGTACAAAATAAAGGTTTAAAAGCGGGAGTATAGGAGTGAGCAAGGGTTATGGAGAATAGCAGGCTTGAATGTATACACAATGGAATATGCCATCTGGGAGAGGGGCCCGTCTGGAATGCGCAGAGGCAGAAACTGTTCTGGACCGATATCTATGGCAAAAAAATATGGGTTTACAACCCGGAGGAAAAAAAGAGCAGCATTTTCTGGGAGGGCAGTCATCAGGTGGGAGGCTTTGCCTTTTCCCGCAGCGGCGGGATGGTTCTGTGCACCGACAAGGGCGTATATACGCTCTCAGTGGACTCAGAAGGAATTCCGGATAAGGAGCCTGTCCTTCTCTTCGAAATCCCTCTGGCCGAAACAGAGATGTTCAATGACATCACTGTTGACCCGGAAGGCCGCATATATGCGGGTACACTGGTCAGAAGGAGCTTTTCCGAAGGAACTTTGTACAGGCTGGAAAAGGGCAAAGAGCCGGTGCCTGTCCTGAAAAATTTATATTGCTCCAACGGAATGACCTTTTCAACGGATGAGAGGTATTTTTTCCATACCGACAGCAATCCCAGGAGGATTACCAGATATGATTATGACAGGTCCACAGGTGAGATAAGCAATCCGGCTGTGTATTTTCAGGGAGAAAAGGAGACCGGCTCTCCCGACGGGATCACACTTGATGCCGAGGGGTATGTCTGGGCGGCATTCTGGGGCGGTTCATGCGTGAGAAGGCTGGACCCCGGAGGAAAGATAGTCATGGAGATACCCGTACCGGCAAAGCAGCCCTCCAGCGTCATGTTCGGAGGAAGAAAGCTGGAGGAACTGTATATCACCACCGCCGCTGAAAACGCGGACGATTATACCACGGGATATAATAAGGACGGTACTTTTTCGGGAGGGCCTGTGTACAGATATGTGCCCGGCGTTAAGGGAAGAGAAGAGTGGCTTGCGGATTTCTAAAACAAGGGCAGCTTTAAACGGAGGCGGATTTTTTCTGCGATGGGGCCAAGGCTCAGCCGGTTAAAGGAATAGGGCAGTTTGGACAGTCCATAAAATTGAACGGCGTTTATTTAAAACCATATTATCAAGGGCCTCATTTCAGCAATTATGGAGATTGCAAATGAGGCCCTTGAACCTTTCCCGTACTGTATGAATATTCTATATCAAGGAATTTATACAGAAAAGGATGATAATATGGGAGTTGAATTAGGTGCATTACATTGGGTATATTTGTTTTTTATACTTGCAATCATCGTTGTTATGGTAATGAGAAAGGATACCAGCCTGGTATGTATAATCGGGATATTCTGTATCGGCCTGGTGGCTACTGCCTCCATATCCCAGTCGGTGATGGGGATTTTTAACAGCTTTATTTACGCCATTAAGGAGCTTATTGGCACGATTCTTATAATATCTGTCATAACCGCCATGAGCAAGGAGCTGCTAAGCTCGGGAATCAATGAAATCATGGTTTCGCCGTTTGCCAGGCTCATCAGGGGTCCAAAGCTGGCATATTGGGTAATCGGTATCGCAATGATGATAATTTCATGGTTTTTCTGGCCTTCACCCGCAGTGGCACTGTTGGGTGCGGTGCTGTTACCTGTGGCCCTGAAAGCCAAACTGCCGGCAATGGGAGTGGCGGTCGCCATGAATCTGTTCGGGCACGGAATAGCCCTCTCGGGTGATTTCGTAATACAGGGAGCTCCGAAGCTTACGGCAGACGGCGCGGGCATTCCCGTGGGAGACGTAGTCCAGGCGAGTATACCGCTGGTCATAATAATGGGGGCGGTTACCACCATAGCCGCTTTCTGGTTTCTGATGAGAGATATTAAGAAAAACAAAACCATAACTTTTTCCATAAGCATTGAGAGACACCGCCCGGAGGAATATATGGAGGCTGAGACCAGGCTGAGCCTGCATCAGCTGGACCCAAAGCTGAAAATGCCCTTTGCCATAGCGGTGCCGGTTCTTTTTATAGCGGATATAGTCGTAATGTTTATGGCAAAGCTTCAGGGCGGAGACGCCACGGCTCTCATAGGTGGTACGGCACTTTTCATACTTATGCTGATAACATTTTTTACATACAAAAAAAAGAGTCTTGAGAAAATAACATCAAGATTTATTGAAGGCCTTCAATTCGGGTTTAAGGTATTCGGTCCCGTAATCCCAATTGCGGCATTTTTCTACCTGGGCGATGCGGGCTTTGCAGGCGTTTTCGGAGAAATACTTCCAAAGAGCTCCCACGGCCTGGTCAACGATCTGGGGGTAGCGCTGGCAAATGTCGTACCACTGAACGGATCGGTGGGAGCAGTCACATCAACTGTAGTGGGGGCGATCACAGGGCTTGACGGGTCAGGGTTTTCAGGGATTTCCCTGGTGGGCTCCATAGCCAAACTGTTTGCCGCCGCCATAGGTACGGGAGTCAATACTTTGACTGCGATGGGGCAAATAGCAGCCATATGGGTGGGAGGAGGAACTCTTATACCATGGGCGGTGATCCCTGTTGCGGCAATATGCGGCGTTGACCCCTTTGAACTGGCAAGGCGGAATTTGAAGCCGGTTGCAATAGGTCTGGCTGTCACCACCATCGCGGCCATGTTTCTGGTTTAGATGGAAGGCAAAATGCGGAGCAGAAATGTAGGAGCGGTAATCGGTACATTCTTAAGAAAATTTTGTATATTATTGTATCCAATGTTTGACTATATGAAATACTATTGATATTATAATGCATATGCGGAAAATGTGATTCCGGGAGGTACTTTCTATGATTTTATCAGGACAGCAGATTAAGGAAAAGTTAGGCAGAGAAATTGTTATTGAGCCGTTTAATGAAACACAGCTGAACCCGAATAGCTATAATTTGAAATTACATAATGAACTTCTTGTATATGAAGAAGATATTCTGGATATGAAGAAGGAGAATAAGTACAGGAGTATTGCAATACCGGCCGAGGGGATAGTTCTGGAACCAAACAAGCTTTACCTTGGAAGGACTATGGAATATACAAAAACAGATAAGCATGTTCCAATGCTTGAAGGACGGTCGTCAGTGGGAAGGCTGGGCCTGTTCGTACATGTAACGGCAGGCTTCGGCGATGTGGGCTTCTCCGGGTTCTGGACCCTGGAAATACATTGTATCCAGCCTATAAGAATATATGCCGGCGTAGAGATCTGCCAGATATATTATCACTCAATTGAAGGCGACTACGACAGCTATTCCGGCGGAAAATACCAGAATAACACAGGAATACAGCCCAGTCTGCTGTATAAGGATTTTTAGCCGGAGGTATCCGACTGATAAGCTCTCAAATAAATAGCCCCTATTAAAGGGCGCTATTTATTTGGAAGAATACTTGCCGGGCATTGGAGGTATACTTCACCAAACAGCCGTTTTTCTGGCTTTTAGTAGGGTTTCGAAGTATTTAGAAATTCCTGTGCCCGTTGCAGTTCGATTTTATGTTTTGCCTCTGATTCTTTTCTGTCTTTTTCCAGAGCATCTTCATATTTAAAATATTCTATACCGGCTTCATTAAGCAGTTGCAAGCCAAGGCCCGTGGGATATTCTCCCTTAAAGACCACTTTTTTAATTCCGGCTTGAATTAAATGTATGCAGCAAAATACGCAGGGCTGTGTTGTAACGTAAATGGTTGCTCCATTACAGCTTGTACCGTGTTTGGCGCATTGATTTATGGCGTTTGCTTCAGCATGGCCGGCCCTGCAAAGTTCAAGACCCTGTCCAGAAGGGATTCCCCTCGATTTTCTCTCGCAGTGGCCTATATCCGTGCAGTGTATGGCGCCTGCCGGCGCACCGTTATACCCTGTGGCTATGATTTGCTTATCCTTTATTATAACAGCGCCTACCTGCCTTGAAAGACAGGTACTTCTTATTTTACTGTCTTCTGCTATATCCATGGCCCACTCAGTAAATAATTTTCTGTCTATAAAAATCCCTCCCTTTTGTAAGATAATTTATTACATACTATAATACACTATAAAACATAAATTTTAAATTCTGTTCATTTTTTTAAATTCTTCAGGCGTACAGCCCTCTATTTTTTTAAAGGCCGTGCAAAAATATGCCGTGCTGTTGAACCCGCATAGGGAGGCGATATCCTTTACCTTCATGGAAGGGGTCTGAAGCAGCAGGCTTTTGCTTTTGTTGATCCTGATTTTGTTGAGATATTCAAAAGGCTTCAGGTTCAGATGCTTTTTGAAAAGATGGCACAAATGCTGGGGCGTGATATTGGACGCTCCGGAGATATCCTCTATGGATATGCTGCCTGCGCAGTTTTCATACATAAAACCGATTGCGGACTCAAGGCGTGAGTTGTGAAGCTCGGCGGAATTATCCGTAATTTTTGACAGGTCGGCTAGTATATCAAAGATCAAAACGCATAGCTCCAGCTCGGACATATCCCTGGCACCGGATAAAACGGCCTTTTTGATTTTGGAGGATATCAACGCCGGAGTTTTCAAGTCATATACTTCAAAAAACTTGAGCCTTGAGGTTTTTATAATATCAGGCAGCATACATCCGTTGAAAGCAATCCAGTTCTGATTCCAGCCCTCCTGGGAAGGGTAGTAGGCGTGCTGCTCGTAAGGCGGCAGCAAAAATCCCTGATTTGGGCCCACTTTTTTGACATTTCCACCAAATTCTAAAAATCCGCTTCCCGACTGGGTCTGTATCCACTGGTAATGTGAAAAGCCGTTATCCCTTGAAATTCCCGGCTGGGGATAATCAATACCCCCCATTACGATATAAGCGGGCAGGGAGTTTTTATAATTATTTATAAAATCAAATTTGCTGATCTGCATATTCACCTCTGCACCCTTGTATCATAAAATACGTGCGAAATCACAAATACCTGAGTTTATTGAATATTACTATATTACAGCCGTGAAAAAAAATCAATGGGAAAAACGGACTGGCGGAGTATATAAAACGATTGATCAAGCGCATATTCATATAGTTAAACATATATTAATATGTTGTTATTGAACACATGCGTATGCCGAATATATAATATTAATATATTAAAACTTAAAATAAAAGGGGGAAGCCGGTTGGAGAATCATATAATAAAGCCTGAAGAGAAAAAATACCTGAGAGAGCTTGCAAAAAAGAAGCTGGAGATTTCCGGCCTGCCGGTAATGGGAGAAAGGCTTAAGGCATGGACCGACCACAATGATCTGAAGGGAAAGAGGCCGATGATCTGGTTTGAGCCGCACACTGTGGCAGATCCGGGGTTTTTGCCCGTATGCAAATGCGAGACTCCCGAGGCAAGAAACATAGAAGGGCAATTGTTGATCAGCATTTTCAATCATGAAAGGATCGGGGATGATACGGTCGTCACACCGGATTTCAGATGCTTCTGGAATTCGTCGTTCCTGCCCTTCGATATGCCGGTAAAGAAGACCCGTGCCAAAAATTCGGAAGGCTATCATATTGAAGATCAGATCAGCGACTTGTCGGAGCAGACAGACCTTATAAAGCACTCCACCATGACCTTTGACAGGGACTCGTCTCTGACCTGGTTTGAGTTTGTACAGAACCTGCTGGGAGATATCCTGAATGTGAGAATGGCTTCAAACGGATTTTACTGCGTCCTGACCAACGATATAGTTCACAGGATGGGCATGGAGAATATGCTTGTCAATATGCTTACCTGCCCGGACGAATTCCATTTTATGATGGACAGGCTTTCAGATGACTATATAAAATATTTTGACACCCTTGAAAAGCAGAATATGCTGTGCCTGAATAACGGAAATGACAATGTGGCCCAGGGGACCTTCGGGTTTTCAAGCCAGCTGCCTCCGAAGGATTTTAATGAAAGCCATATAAGGACTACCGACCTCTGGGGATTCCTGGACTCACAGGAAACGGTGGGTATTTCGCCCCAGCAGTACGGTGAATTTATATTTCCGTATTATAAAAAAGTTGCAGGGAAGTACGGGCTTTTGTCATACGGCTGCTGTGAGCCGGTAAATCCCATCTGGTCTGACTGCCTGAGCAAGCTTGACAATCTGAGGAAAGTATCCATATCACCCTGGTGCGATGAGGAATATATGGGCCAACAGCTGAAAAACTCAAATGTAATATACCAGCGCAAGCCAAGCCCTCTTTTTGTGGGAGAAGGGGATACTCTTGACGAGGCCGCCTTCCGTGAACATATACGGCATACGCTGAAGTGTGCTTCCGGCTGCAAGCTTGAAATAACCTTCCGTGATGTATACAGGCTCAACGGGGATCTGGAAAAACCCAGAAGGGCCGTTGAAATCGTCAGGCAGGAGATCGAAGAACACTGGCGGTAAGGGAAAGACAGGCAGTGTGCGATACGCCGCATGCGGATTTCCACAGTAAAATACGGGTTGACCTGAAACCCGCATGCGTGTTACAATCATAAAGTCAATTGCGGTAGCCTTAACCCAAGCTATGGGCTTTCAGCGACAGCAATTGGCTTTAACCGAATAAGACAGTTCGTAACCATCCTGTCTATAAACAAAACTACGGGCCGGCTATCGGAGGATAGCTTATTTTTGTTTATACAGGGGCGTTATGCCCTTTTTTTGTTACCTTTTTTAACAACGGAGCGGAGATGAGAGAAAATGCGCAATATTGGAATTACGACCACGGTGCCTGTTGAGGTGCTGTTGGCCGCAGGGTACAGGGTAGTTGACCTGAATAATGTTTTTATAGCCTCGGGGACATACGCACAGGACATAGAAAGGGCCGAAAGAGACGGCTTTCCCAAAAGCTCCTGTGCCTGGATAAAAGGCCTGTACGGCGTATGCCTGCGCTGGGGCATCACAGAAATAGTGGGGGTCAGGGAGGGAGACTGCTCAAATACCGGAGCACTGCTGGAGGTGCTGAAGGCAAAGGGGGTCAAGGTCCATGATTTTTCATATCCCTCCCACCATACCCCGGAAAGTGTAAAAACCGCACTGAACAAATTCATGGATATGTTTGAAGTGACGCCTGAACAGGCCGAAGCCGTCAGAAGCGCACTTAAACCTGTGAGGCAATATGCAAAACGCATAGATGAGCTCACATATATTGAAAACAAGGCCACAGGCTTTGAAAACCATCTTTTTCAGGTAAGCCTGAGCGATATGAACGGAGACCCCGAGGGATATACGGGAGTGCTTAAAAACAAGGTTGAGGAAATAGAAGCAAGGAACCCGGGAACGGAAGCCGTGAGGTTGGGATACATAGGAGTTCCGCCCATGACCTGCGATATATATGATTTTGCCGAGAGATTCAATGCCCGCTTTGTGTATAACGAGGTTCAGAGAGAGTTTGCATTCCCACGGTCTCAGGAGGCCGCCGGCATATATGAACAGTACTTCGATTATACATATCCCTATGATCTGGAATTCAGGCTGAAGGAAATTAAGAAGCAGGCGGAGCTCAGAAAACTGGACGGCATTATCCACTACACCCAGGCCTTTTGCCACAGGGCAATTGAAGATATTGTGATCAAAAAAGAACTGGACATTCCCGTACTGACAATTGAGGGAGATAAGTCCAACTGCCTGGACCCCAGGACCAAACTGAGGCTTGAGGCCTTTCTGGATATGCTCTCGGATATGAACAACGCCGGCACTTCCCCCACTTCTCAGATGCTGGATTTCCAACCTGCAACGCCGGATTTATTACGGACCATACCATATATTAAACCGGAGGAGGGGCGGAAATGAAAATACTTGGCATGGATCTGGGCAGCAGGGAGGTCAAAATAGTCCTGATGGACGGAGAAAGCATTGCGGTGAAAAGGAAGATAAATACCATGTCCTTTTACAGGGACTTTTGCACTTACAGGGAAGGCAAGCTGGAGGCGGACCTGGAACGGCTTGGGATGGATATGCCGGATATGGCCGTTTCCACAGGCTATGGCAGAAACAATACCGACCTTAACAGGTTTAAAGCCATAACGGAAATCAAGGCCCATGCATACGGAGCCATGTATCAGACTGGTCTCAGGGATTTTACCCTGCTGGATGTGGGAGGGCAGGATGTAAAGGTCATAAAGGTGGAAAAGGGCATTGTGACGGATCTGGAGCTCAATGAAAAATGTGCGGCCTCCTGCGGCAGGTATCTGGAAAATATGGCCGCAGTACTGGAAATATCACTGGAGGAAATGACAGGATACCACGAAGAGCCTGCGGAGCTGAACTCGACCTGCTCAGTGTTCGCCGAATCCGAGCTCATAGGGAAAATAGCCGAAGGAATAAGGCTTGAAAGGCTTTGTGCAGGCGTTAACAATTCTCTGTACAAAAGGGTCAGACCGCTTCTCACAAGATTCAGAGGCCGACGGCTGGTACTGGCGGGAGGCGTGGCCAACAGCGCCGCTCTGGCCTTCTATCTAAAAAGTGACTTTGATGAGCTGGTCCGCCTGGAGGAGCCGCAGTTCAACGGCGCCATCGGCTGCTGCAACTATATTATTTCAAGGAAAGGAAATTGAGGGAAATGAAAAAGGCTGTTGTATTATTATCGGGTGGCCTGGATTCAGCCACCGCCATGTATCTGGCCAGATCGGAGGGCTATGAATTGTATGCGCTGTCTTTTGACTATGGACAGAGGCATAAGAAGGAGATACTGTGTGCGGCAAAGCTGGCGCAGGAGGCCGGAGCCAAGGAACACATCACTGTGAGGACAAATATGGACGCATGGGGAGGCTCTGCCCTGACTGACAGGGCTATGGACGTTCCGGACGGAGACCCGGAAAGCGGGGTAATACCTGTTACATATGTGCCTGCCAGAAATATGATATTTCTGGCTTATGCCGCATCCTATGCGGAGGTCAAAGGCGCGCAGGACATTTTCATAGGGGTCAGCCAGGTGGACTACTCAGGCTATGTTGATTGCCGCAGGGAATTCATTGAGGAAATGGAGAAGGCAATCAACCTGGGAACTGTCTGCTCGGTAGAGTACGGTAAAAAGCTGACTGTGCGCGCGCCTTTTATCGGCATGGCAAAGGCTGATGAAATAAAGCTGGGATTGAGCCTGGGCGTGGATTACGGCAGTACCTGGACCTGTTACAACGGAGAAGAACAGGCCTGCGGAGTATGCGACAGCTGCAGGCTGAGGCTGAGGGCATTTGAGGCCGCAGGTATAAAAGATCCGATTGCATATAAAATACGATAAAGTCAATTACTATCGGCTGAAAGGCGAAGGCTTTCAACCGTAATTGACTTTGGTAAAACGGAGGATAAGAAAATGAAACCGGTTAAAAAAATAGCAATATCCGCTGTAATAATGGCGCTTTACATAGTCATAATGTTTGCAACACAGGGCTTTGCCTTCGGGCAGTACCAGATAAGGATAGCAACGGCGTTATACTCTTTGAGCTACGCCTATCCGTTTCTCATAGTGCCCCTGGGGCTGGCCAACCTTATAAGCAACACTGTAATGGGAGGGCTCGGGCCGCTGGATATGATAGGGGGAACGCTTGTGGGAATCATAACGGCTGGGGCGGTTTATCTCATCAGGAGATTAAAATGGAGCAGGTGGCTCATTGTCCTGCCCATAGTTTTCGGCCCCGGGCTCATGGTTCCGGTGTGGCTGTCCTATCTTTTACATATACCTTACGGGGTTCTGGCCCTGAGCCTGTGCATAGGCCAGATTATTCCCGCTGTTGTGGGCGTTTTCCTGATAAGGATTGTTGAACGGAATATAAAAAGCCAGGTATGAAGGCGGAAGGCAGAATGTAAATTTCAGCCAGGAGATGCAGCCCTATGCTTTAAACCTGTAACCGGTACCCCAGAGCGTTTCTATGAATTCAGGGTTGGAAGGGTCCTTTTCGATCTTCTTCCTTATTTTCTGAATGTGAACGGGTACCGTCGCTGTGTCGCCATAGATTTCATCCCCCCATACGCGGTCGAAGATATGTTCCTTGGTAAAAACAATATTAGGGTTTTGGGCCATAAAAACCAGTATGGCATATTCCTTGGAGGTCAGCTGGATTTCTCTGCCGTTGACTGATACCCTGTGAGAGGCAGTATTGATTTCCAGGCCTCCATGGTTTATTATCTCGGAAGAAGCATTGTTGCCCTTGAGTCTCGAGTACCTGTTTATATGGGATTTTACCCTGGCTGCCAGTTCGGCGGGGCTGAAAGGCTTTGTGAGGTAATCATCGGCGCCGAAGTCCAGGCCCCTTATTTTATCAATGTCTTCCGATCTGGCAGAGACCACCAGGACGGGTATTTCAAACTTATCCCGCACCTCTTTGATTATTTCATAACCATCCCTGCCAGGCAGCATCAGGTCTACGATTATAACGTCATATATGCCCTGCAGGGCCATTTTAAGCCCCTGGGCGCCGTCCTGCGCGATTTCACATTTATAGCCGTTTAGTTGCAGGTAGTCCCGCTCCATTTCGGCAATATTCAAGTCGTCCTCGATTATCAGAATCTGTTTCATACAAATACCATTTGACCTTTCCTGCCCACAGGTTAATGGATGAATGCACGCGCCCACTGTGGGCTGTAAGGGCGCGTATGGATTTCAGCGGTTATTTTTCCGCCGGCAGAAATATTGTAAAGGTAGATCCCTCGTTTTCCGTGCTGGAAACGGTTATTTTCCCTCCGTGGGCTTCCACCAGCTCACGGGCTATGGCAAGTCCAAGTCCGGTGCTGAAGGAATCTCTGGTACGGGCATTGTCGATCCTGTAAAACCTTTCAAAAATATGGGGAAGTTTGTCCCGGGGGATGCCGGGGCCGTTATCCTTTATGTCAATACATATAAATCTTTCGTGCTTATACATTAACACATTTATTTCAGTATTGTTTTCAGAGCCGTATTTTATTGCATTGCCTATGATGTTTCTGAATACCTGGCTTATCCTTTTTCTGTCGATGCTTACGGCCAGATCCTGGGCCAGCATGTCTTTATAGGAAAATTTTATACCCCTGTCTTCCAGCTCATACTTGAATTCCTCCATCAGATCCCCCATAAAAGCGTGGACATTTATGTCTTCCAGCCGGAGCTCCAGCTTTTGCATATCCAGCTTTGAAAATAGAAACAGATCGTCGATCAGCTTGTTCATATAGGCGGCGTTGTTATAGATGATCTGGTGGTATTTGTTTACGGTTTCCTGGGGCATATCGGCTCTTTCCAGCATTGTCTCCACATACCCCTGGATCGATGTAATTGGGGTTTTAAGGTCATGGGAAATATTTGCTATCAGCGCTTTCCGGTTTTCCTCATATGTTTTCTTTAATTTTTCACTCTCATTCAATTTTTTTGCCATATCATTGAAGGAATCTATCAGCACCCCTATTTCATTAAAGATTTCACATTCTATTTCAATATCATAGTTTCCTTTCGATATCTCCTCGACACCTTTTTTCAACTGGCCGATAGGCTTAAATATCATTTTTTCAAGGCGCATGTTGAACAAAAATTGAACAACCCCACCAAGGGTGATAATTGATGCCACAATAATGGAAAGGGTTTTGGCTCCGAAGAAATGGAATATGATAAACCATAAAATAATATTAAATAGTACGATCAGAATCTGCGACAGCCTGTTATTCCTGTGATACCACTGCAGTTCATCCTGCTTTTGGTGGTAGGAATGGATTCTTTGGCGCAGCTCACTTTTTATACGCGCTATTTCTTCATGATTTCTCTGATGCTCCATCATCATTTTACGCCGGAATTCCTTTTCCAGCCTGTGCCGTTCAATATGGGCCTCTTTGAAATTTATATATTTTTTGGACAATCTGTTAAATATTGATGAAACTCTTTTTTCTGCCATACCGTTAGCCCTTCCGTCCGCTAAACTTAATGCTCTTTGTCTGTCAACATGCCGCAACCGGATAAAACGTTCTGCCGGGTCCGATTAATTTTATATCATTATTTTAAATAGGATTTTTAAATTTATTTTAAAGCAATTATAAAAATTCTATAAAAATAATTCCGTATTTGCAACAGCCAGGAATTTTTATATGTTTCAGTCCTTTAAAAAGATTTTAATAATCTTTATATATTTTTTAAAAATTCTTTATTTGAGATTTAAAATCAGCCCTTAATATATGCCTTGAAAGGAGAGGTTAATATGTCAAGTATCGTAGAAGTTAAAAATTTTACAAAAAGATTCGGCGGTTTCACAGCAGTGGACGATATCTCATTTAATGTGGAGGAGGGTTCGATTTTTGCGTTCCTGGGGCCGAACGGAGCAGGTAAGAGCACCACTATAAATACTCTTTGCACTATTATAGACAAAACCGAAGGCATACTGAAAATCAACGGAAATGAGGTATCCGACCACAAGGACAGGGTCAGGAATGAAATAGGCATAGTTTTTCAGGAATCCACACTGGACAGTAAATTGTCCATAGAGGAAAATCTGAAATTCCACTGCGATTTTTACAGGGTTCCAAAGAATGAAATAAAGGAAAGGATAGATTTCGTACTGGAACTGGTAAAACTTGAGGATTGGAGAAAAGCATCGGTGAGCAGTCTTTCAGGCGGGATGAAGCGGAGGGTGGAGATCGCCCGCGGCCTTGTGCACTATCCCCGGGTATTGTTTCTGGACGAGCCCACAACAGGCCTGGATCCCCAGACCAGGGCAAACATATGGGATTACATTTACAAGCTCCAGAAGCAGAAGAACATCACAATTTTTCTCACTACCCATTATATGGATGAAGCGGAGATCTGCGATAAGGTGGCCATAATGGACCACGGCAGGATAGTGGCCTTTGACAGTCCCTACAACCTTAAAAAGCAGTATACTTCCAATATAACCAGGATCAGGACCGCAGATGAGGCGGCGCTGGAGAGATTTCTTTCGGAGCGTTCTTATAAATACAAATCCGAGGATGGGCTGTTTACCGTCTATTTAAATGAATTGGGGCCTGTCCTGGATATGGTATCTGAAAACAAGGCGTCAATTATTGATTTCGAAACCAGCAAGGGCACCCTGAACGATGTGTTCCTGGCTATTACGGGAAAGGAGATCAGAGGATAATGAGAGGTATTAAAGCCATTTTAAAAAGAAATTTGACCAATTTTATAAGAAACAAGCTGCAGCTGGCTTTTTCAATTTTTATGCCGGTATTTTTCCTGTTTATATTTTCATTTGTTATGAAATCAACTGCTACAGGCGTAGCGCAGCCGCTTAACTACCTTATTTCAGGTATTATAATAATGACAGTATTTCAATCGGCCCTGTCCAATTCCACAAGTATTATTGAGGATATGTCCATGGGCTTTATGAAGGAAATAATCGTTTCTCCGGTGCCCAGGTGGCAGCTGTCTATAGGTCAGGTACTTTCCTCGGCCATTATAGCGATTATCCAGGGGTTGCTGGTCATTATCCTGGGAATGTTTATGGGACTTAAACTGGATGCCCTGCAGTTTCTCGAGATGTTCGGAGTAATGGCAGCGGTGGGAATAACCTTCAGTTCCCTGGGGCTTTTCCTGGCCTCCCTTGCCAAGAGTTCGGCCACATTCCAGGTAATGATCATGGTTTTCACCATGCCGCTCACCTTTCTGTCGGGGGCATATATACCCACGACTGTAATGCCCAGGCTTCTCCAGCCCTTGGTCTACATCAATCCGCTGACCTACACCACATCCATATTCAGATACATCACGCTGAAAATGGGCAGCATGACCACCGCGGCGCTGGTAAAGTCGGGTGTGGCTTTCGATATCAACGGGTTCATCATAAAACCCTACATGGGCTTCCTGATAATACTGGCCATGGGGCTGCTGTTTTTCGCACTTTGCGTTTATCAGTTCAACAGAGCGGATTTCTCAAATGTAAAGGCCTTCAATCCGCATAAATAGGCCCCGGAATATTGCCTGCCGGTATTTCCGGCAGAAATTTTCTGAAATAACCTGCCGCATGTTAAACAAATAATTTAAACAATTTCAGAAATATATTGACGCTTTGATTCGACATATGTGGAAGTGAGCTTCGGAGGCC
Organism: Bacillota bacterium; assembly: GCA_023397905.1. Classification (GTDB taxonomy): domain Bacteria; phylum Bacillota; class Clostridia; order Acetivibrionales; family DSM-1351; genus Ruminiclostridium. The sequence continues at coordinate 5,185 of JAEWSZ010000020.1, read as the reverse complement.
CCGTATGGCGGATAAATGTGACAGGGGGAGATGTTGGCAGCACGCCGAGAGGTATTCATATCAAAAGTACGAAGCAGGAGGTATTGGAGGCTTATCCCGGAACCGAAGAGACGGATTCCGGTGAAAATACCGGACTGACAGTGCGTTCCGCATACCGGAAATACACCATTGTCTTCGGAATCAAAGATGGACTGGTAGCAAGCATACTTCTGGACAAAAACCTGGTTATAGGCACGGAATACGACAAAGCCGGCAGTTCCGACCGACGGTAAGGGTACTCCGTGAAGAGCGGCGGCTTCAATATTGGCCTGATTCTATTTTCCTGATCAATTTCATTACCCTTGCCTGCTGGGCAGCCGTAAGTGAGTCTTTTCTTTTCAGGAGCACAGCCATAAATTCTTTGGAGTTATGGCTGTTTACACATACAAAGGCCCTTTCGGAATGCTGTCCGACTTCTCTTGGCCTGCAGGTTTCAAGGTGTGTGAGAATATATTTAAAAACTGTCTTTTCGTATTTTTCACCGGCTTTGCATAATCCCGCAAATACGCTTATGGCATTGTCCACCGTTATGACGCTTCCGGTTTCATAAGCTTTTATAACAATACCGATATTGTTGCAGATTTCCTGGGGTTTTAAAAAGGCTATTTTTGATAATGCTGTCATACCGCCCCATACAAGCCGGTTGTTTTGTGATTCCAACAGTCGGATAAAATCTGAAACGTACTCTGCTATTAATTCCGGAGACCTTTCCCCAATCTCATAAAGGACTTTTATACAATCATTGGCCACTTCCTTCTTTTTATTCCTCAGCCCCTTGACTATTTCACCGATTCCGTCGGTATCCTTTGTACGGCATAATAAAACTGCCAGATTTATATTGGGCTCTTCATCATTTCTGCCCAGGTTATACGCCACTTTTTCAATCATATTCCATCCTCTTTGCCGCAGCATGGGCTATTTCTCCGCCGACATGTTTATTTCAATTTCCTATATTATACAGCACACTTATTGATATTACAAATATCCGGAATTAAAAGTGCGGAACCGGTGTGAATAGAGGGAATGAGGGGCAGGACGCTGACAGAATTCAAACTCCTCCGGAGGGAAATTCAGACAGAACACTTCTTATGTCAGTATAATAAAATAATATTAAGAAAATTATTTTACAGAAAGATAATACTGGAGAAAAAAATGAATAGGTGGTTTAAAATAGATAATGCAGGAAAGATATTCAGGTCTGTATCCACAGAATCAAACACATCTATTTTCAGAGTTTCAATGATTCTTACGGAACCTGTTCAAAAGGACGCACTGCAGATCGCGCTGGACAGCGTTTTAAAAAGGTTTCCCACATTGGCGGTAAAACTGGAAAAAGGCATCTTCTGGGATTTCCTTGGGGAAAACAGTGAAAAGCTGCTGGTCAGAGAAGAGGAGCAATATCCATGCTATCCCTTAAAGGCCGATGATAACGGCCGGTATCTGCTCAGGGTCCTTTATTTTAACCGCCGTATTTCAGTGGAGGTATTCCATTGCCTGACCGACGGCCTGGGCGCGGTGGAATTTCTGAAGACACTGGTATACCGTTATTTATGCATTACAGGCAAGGATATGGAAGATGAGGGTTTGATCCTGCATCCCGATGAATTGCCCAATAAATATGAAATGGAGGACAGCTTTGAAAAATATTATCAGGCTGTCCGTTCGGGGATATTTGAGGAAACAAAAGCCTTTCATATTGAAGGCACTCCGCTGGCCCCCTTTGGAAATAATGTAATTCACGGGGTGATGAGCGCGGCGCAGCTCAATGCCGTTGCAAAAAGCAACGGCGCCACCATAACGGAGTATCTGACTGCGGTGCTGATATATTCCATTTATACCGAAACCATGAAATACGGGATTTATGATAAACCCGTAAGAGTTACAATTCCTGTCAACCTGCGGAAAATATTCCCTTCCAGGACGCTCCGCAATTTTTTTACAATAGTCAATGTGGGTATACACGCCTCTGAAAGTTTGACATTTGAGGCGGTTCTGGAAGAGGTCTCGGCCCAATTGCGGGAAAAGACCAGAAAAGAAAATCTGTACGGTATAATAGCCGGGAACATCAAGCTGGAAAAAATGCTGGTAGCCAGGTTTATTCCGGTATTTATCAAGAATATGGCAATGCGCTATGGATTTGAAAATTTCGGAGAGGACACAAAGACTATTACACTCTCAAATATCGGAAATACCAAGCTTCCTGCTTCCATGGGCAAATATGTGGCCCATATGGAGATGATCATTTATCCAACAGGCAAAAGTCCCATCAACTGCGGTGTGTGTTCGGTCAGGGATGATCTTACGGTCACCTTTTCAAGAACCATACTTGAGGCGGAAGTGATCAGAAGTTTTTTCAGCTTTCTGGCCCAACGGGAAGGGCTTGATATAAAAGTGTATTCGAATGATTGGGGTGTGGATTTATGAATAAATGCAAGCAATGCGGAGTTTTCCTTGACGAAGGTTTGATTAAGTGTCCGCTGTGCCACAGGGCCGCGGGAGAAGATGGGGCGGATTCGGAAAACAGCTGGTACCCTGATTACAGGGCCGCAACAAATGTTATACGCCTCAGCCTTTTTAAAAGGGTATTCCTGTTTGCGGCAATAATAGTGATCAGCACCTGCATGCTTATAAATCTGTTTACAGGGATTGAAAATCCATGGTTCCTGTTTGTGGTCTGCCCGGTTTTGTACCTGCTGCTCCTGGTGATTAATACAATACTTTCAAAAACACATGCCGGGGCCAAGATCCTTTTCCAGGTTATGGGGATATCCTGCCTGCTATTTATTATCGACCTGCTTTCAGGCTATTACAGGTGGTCGGTGAATATAGCCGTACCTTTTTTATTTATTGCGGGGACTATTCTGATAACTGTGATTATACTGAAAAAGAGAATGTTATGGAGCGAATATATAGGTTATGTAATCGCCATGATTTTTTTAGGCTTTTTGCCGGTTCTGCTGTATATAACCGGCATATCGGACAAATTATGGGCCAGCGCTGTTTCCGCACTGTATTCCCTGCTGACCATAGCCGGCATGCTCCTGTTTTCCAATAAGTCCTTTAAAAATGAGCTCGTCAGGAGATTTCATTTTTAGAGTGGCAGCCCGGCATTCTGCCGCGCCTGTCGCCCTGTGTTTATAAATACAAGTTTAGTGGTATATATCAAATTGATTTGATAGAATATTACCAAGGTCAATTACGGCCGAGAGCCTTCGCCTTACAAGCGGATATTGCTTTTAAGCCGGCTTTCAACGCAGTTTGGGTTTGTATGATTTTTTATACTTCAGGAGGCTTCAGCCTCAAACCCAAACTATGGGCTTTCAGCCCATAGTAATTGACTTATTAATTATTTATACGGGGATGGTGGGAGCAGATGGAGCAGTTAAAGAATAAATTGAACATAGAATTGCATAACCCCATAAAGCAGGCAAAGGATTTCGTAAAATATATAGGCCCGGGGCTTCTTGTTACGGTGGGTTTCATAGACCCCGGGAATTGGGCTTCCAACCTTGCGGCGGGCTCCAGCTATGGCTACAAGCTTTTGTGGATGGTCACGCTGTCCACCATCATGCTGATAATACTGCAGCACAATGTTGCACACCTGGGGATAGTAACCGGTGATTGCCTTGCGGAAGCCGCATCAAAGCATATAAGACCGGCGGTTTCCAAAACGCTTCTGTCAACGGCGGTGCTGGCTTCGGTATCCACGGCTCTGGCCGAAATACTCGGAGGGGCCATAGCGCTGCAGCTTCTGTTTAAAATCCCGCTGAGGCTTGGGGCGGTGATAGTTCTGGTTTTTGTGATGTGGATGCTTTTTTCAAATTCATATAAGCATCTGGAAAGGTGGATAATAGGCTTTGTATCCATTATCGGGATTTCGTTCATATACGAGCTGAGCATAGTCCATACGGATTGGGGCCAGACTGCCCAAAGCTTTGTGACTCCCAGCATGCCACATGGCTCAATGCCCATTGTTATGGCGGTCCTCGGCGCCGTGGTAATGCCTCATAACCTGTTTTTGCATTCCGAAATCATTCAAAGCCGTGAGTGGAACAACGAAGATCACGAAGTTATCAAAAAACAGCTGAAATATGAATTTGGCGATACAATGATCTCAATGATCATCGGTTGGGCCATAAACAGCGCAATGATCATTCTGGCGGCGGCCACATTTTTCACAAAACAGATTCATGTGGATGAACTGGGACAGGCCCAGCAGCTTCTGGAGCCATTGTTGGGGAAAAGCGCGGCTGTGGTATTCGGAGTGGCGCTGCTGATGGCAGGGCTGGCCTCCACCACCACTGCGGGTATGGCGGGCGGAACCATAATTGCGGGCATGTTCAAGGAACCCTATGATATAAAGGATATGCACACAAAACTGGGTGTGGGCGGAATACTGGGCTTTGCAACTATCATAATCTTTATAATTTCAGATCCTTTTAAAGGGCTGATCTATTCGCAGATGTTTTTGAGCATACAGCTGCCCATAACAATCTTTTTGCAGATATATCTGACTTCGTCGGGAAAGGTGATGGGACAATACAAAAACTCCCTGCTGGACAGAATAGCTCTATGGGCCATCGGAATAGTGGTCACCGTGTTTAATATAATGCTGCTCGTAAGTTTTCTGCGGTAAGTGTTTTAATACCGCGAATAGGTCTTTCTGCGGCTTTCCCTGGATATTTATATTTTTAAAACGAATTGAAAAATATATTTGTGGATATACTACTCTGGAGACTTTAGTCTGCGGGCTTTAAAAATTTGTATGAAAATAAGTCCACGGTAAAAACGGGCGGAGCACGAGGAGGGATTGTTATTCATATAATTGGCAGATTCCTTGAACCGGGTCAGGTTGGAGGACTGGTCGATTCTCTCAAAAACAGCGGAGTCCAGAGAAGAGACATGGTCATCAGCAGTTTTGACGAACAGAAATTCCAGAGCATGAAGTCTGATGTAAAGGACAACCGGGAAAGTGCGGTCATCAAAACCGATCAGGATGATCCGGGCCAGCTGGAAGCGTTTGTTGAAAGTATAAGCGATCTGAATGAGGACAGCGGTATTGTGGTATACGTAAAAACAGCAAAACACAAGGCTCAGGAGGTAAAGTCCGTAATGGAACAGCTGGGCGCAGTTGAAGTTAAAATAC
>JAEWSZ010000239.1 GCA_023397905.1 Bacillota bacterium | reverse complement strand
AAAAGGGAATGGAGGCAGTCCTGCTGACAGGAGACAGGGATTCCCTGCAATTGGCCTCTGCCACCACAAGAATAAAGCTTCCCGTCACCAGGGGAAATAAAACCGAGACCGAAGAATATGACTATGACAGGGTCCTGGAAAAGTATGGGGTGATACCTCAAAAGCTTATTGACGTGAAGGGCCTGATGGGAGATGCCTCCGACAATATCCCCGGAGTACCCGGAATCGGTGAAAAGACAGCCCTTGATCTCATTCAGAAGTTCAACAGCCTTGAGGAACTGTATGACAATCTTGACAGGGTGGAGAAAAAAGGGGTGCGCGAAAAGCTTGAAGCCAACAGGGAACTGGCATTTTTGAGCAAGCAGCTTGCCACCATAGAGAGAAGAATGCCCTGTATTGAAAATCTGGACCAGTATATACGGGTGGATTTTGACAAGGAAGGGCTTTACAGCATTTTCAAAAAGCTGGAGTTCAAGTCGTTGATCGAAAAGTTCGGTTTAAGCGATATCCCAATGATTGAGGCAACTCTGGAATTAAAGACTGAGCATGTTGACGTGGATACCTTAGGCGAACTCAAATCTTACATTAACGCTGTAAAAAGCAGCAAAAAGCTGGCGGTGTACTACCATACCGACCCTGCCGACAATCATCCGGACGACCTCTGCATATATGCCTGCGAGACAGGGTATGCGCCGGCAGTTCTCACATTTACCCCTGAATTTACAGGTGATGTGGCTCTGAATGCCTTAAAGGAAGTTCTGGAATCAAAGGAAATAAAAAAATACGGGCATGATCTTAAAAAGTTCTTAAAGCATTTGAAAACCATGGGCATCCAGACGGAGGGAATAGCTTTTGACACAATGATAGGCGCCTATATCCTGGAGCCTACCAGGAGCAGCTATACCATAGCCGAGCTGGCCCAGGAAAACCTGAACAAAAGTATAATACCTTCTGAAATATTATATGACAAGCATGGCAAAAAGCTGGAACAGAGCCTTGACCTTGATGCTTCGTCGATCTGCGCGGCATGTGTGGCAGCTATTTACGAGCTGGTGGAAAAGTATATTCCCATCATTGAAGGAAACGGGCAGCACCAGCTTTTTTACGATATAGAGCTGCCTCTGGTGGAAGTGCTGGCAGACATGGAGCTGTGGGGGTTTAAAGTGGATATAGAAGGCTTGAAGGCCTATTCAAAAGAGATGGATTCGCGGCTGGTCATCCTGGAAAATGAAATTTACATGCTGGCCGGAGAGGATTTTAATATTAATTCTCCGAAGCAGTTGGGGACCATATTGTTTGAAAAGCTGGGCCTGCCCGCCCTAAAGAAAACCAAAACAGGTTATTCCACCGACGCCGAAGTGTTGGAACAGCTATCCCACCAGCATCAGATCGTGGAGAGAATACTGGAATACAGGCAGCTGATGAAATTGAAATCCACCTATGCGGATGGGCTGCTGGCCGTATTGGACCGGGAAACCAATAAAATACATTCCAGCTTCAACCAGACCGTAACCGCCACAGGCAGGATCAGCAGCACCGAACCCAACCTCCAGAACATACCTATCAAGCTGGAGATGGGCAGAAAGATAAGGAAGGTTTTTATTCCCACGGACGAGAATTATGTGCTGCTTGACGCCGACTACTCCCAGATAGAACTGAGAGTGCTTGCCCATATTACAGGGGATGAAAACATGATTTCGGCCTTCAGCAACAATGAGGATATACACACTACCACAGCCTCTCAAGTATTCGGGATACCTGTGGAGGAGGTCACTCCGCTGATGAGGTCAAGAGCCAAGGCCGTTAATTTTGGAATCGTTTACGGCATAGGGGATTTCAGCCTTTCAAAGGACATAGGCGTTACAAGGAAAGAGGCCAAAAGGTATATCGACGGTTATCTGGCCAAATATTCAAAGGTAAGGGAATACATGGGGGATACGGTTGCAAAGGGCAAGGAGCTGGGCTTTGTCACCACGCTTTACAACCGCAGACGGTATCTGCCGGAATTGAAATCCAGCAATTTCAACATGCGCTCCTTCGGGGAGAGAGTGGCCATGAATACTCCAATACAGGGAAGCGCGGCGGACATTATTAAAATCTCCATGGTAAAGGTTTATAACGAGCTTAAAAAGAGAAATTTAAAATCCAGATTGATATTGCAGGTACATGACGAACTCATTGTGGAAACCGAGAGAACAGAGCTGGAAGAGGTCTCAAAGCTCCTGAAGGACTGCATGGAAAATGCGGTCTCCTTAAAAGTTCCCATGACCGTAGAAGTAAAGAGTGGGGAAAGCTGGTATGAAACAAAATAGAGATTCTATCGTGCTGGGGGTCACCGGCGGTATCGGAAGCGGTAAGAGTACGGTGAGCAGTATCCTAAAAGAATTCGGAGCGTTTATCATAGACGCCGATGTCATCAGCAGGGAAGTGGTAATGCCCGGTGAGAAGGCCCTGCTGGAGTTGACAGAAGCATTTGGAGTGGATATACTTGACGAATGGGGGCAGCTGAAGCGCAAAAAGCTGGCAGAAGTTGTTTTCAACAATAAGGAAAGACTCGGGATAATAAACGGCATCGTGCATAAATATGTGGCACAGAGAATAGAAGATAGAGTCAGGGAACAATTGTTGAAAAAGACAGGGATCATCGTTATAGATGCGCCCATACCCATAAAAACCGGGTTCCTTGATTTGTGCGACAGGGTGTGGACCGTATATGCTCCACAGGAGCTGCGGATCGAGCGGGTGATGGAGAGGAACGGAATGACGATGGAGGAAGCGGTTGCGCGTATTAATTCCCAGATTCCCGACGAGGACTACCTCAGTATAGCCGATACCGTAATAAATAATGACGGCGGTTTTTCCCAACTGAGGGAGGAAGTAAAAGCCCGGCTGAACAAGCTGTCAGAGTGTTAACCCGGCAAATACCCGGAAAAGTATTGAAGAATCAAAAATGAAATCAGCCCGGTGTATTCACGGAAGGTGAATCAAATCATGAGGTCAACACAGTTGACATTTACACATAGGGGCACACGGAGGATAATTGAAAAGAAAAAAGAAAGCTTCCGGAAAATATAAATTATTGCTTTTATTTTCTGTTTTAATATTATTGGTACTGCTTTCAATATACTCGGGGCAGTATATGCTAAAACGTTTGTACCCGCTTGGTTATGCGGAATACGTTGAAAAATATGCTTATGAATATTCTCTGGATAAGAGCCTGGTGTACTCGGTTATCAAGGCAGAGAGCAGCTTTGACCCCAATGCGGTCTCACCAAGGAATGCCAAGGGCCTGATGCAGATAATGGACAGTACGGGGGAATGGGCTGCGGAGAAAATGGAAATTGCAGATTTTAACAGTGAAATGCTGCTGGAGCCTGAAACAAACATACGCATAGGCTGCTGGTATATTGCCCGGCTGCTGAAGCAGTATAACCAGGACACCGAGCTGGCCCTGGCGGCTTACAATGCCGGAAGCGGAAATGTTTCCAAATGGCTGCAGGACGAAAGTGTCAGCAGTGACGGCAAAACCCTTGATAAAATACCTTTTGAAGAAACAAGAAACTACATCGACAGGATTGAGAAATATAACGATATGTATAAAAAGCTTTACGAAAATTTAAATTCGTGATAATTTTATATTATCGGCGGAAATGGTTTACGTCCGCATAGGTTTGCAAAACGGAGCCGTACTGGCGGGAATACCCGGAATATCATATGAGAGTGTAAATACGCGGGGCGTATCTGAAAAAAATTAGTGTGATTTATACATGGGGGGCCAACATCATGAATTCATTCCTTTATGAAAGCGATTTGCTCTATCCTACGGAAAATTTACTGGACCCGGGCATATTACATGTGAAGATTTTGAACCCGAACAGTTCCAAAATGCCTGTGGTGGTTGAACCGAAATCCGCTCAGTCCGCTGCTCAGAATATAAATCCCATACTTGAGATATTGCAAAAGGATATTTTCGACAGGATAAATATAAAAATCCATGATAACACGCTGGTTTATGTAATGCTGAATGATTCGGACAGAGCTGCCTATGGAGATTTGAAATATCTCAAGGTCGTATATAAAGGCGCCAATGAGTTTTCACTGGAGCCGGCAGGTGAGACAGAAATAAGTAGCCGGTAATCATTAGTCAGAAATCATGATTCAGAATCAGAAAATCAGAATTCGGGAAATAGAGCAGGGGCTGTTGCGAGGCAACGCCCCTTTAATATTGCCTGTATTCCTTTCTTTTGCCTTTCATTCTGAATCCGGATTTCCGGCTCCTCAATCCTGGATTCAGATCTTTCTCTGCACCGCCTGGGCCACCAGCCTCAGTTCGTCCATAAGAGCAGCAAATTTGTCCGGCCTTAAGGATTGAGGCCCGTCACAGAGCGCACAGGGCGGATTTGGATGAACTTCAATTATCAGGCCGTCGGCGCCGGTGGCAACGGCTCCCTTGGCCAGGGCGGGCACGAATTTCCAGTTACCTGTGGCATGGCTGGGATCTACCACGACGGGCAGGTGGGATACTTCCTTTATGGCCGGAATGGCGCTTAAGTCAAGGGTATTTCTGGTCACGGTCTCAAAGGTGCGGATACCCCTTTCGCAGAGGATAACATTGTGATTGCCTTCGGCAATGATGTATTCTGCGGCCATCAGCCATTCCTCAATGGTGGCGGACAGACCTCTTTTAAGCAGCACGGGCTTGCTGGTCATTCCGACTTCGCTTAAAAGCCGGAAATTCTGCATGTTTCTGGCACCGATCTGAAAAATATCCGTATACCTGTTGACCAGCTCCACATCTCTGGTGTCCACAACTTCTGTGACCAGCTTCAAACCGGTTGCTTCACGGCCTGCAACCATTATTTTGAGGCCGTCCTCCTCAAGGCCCTGAAAGGAATAGGGGGAACTTCTGGGCTTGAAAGCGCCGCCCCTGAGGATTTTGGCGCCGCTCTTTTTGACGCTTCTGGCAGTTTCCACGAAATCATTTTCATTTTCAATAGCGCAAGGGCCTGCCATTACCACTATTTCCTCGCCGCCTATTTTTACATCTCCCACTTCAATGACCGTAGGTGTCTGCTGGAGCTCATTGCTGGCCAGCTTATACGGTTTCATTATGGGCACCAGCGTTTCTACGCCGGACATCTGGGCAACGGCGTGAATGTTCAGAAGCCGCTTATCGCCTATGGCGCCTATAACGGTTTTAATATCTCCATGAATGGGATGTGTTTTAAATCCCAATTCCAGCAACCTGTTTTCAACATTCTGGATATCCTGTTGTGTTGCTCCCTGCTTCATTACAATAATCATAAAAAACCCTCCTCGTTAAAAGTATTAATATAAAATTTTATATAAAATTAAATAAGCACCGGTTAGGTTATTCTGCCCTCAAAAATCCTGCGTACGTCAAAAAAGCCCTCATCCCAAGATAAACAAGGGACGAGGACTTATAATCCACGCGGTACCACCCAAATTGGCATTAAAACCATCTCATTTCATGTACGGGAAAACTTATTCATCACCTGAAGCGATTTCATATGTGCCAGCATTAAGCGGTGAAAAAATGCAAGTTCCGATACACTCCTTCTTTAACGGGAAAGACCCGGTATGGCCTACATTCACGGTTCAACCATACTGTTCATGGGAGAACTTCAATTACATTATCCTGCGGTGCTTCCACCATTTCACCGCTCTCTGTGAGGACTCATACAACCTACTTTTCCCATTCATCACATTTATTTATAAATTCTTTGTTGAGTTTACAAATATTATATTATGAAATATATTAACATGTTAACTTAAATCCCGTCAACTATTTTTTCAAAATTCTTTGAAGCATGGAAGTCCTTGCGGCGGTTTCAAAGTCATCCTCCAATTGCCCCAGGCCTTGAAAATCATCATATTTCTGCTTGAGCGCCAGGGAAAGCAGGTGGTCGGCCAGCCCGGGATTTTTGGGGAGAAGGCTTCCGTGGGAATAGGAACAGTAAACGTTATTGTATACAGCGCCCTCACAGC
>JAEWSZ010000228.1 GCA_023397905.1 Bacillota bacterium | reverse complement strand
AAAAGGGAGATGACCTTCTGCTCTCTGTCCTGCCTGCCCTGGGACAGATTGTGGGCGTCCATGCCCTCTGCGATTATATCCATTACCTTCATTCTCTGATTCAGGGAGGCGTAAGGGTCCTGAAATATCATCTGGATGCGCCTGGTAAGGGTGCGGCCGGCTTTGCCGTGGACATCTGTGCCGTCAAAAAGGACGCTGCCTTCCGTAGGTTTGTAGAGATTGATCAGGGTCCTGCCCAGGGTGGATTTTCCGCAGCCGGACTCCCCCACAAGACCCAGGGTCTCACCTTTGTATATGTCAAAGGACACATTGTCTACCGCCTTCAGGGCCTGATCCTTCCCGGCGTAAAAATACTTTTTCAAATTTCTGACTTCAAGCAATGCATTGCTCATGCTAAATCACTCCTGTTACCCTTGTTTTTGTCGCCCCTGGCCCTGGGATCTTCAAGCCAGCAGGCGGTACGGGGGGATTCCGTAACCGGCTTGTGTTCCGGCATAGCCCGCAGGCATACCTCCATGGTATGTTTGCATCTTGCCGCAAAGGGGCATCCCGCCGGAGGATTTATCAGATCCGGAGGTGTTCCCGGAATGGTGGTGAGTTCGGTGTCATTGCCGCTGACATTGGGTATAGAAGCCATGAGGCCCTGCGTATACGGATGCCTCGGATCATAGAATATATCGTCCGCATAGCCGGTCTCCATGATTTTACCGCCGTACATTACGGCCACTTTGTCGGCAATGTTTGCAACAACTCCCAGATTGTGCGTTATTATTATAATAGAAGTATCTATTTTGGTTTGAAAGCTCCTCATGAGGTCCAGTATCTGGGCCTGGATAGTTACGTCCAGTGCCGTGGTGGGCTCGTCTGCAATAAGTACCCTTGGATTGCAGGCGAGGGCGATTGCGATGACAATTCTCTGTCTCATGCCGCCTGACAGCTGATGGGGGTATTGCTCCATTCTCTTGTCGGGGTTTGATATTCCCACCAGGTCCAGAAGCTCAAGGGTCCTTTTTCTCATCTCCTGCTTTGACATACGGGTATGTTCCCGGAGAACCTCAATGATCTGGTTTCCTATGGTCATTGTGGGATTGAGGGACGTCATGGGGTCCTGGAATATCATGGAGATATCCGAACCGCGTATTTTTTTCATCTCCCTGTTGGAAAGCGTTGAAATGCACTTGTTTTCCAGCTTGACAGTTCCGTTTGATATTTTGCCGTTCTGGGGGAGCAGCTGCATTATGCCCTTGACGGTCATTGATTTTCCACAGCCGGATTCGCCCACTATTGCCAGCGTCTCTCCCGGGCTGAGGGCAAAGGAAACACCTCTGACGGCCCGGACGGTTCCGCTGTGTGTGTATATATCTATTTCAAGATCACAAACTTCCATTAATTTGTTCATCGTATTTACCTCGTTACCTTTTTACCTTGATTTCCACGTGCCGCAGCTATGCCGCGAACAGGCAGACACTGTTTTTTGTCAGATCCTCATTCTGGGATCGAGGGCGTCCCGCAGCCCGTCTCCTAAAATACTGAAGCATATCATTATTAAAACAATGACCAGAGCGGGAAAAATCAAAGGGAATAAAAAGTTGTGAATAACCTGAAAACCACCGTTGATCAAAACTCCCAGTGAAGCCTGGGGTTCCTGCAGGCCTATTCCTATAAAGCTCAAAAATGCTTCCGTAAAAATAGCGGTAGGAATGGTGAACATGGTATTTATGACAATAACGCCTATGGTATTGGGAATGAGATGTTTCAATATGATCTTCCCTTTTGAGGTTCCCAGAACCTGCGCTGCCAGAACGAATTCCTGCTCCTTGAGCTTGAGTATCTGAGCGCGGACAAGCCTGGCCATATTGACCCAGCCCGTTATTGACATTGCCAGCATTATGGTCAGAATACCCGCGGGCATTACCATCATAAGAAGTATTACTATGATAAGGCTGGGTATCCCTATAAGGATTTCTATGATACGCTGCATCACGGCATCCACCTTTCCGCCTGCGAGAGCTGAAATGGCTCCGTAGCCAACTCCCACCACCAGGTCCAGAAGCGTTGCCAGAACAGCTATGAGCAGAGAAATCCTGGTTCCCTGCCATACACGTGCCCAGAGATCCCGGCCGAATTTATCGGTGCCGAACCAGTGGTCCGCACTGGGCTTGTGAAAGGAAACGCTGTAGTCTGTGGCGTCAAAGGTATATTTGGTCATGTGGGGACCCAATATGGCCAGCAGCACCAGCACCGATAAAATGACAATACTGGCCACAGCGGCCTTGTTTTGCTTCAACCTGAGCCAACCGTCCTGAAATGCGGTAAGATTTGGCCTTGATATTTTCTCCATATCGCTTTGCCGCATTTTTACAGGAACAAAAAGGTCGTCGGTTATATCAATATTTTTTTCCAAATAGCATCACTCCTTTACAGGCGCCAATCTGATTCTCGGATCGATAAAGCTGTATAAAATGTCTATAATCAAAACTACAAAAATATAAAAAGCACTGTAGAATATTGTTATACCTAAAATGGTCGAATAATCGTTCGACTTTATTGAATCTACAAACAGACTTCCTATTCCGGGAATGCTGTAGATGTTTTCTATTGCAAGGGAACCTGTCATCAGGTTTACGACAATGGGTCCCAGCATGGTTACCACGGGAATGATGGAATTGCGCAGGGCGTGCTTCATGAGTATCCTCAAAGGACTCAGCCCCTTTGCCTTTGCCGTAATCATATAATCCTGGTTCAGCACATCCAGCATTTCTGTGCGCATGAACCTTGCAATTATGGCGGTAACACCGAAGGATAAAGCCAGCGATGGCAGTATGGAATGCTTGTAGCTGTTCCAGAAGGCCACGGGTAATATTCCCCATTTGATCCCGAAAAAGTATTGCAGCAGCGCGGCTACTACAAAGTTTGGCACGGATACCCCCAGCACGGCGATTATCATCGTGACATAATCAATGCCCGAGTTGTGCCTGTAAGCTGCAATTATCCCCAGGAACAAACCTATGGCCAGGCCTATGAGAACGGCCTGGAGCCCGACTATTGCCGACGGTTCCATCCTGTGGAGGATAATGCTTCTGACCGATTGCCCTGTATACACAAAGGACATGCCCAGATCTCCCTTTGCAATATTGAGCATGTATTTCCCGTACTGAACCAGGAGAGGCTGATCCATCCCATACTTTGTAAAGATTTCCTGCCTTTGCTCGGAAGACAGCAAGCGCATTTTCTCATCGTCAAAAGGAGTTCCCGGAAGCTGCCGCATAAGAAAAAAAGTCGCCGTTGTGATGATGGCCAGAGTGACAAAGAGATACACAACCCTTTTTAATATGTATTTGCCCACTATAAACTTCCCTCCCCACAAGGTTAATATTTTGCCGGACTACAACCGGGGCTGCCGCTTTTGCAGTTGCAGCCACAGCCCCGGGTCATAATCCCTTACATCTATTTGATGTGATTGTTTTCTTCTTAATTATATAAATTTGATTATATAAACAAATTTATATATATAATTAGGTAATTATTTTACATACGCATATTTCATATCCAGGGATGCGCCGTAGGGATGGGTTATTATATCGGCAACATTCGGCTTGGTGAGGTATGCGTAGCCGTTAAAGTACAGAGGAGTTAAAATATTGTCCTCTGACAGGAGCTTCTTTTCTGCGGAGAGAAGCAGATCCGCGCGCTTTGTATCGTCGGTTTCGGTCTTGGCGCTGCTTATGAGCTTGTCATAGTCAGGGCTGTTGTAGTTGCCTCTGTAAGGAGTGTGTCCCGTCCACAGATCCAGATAGGTCATGGCGTCATCATAGTCTGCTCCCCAGCCGGTTATCGCCATCTGGTACTGATCGCCATCCATCAGAGCATTTCTGGCCTTCTTGGTCTTAGAGTCTATAGTGATTTCGGCTCCCAGGTTCTTTTTGAATTCGCTCTGCAGGAAGGTAGCCACGTCCTTTGCTTCGGAGGTGTCTTCCAGCAGGAGTGAGATTTTTGGAGCCGCACCCAGCTCAGAAACTCCCTTGTCCCAGTATTCCTTTGCCTTGCCGGCGTCAAATGTGGTCACGTCGCCTTCCATCTCGCGGAAGCTTTTACCGTTCAAGCCGTTCATCATAGTTGGGATGAGGCCTGTTGCCGCAACGGAACCGTTGCTTAATATGGTGTCGGTAAGGGCTTTTCTGTCAATAGCAAGGTCTAAGGCCTTGCGGATATTCTGATTCTTTGTCCCGTCGGCGGTGGTGTTGAACTGAAGATAAACCGTACGGAAGGAATTCTCGCTGGAGAACTCGGAATTGTCTTTGTTTGCCGCAACATCGGCGGAAGTGAGATTTACTCTTGTCAATTCGCCGGATTTATACAGGTTCAGTGCGGTGCCCTGGTCTTTTATTACCTTTATACTGAAGGTGTCGAGCTTGACATTTGCAGCATCCCAGTAATCGGGGTTCTTTTTGAAGGTGGCTCCTGTTGCCGTGTCGAACTGGGAAATTATAAACGGGCCGGAAAATGGCATGTTTTCTACGGATACACCGTAATTGCTGCCCTGCTCGGTTACAAATTTTTCATTTAAGGGGTAAAAGAGTACAAAAGCCGTCAGTCTCAGGAAATATGGAGTAGGAGCCTTGAGCTTAACGATGAGGGTCTTGTCATCGGGAGTCTCGATTCCCACGTCTTCAGCTTTTGCCTTGTTCTGGCTGTATTCTGCGCCATTTACAATGTAATCTGTCATAATGAAAGCATAGCCGTTTGTGGCGTCTGCGGTCATCTGCTTCAGCCATGCGAATTTGAAATCCTTGGAGGTTATGGGGTCTCCGTTGCTCCATTTAATACCGTCTTTCAGGGTAAAGGTGTATGTAAGCTTATCCTCTGATATCTGGCAGTCTTTGGCAAGGGCCAGCTGGGGCTGATTGTCCTTGTCCAGGCGGTATAAGCCCTCAAAGGAATTGGTGAGTACATTAAAAGAGATGTCGTCAGATGCTGCCGACTGGTTGAGACTGAGTATCTCACTTGGTACATACATGGTTACTGCGGAACTTGTAGCTGATCCTCCGGCATTTGGCGCTGCGGAATTACCGGAAGCGGTTCCGTTTGATTGTTCGCTGTTGCCGCTGAAGGAACAGCCGGCAAACAAAGCGATAACAAGCAATACGGACAGGAAGGAAAGTATTCTTCTTTTCATTTTTCATCACCTCATAATATAATTTAATTACAATCTATATATAAATAGTTGCGCATGTACGGCAAGCTATTTATTATCCTGACTTTATTATTGTAGAAAATATTGATAAACTGACATTAGTATTTCAGCTTAAAAATCAGTTAGGATTAATATTATACGACGTTGTATAAAAGAAATGATATAAAATTTTACTTGATTTTTATAATTTATTACATTAAAATTAAAAACTATAAACGAATTACTAAATTGAGTTTCTTATTAATTAAAATTAACACTTTAGGTGGGGAAAGTCAATATCATAAATGCAATTTTAGAAATTAATTATTGCAGATTCAGCTGAAAAGCTTGAAGTGTTACCACTGATTTTAAGGAAGAATAGGATTGCGGCGATGGATTTTGAAAGAAAAGCTTATGAATACGCAGATTCGATTATAAGAGACTTAACCGACCTTATAAGTATAAAAAGCGTAAAGGACCCAAAGACCTCGGGCGCCGGAAAACCCATGGGTGAGGAAATAGGCAGAGCGTTGACGGATATCCTGGGTAAATGCAGGAGAGACGGATTTAGAATTGCAAATCTGGACGGATATGCAGGGTATGCTGAGTACGGTCCGGAGGACGCGGAGGATTATATTGCCGTGCTGTGCCATCTTGATGTGGTGCCGGCGGAAGGTGAATGGTCATATCCTCCGTACAGGCTCATTGTGGAGGATGGGAAGCTCATAGGAAGAGGCGTGCTGGATGACAAGGGACCGGCGGTGGCCGCGCTGTATGCGCTGAATATTCTGAAGGACTGCAAGCCGGAACTGAAGCACAGGATCAGGCTCATATTCGGTACTGACGAAGAGAGCGGCTGCGAGTGCATTTCCAGGTATAAAAGCGTTGAAAAAATGCCCTTGTGCGGATTTTCACCGGATGCGGATTTTCCCATAGTAAATGCTGAAAAGGGTCAGATAAACACCCGCATAGTCCTGACTGCCCGGGACAGGAAAATCGACGGAGGCTTGTACCGCCTTGAAGAATTCCGGGCGGGAGGGATTGCAAATATGGTTGCGGAAAAGGCAGAAGCCGTTATATCCGGGGAGTTGGAAAACCTGGTACGGCTTGAAAAAGCCTTTACTGATTATTGTAAGAAGAACAATATTGTATATGCGGTGATCGTGGAAGAGGGCAGCGGAAGGATTATCCTGAAAGCAGCCGGGAGGACCGCCCATGGAATGGAACCTGAAAAGGGCGTACATGCCGGTTTGGAGCTGGCACACTTTCTGGCGGGAGTTCCCTTTGAAGGTTCAAACGCGGAAGATTTTATATCCTGCCTGGACCATTTTCTGTATAATGACTATACGGGAAAGAATTTCGGCGTGGAGGCGTATGATGCCGGAATGGGCCCGCTTACCATTAATTCCGGTATCCAGCAGTACAGTGCCGCCGGTGAAAAATATTTTCACATAAATCTCAGATTTCCTTCCTGCTGCAAGTATGAAGATATCATAGAAGGGATCTGCGGAAAAATTTCGGACAGAGGATTTACGGCAGACCGGGGCGGCATGACGGTCAAGCTTCCGCATCTGGTGCCGGAAAGCCATCCCATGATCGGAATACTGAAAAATGCCTACAGGAGTATTACAGGCAATGCCCCGGAGCTGATATCCACCGGGGGAGGGACATATGCGGCCCATATGGGAAACAGCGTTGCTTTCGGACCGCTGTTCCCGGGCAGGGAAGAGACCGCCCACCGCGCGGATGAATATATTTATCTTGACGACCTGATAAAAGCGGCCGCCATATATGCCAGGGCCATGTATGACCTTGGCAGTATTTGAGAAATGCCATGTTTGACAGCCAACTAATTTTTAAAATATGCTATATAAAAGGAGACAGAAAAAATGAGAAAAACAATTATTGAAGTTTGCTGCGGTTCCGTAGACGATGTCATTCAATCAAAGGAAGCGGGCGCAGACAGGGTGGAGCTGAATTCAAACCTTTTTCACGGAGGGCTTACGCCTACTGTGGGCTCTTTGATAACGGCGAAAGAACTTACGGGCATGAAAATAATGACAATGATACGCCCCAGAGAGGGCGGCTTCAATTATACGGAGGCGGAATTCAAAACCGCTTTAAAAGATGCAGAAATACTTCTGAAAAACGGATCCGACGGGCTTGTGTTCGGATTTCTGCATGAGGACGGCACTGTAGATGCGGAACGCTGCAGGGTCATAAAGGATATATGCGGAGACAGGGAGCTGGTATTCCACCGTGCCATAGATGTGGTACCAGATTGGAAGGAAGCGATGGATATACTCTGCGGCATAGGTGTTACCAGGATACTCACCAGCGGACAGGAACCTTCGGTTTATATGGGAATGAGCACAATAGCGGAGATGGTAAAATACGCTGCGGGAAGGATTCAGATACTTCCGGGTGCGGGGGTCAGGCTTGAAAATGTCAATGAGGTGATCGGCAAAACGGGATGTTCACAGGTGCATGTGGCAACCTTTAAGAACTGCTATGACGTTTCGACGCAGAATAATTCAAAAATATATTTCGGCGGCATGCTGTATCCCCCGGAGGACAGATTTAATATGATAGACGGCACATACATAGGCAGGATATGCGATTCGGTGGAGTGATAAAATGAAAGGATTATGAAGTTCTTGGAAAGAGGCCTTTATGTTTTTAGAAGATGAAAAGGAAGAAATAGAGATCAAATTTGACGCCATGATGAAATTTACCGGCAACGGGAATTTGCACCTGGAAGAAATCTTTCAGAAGTGTACCCCGGAGGAAAGACTGTGCCTACAATATTTGTATGCCTCCATGCCGGTCAGTGATACGGCCTCATATGACGCAGGGATATTTGCCGGGTTTGTGCGCCATGCTCTGTCTGTCCGGGATAAAATGCCATGGGGGAAAAGCATTCCCGGACGCATCTTTCTGGACTATGTGCTGCATTACAGGATCAATAATGAGAACATAGAGGAATGCAGGAGCGTTATTTTTAATGAAATATATCCGGCAATCAAAGATAAATCAATGCTTGGGGCGGCTGTGGAAATAAACTACCGGTGCCTTGAAAAGGCTACATACAGGCTTACCGACGACAGAACCGCCTCGCCTGTGACCATAATCCGCAACGCTTACGGACGGTGCGGGGAGGAGTCAGTGCTCACGGTGACCGCCATGCGGGCTGCCGGTATACCTGCAAGGCAGTGCTATGTGCCCAGGTGGTCACACTGCGACGACAACCATGCCTGGGTGGAGGTCTGGATAGACGGGGAATGGAAATTCATAGGTGCCTGCGAACCGGAGCCTGTACTGAACAGGGGCTGGTTTACCGCAGCTTCGTCAAAAGCCATGCTGGTCCACAGCAGGGCCTTTTCGGCATTGGAACCCAAAGAGGGAAACCCGGGAGAGGGGAATCCTCTGCTGAAAACAGTGAACAATCTGGAGACATACGCCAAAACGGCGCTTTTAACGGTGAAGGTGACGGATGGAGCAAAACCTGTTCCAATGGCTGAAATACGGTTTGAGGTTTTAAACTATTCCGAATTCTATCCAATATTCACGGCAGTGACCGATGAAGAGGGAAAAGCCCGGTTTCTCACAGGGCTTGGGGATCTTCTCATACACGTTCATAAAGACGGGCTGTTTATGACCCGGAAGGTTGACGTGAGAAAAGAAGCTTTTGTAGAGCTGGATTTCAGCCGGGCTTCGGTGTGTCCGGAGGGAATCGAGGAGCTGGATATGTTTCCCCCGGAAGAAGATACCGGTGTGACGGCGTTTCTTCCGGAGGATGTATTGAAAATGCATGAAATAAGGTTCCGACAGGCCGAAAAAGCCCGGAGTGATTATGAGGGGAGCTTTTATACTCCGGCCTCAGCCAAAAAGCTTGCAGACAGGTTTGCACCCTATGGCGAAAGTGTTTCGGAATATCTTGTGAAATCCCGGGGGAATCATACGGAAATGCTGAATTTTCTTTCAAACGGGTATGATATCCGCATAAAGCTGGATTTTCTCAACTCCCTGACCCAAAAGGATTATACCGATATTTGTGAACCGGTTGCAAATGAACACATAAAATATTCTCTTGAATATATAAACGACTATGACAGTGATATTTTTACAAAATACATTCTCTGCCCCAGAATCGGCCTTGAATTCATTACCGGATACAGGGGATTCATCAACGGCTTTTTCTGCCGGGAACGGAAGGCTCTTTTCAGAAGTGACCCCCATTCCATATATGAATACATTGAAGCAAATATAAAGGATTGCGGGGAGCTTGACTACGGCACCCTGGTCAGCAGCCCGGCGGGTCTGCTGAAGCTTGGAATGGGGAGCCGGAATTCCAGGAAGACCCTTTTCGTGGCTGTCTGCCGGACACTGGGGATACCCTCAAGGCTGAATCCCTTTACAAAGGAAGCCGAGTATTTGCAGGGCGGAAAGTGGAACGGCGTCGGGAAGCCTGACACGGAAAAAGGTGAAAATGTTCCGGAAGGCCGTCTGGTGATTATCAAGAAGCCGGGAGACAAGCTTGTGTATATGCAGCATTTTACTGTGGGCATATTGGAAGCCGGAATATATAAGACACTTGACTGCAGCACTGTGGAATGGGATGGAGACAGGTTCAGCCTGGATGTTCCTTCGGGCTTTTACAGGATAGTAACGTCGGGCAGGCAGATAGACGGCTCCATCCTGGCAAGGCTTTACCATTTTGAACTCAAATCTGGACAAACCATGGAAACTGCTATATCCCTGAGAGAGAACCAGCTTGAAAAAAGGCTGAAAAGCCTTCCTGTCACAGATATCCTGCTTTCCGACGGAAAAGGCGCTGATATATCCCTGAAAACCGTAGTTTCTCAGCAGCCTGCAAGTGTAGTGGCAGTGCTGGATGTGGGAAAAGAACCTACGGAGCATATTTTAAACGAAATATATGAGATGCGGGAAGAATATGATAAAAGCGGAGTGCAGCTGGTATTCATAGTGGATTCGGAAACAGGCTTTAATTATGGGCCTCTTGAAAGAGCTGTTGCCGCGGTTCATACGGCAAAAATTTATGTGTGCAAAACCCATGATTATCTGAACGGACTGTTCAGGGACATCAAAATGGGGGACCACCGGCTTCCGCTGTCCATGGTCATTGACGGCGGCATGAATGCAAAATTTGCATTCTCCAACTACAATGTGGGCACCGCCGGCCTGCTGCTGCAGATAGCAAGAGCAGGAAAATAAGACAATGCAACAATGCAGTAAATGCCTGTTGTAAATATCATACAAAAATAAAGAAAGCATGGATTTCCATGCTTTCTTTATTTTTGTGCAGAACAAAATCCCCCTGTGGTGTATATGATAATTATTGGGGGGGATGTTAATGGCTACTTTTAAGCTGAGCGAGGATTTCCTGCTTGGGACGGCAACAGCAAGCGCGCAGATCGAGGGCGGCGATACTGGGAACACATGGTATCACTGGTCTGAAGCCGGGCATATTTCGGACAGCAGCAGTACGATAACCGCATGTGATCACTGGAACAGGGTGGAAGAGGATACCAGGCTTCTCAAAAGCCTCAATGTCCAGACACACCGCATGAGCCTGGAATGGAGCAGGATCGAGCCTGAAGCCGGGAAATTCTCAAACAGGGCGCTCAATCATTACAGAAATGAGATCCAGCTGCTGCTGCTTAACGATATCAAACCGCTGGTCACGCTCCATCATTTTTCCGAACCGCAGTGGTTCCAGGACATGGGCGGCTGGCAGAAATCCGGGAATGCAAAATTGTTTGAGGAATATGTCAGGTATGTGGTGGAAAATCTGGGGGACCTGGTATGTGAGTGGGTCACATTTAATGAACCAAATACCTATACATTATTTGGATATGAAATCGGAATTTTTCCTCCGGGAATAAAAAATCTGTTTGAAGCCAACAAGGTGAAGGCGGAGCTCATCAAAACCCATATGGCGGTCTATGACATGATCCACCACATCAGGGAAAAGAATGGCTTCAGCGGAAAGACAATGGTGGGAACCGCCATACACATACGTATTTTTGACGGGCTCACCTTTGCCGGCAAAATACTTGCCGAGGCCGCAGACTATTATTTCAATGAAATATTTATGGCGGGAACCACCGAAGGAAAACTGAAGTTCCCGCTTCCCGGTATGGGAATTAAGCGGAGGAACGGACTTTTCGCGGATTTCCTGGGGATAAATTACTATACGAGGAATACCATTGAATTCGCATGGGACCCGAGGATATATTTCCACAAATTTATATGCGATATGGGAAAATATAAGACCGACCTTGGCTGGGATATATACCCGGAAGGCATTTACAAGGTCTGCAAAAAATATTATCAAAGGTACCGCCTGCCCATTTATATAACGGAAAACGGGATCAGCGACAGAAATGACGACAGAAGGCCGGGATTTATTTTAAACCACCTGGCATATATAGCCAGGGCCATCGACGAGGGCATACCTGTAAAGCGTTATTACCATTGGACGCTGATGGATAATTTCGAGTGGCTGGAGGGTGAGACCGCAAATTTCGGGCTGTTCCGCTGTGATTTCAAGACACAGGAGAGGATACCCAGAGGCAGCGCCGAGCTGTATGCTCATATATGCAGGGAAAAGGAGTGGCGGGAATAACACAAAAATGGATGCCGCAAAATAACAGAATCAATATGTGAAAATTCATGTATTAAGGGTCCTCCGGCATTGAAGTGCAATCAACGGGAAGCACAAGGCACACAGTACATCAATAGCTTCGTCTTAGTGCAGCATTTGAATTATCTGCAATGCGCTCAGCTGTTAATGCACGCAATACCTTTTTCGTGCTTCTCATTGAGGTAAATTATGTCTGCGGACTTTCAGCTATTATTTTCACACATGTTAAATTTGTATTATTTTTGAAGCATTACCATTTCAACTTTCATTTCTCATAAAAGGCTGTCCAATATGAGCTGAAGGCTTTTGCGGCTTTTTTTGGACAGAGACCTGTATTTTTTTATTATTTCTGCTTCATCAGGGTTCAGTTCATGCCTGTCAACCTTTTCAATTTTACGCCGGATATCGGTATTTCCGATCAGATAGTCAACCGAAGTATCAAAATATGCTGCAAGTTGTTTGAGAGTCGCGATGTCGGGCTCGTAAATACCGCTTTCATAACTGTGGATGCTTTGCTGTGTCAATCCAAGTTGATTTGCCAGCTTCTGCTGGCTTAGGCCGGCATTTTCCCTTAGCTTCCTTAGATTTTCCATCTGATCACCTCTGGTTTAATTTTAACAAGCTGTAATTGTAAATAATAAAAAGCATTTCTTGTTATTTACAACAATGAAAACGCGTTATATAATACAAGAAAATAGAGTTAATATTATGATTTGTATTTTTTTAATTTTTAATACCAATGGAATGTAGTCATGATATGAAAGCTTTGGCGTGAAGAGATTTAAACATATCAAGAAGGGCAGCTGGAAAAAACGGCAGTTATTTCAAAAGTTAATTACTATGGGCTGAAGGTCAGCTTAAAAGCAATATTCTCCTGGAAGGCGAGGGCTTTCAACCGTAATTGACTTTGATAAAGTACAGTATACAATACATGAAATATCATAATCGGCGCCGGACGCAGGAAAGGAGGCGTTTTGGACAAGCGGGTCCTGTAGTATCCACATGACGGCCAACAGGGTTTTTCCGGGTGGGTGACAAAACCTTGTTTTCTAATATTTTACAACAGATAGATCGGGAAAACAATTAAAATATTTTGCCGGAATACAGGAATATTAAGTACTTTAACATTTTACAGGCAACTAATTAAATAAAAGTAGGGGGAATAACCACTATGAAATTGCTGAACAATATTAAAATCAGAACGAAACTTGCCATACTTATATTATTTATGATATCGGGTATCCTTGCGGTCGGACTTATAGGGTACTATTACAATAATATATCAAGCAGAAATTCAATAGAAATGTATGATGAAAATTTACTTCCTGTTGCGACCCTTATAGATATGCGGAACCAGTCGCGGGCAATTGAGGCCGATTTGCTGGAGCTTATAATAGATGAAGGCTCGTCTGACCGGCAGTCTGTCTTGGACGACATTGACACCCGGGCGGAAACAATAAAAAACGGAATGACCTCATATGCGGAAAGTATCGCACATGACGGTTACGAAGATAAAAATTACGCGCTGCTTCAAAAAGATGCCGACGCGTGGTTTACTTTTTTAAGCAGCAGCATGGATATGATAAAATCAGGCAAGTCCGGCGAAGCTTATAAATTATTTGTGACCGCAAAGCAAAATGGAATAGAGCAGTTTCACACTGATGCAAAAAATCTTACGGAACATGAGATCTCCCTGGCGGGAAATATAAAGACCCAGAATGAGCTTGATGCCAAAAGAGTCAAAGTGATATTGCTGTCGTTGACCATACTTGTGTCAATTGTTTTAGTGGGCCTGGGAGCACTGATAGTTCTGTCCGTGACAGGGCCTCTGAAAAAGATAGTCGCGCTTATTGACGACACCTCCAGGTTAAATCTTGCTTATAATACGTCATATGAGAAAATGCTCGGATACAGGGACGAAATGGGAATAATAACGCGTTCTGTTGCGGAGATGAGAAAAGCCCTCAGGGAAATAGCCGGCAAGGTCATCGGCATATCGGATAATCTTGCTTCCAATTCGGAGGAACTGACAGCGTCAACCGAAGAGAATACAAAGACAATAAACCAGATAGTATCTTCGATCAACGCCATAGCAGACGGAAACAGCAGCCAGGCGCAGACAGTCCAGCAGACCACTTCGGTAATGGTGGACGTGGTGAGTACCATAGATGAGGTCAATCAATCCACCACCGTAAGCGCCCAAAACGCCAGAAAGTCTTTGGAAGCCGTTGAAGAAGGACATGGGGCTGTAGACCATGCCATGGAAAAAATGAGAGAAAACGCCCAGATAGCAAATACTGTCGGCGGCTCTGTCAACAAGCTGAACGGGTTGATACAGAATGTTGGGAAGTTCATTGACGTAATAAATAATATTGCCGGGCAGACAAATCTCCTGGCATTAAACGCCGCAATTGAAGCGGCAAGAGCCGGGGAAGCGGGAAAAGGCTTTGCGGTGGTTTCGGAGGAGATACGGAAACTGGCCGAGGAATCGGCTTCCGCAGCAAGTGAAATCACACAGATAGTGAAGGACACCATGGACGAAAGCAATATAACCCTGCAGGATATGGATAAGGCCAAAATCGTTGTTGAGGCTCAGGAAAAGTCAATTGAAAATATCAAAACCGCTTTCGACAATATAAAAACGTCGGTGGAAGGTATCGCAAAGGAAGCACAGGAGACGTCTTCCCTGATTGAAAATATAGACAGGCTGTCAAGGTCTGTTTCGGATCAAATGCAGGATATATCAGCCGTGACCCAGGAAGCCGCCTCCGGAACCGAAGAGATATCCGCTTCCAGCGAAGAGCAGCTCGCATCGGTGGAAATGATATCAAATGCCGCCAGCGATTTATCAATCATGGCGGTGGAGCTGAATGATGAAATAAGCAAGTTTAAATTGTAACAGGTCTTTACCGTAACGGCTGCAAAGCAATACGGGGCACAGTGGTACACCATATATCAATAGATCCGCCTGATGTGTATTTGAATTATCCGAAACGGCTCAGTCCGTCAAATACTGAAATGCGCCCACTTATTGATATATGCTGTACCTTACCCGTATTCAGTTCAACTGCCGTTGCTGCTTCTGGCTTATGTTCTACACAGCTTTCAATCTCCAGGTAATGCTTCCGTAGTCGCCGGAGAGCTCGGGAACATTCAGCCCTGCGTTCATGAGCACATCTCCGCTCAGCACAGTATCTGTTCCGGCTATGGAATAATCCCTGTTTTCGTCGAGACCTTCCAGGCGCAGTCTGGTCAAAGGACCGTTGGGCCGTGACAGGACTCTGAAAAATGTCACATAGGCTTCGGATCTGTCTTCCGTTACAAAAATCCATGCCGTTTCATTGCCTTCAAAGGGGCTCAGAAGCCTGTACATATCGCCGAACTGAATGATATGCCTGATATCCTTGTAGGTTTCCACCTGTCCCTTAATTGCGGCTTTTTCTTCCTCACTGAGCTTCGTCAGGTCCAGCTCATATCCGAAATTTCCGCACATGGCCGCATGGCCCCTGGTTTCTATGGGTGTGATCCTGCCCACCTGGTGGTTGGGCACAGCTGAAACATGGGCGCCCATGGTGCTCGCCGGGTATACAATGCTTGTGCCGTGCTGGATTTTCAGACGCTCCACGGCATCCGTATCGTCGCTGGTCCAGGTCTGGGGCATATAATACAGCATTCCGGGGTCAAAACGCCCTCCGCCGCCGGAACAGCTTTCAAACAATATATCCGGGAATCTTGAGGTGATTTCATCCATTACACGGTACAGTCCCAGCATATACCTGTGTGCTGTTTCCCGCTGATTTCCGGCAGGCAGCAGAGCAGAGCCGATTTCGGTCATATTCCGGTTCATATCCCACTTTACATAAGATATGGGCGCAGAGGACAGTATGTCGGACAGCATCTTTATAATTGCGTCGCAGACATCTTTTCTGGAAAAATCCAGAATAAGCTGGTTTCTGGCCTCGGTGCGCTTTCTCCCGGGAACGTGGAGGCACCAGTCGGGGTGGGCTCTGTACAGGTCGCTGTCGGGAGAAACCATTTCGGGCTCAAACCACAGTCCGAATTTCAGGCCCAGGTCATTTACCCGTGCCGCCAGCTCCTCCAGGCCGCCGGGAAGCTTTCTTTTGTCCACAAACCAGTCTCCCAGGGAGCAGTTGTCAAGATCTCTCTTTCCAAACCAGCCGTCGTCCAGCACAAATAGCTCTATTCCCAGTGCGGCACCTTCCCGGGCAATTTCTAAAATCTTGTCGGCGTTGAAATCAAAATAGGTGGCCTCCCAGTTGTTTATGAGCACGGGCCTTGAGCTGTCACGGTATTTGCCCCGGCACAGGCGGGAACGGTAAAGCCTGTGGTATTCTCTTGACATTCCGCCCAGTCCTTTGTCAGAGTACACCATGACCACTTCCGGGGTCTGAAAACCGCTGCCGGCTTCCAGATTCCAGGTGAAATCAAAGGGGTTTATCCCCATGGAAACTCTGGCGGTATTATACTGATCCACTTCCACCTGGGCTATGAAGCTGCCGCTGTAAACCAGGCTGAAGCCGTATGCCTCTCCTGTCCTCTCATAGGCATTTCCGGATAGCAGGGCAATAAAGGGATTGTTCTGATGTCCGCTGGCGCCCCTGCGGCTTTCTATGGACTGGCTGCCATGGACGATGGGATGCCGTACCATGTGCCTTTCCCGGGCCCAGGACCCCTGCAGATGCAGCATGTCATAGCCGCAGTCAGGGAAATCCACGCTCATGCTCAGGGCCCTGAGTATTTTAAGCTTCTCTTTGCCTTCATTTGACAGGTGAACGGACCTTGTGACCGCGTTGAAATTTGAAAAAACCGTGTAGGACAACTTGACCTTAAGCGCTGTCAAATCGTCGTACAGCTCTATTTCCAGTGTGTCCGCCTCGTCATCGCTCTCTGCGTATGTGGCCGGCAATCCTTCTAATCCGGGTTTTCCACTGTAAATTTTGTGGGATCTGTATCTCAGATCGGTGACAGCGGAGCCGTTTTCCAGCTGAATTTCATATGCGGGATGGCGGAAATCGCCGTTGCCGTATGCCGGATACTCCTGGGGCAGGCTGTCCAGTGAAAGCGCCCGGTTGGCCGGATCGGCGGTTGGAGAAAAGGACGATCTTTCACGGAGCGTCAGCAAATAGTCAAGGTTTGAATTCCTGACTGACTTTCCCCAGTATAAATGGGCCAGATGGCCGCTTTCCAGAACTTTTACCACATAGCTTGCACCTTTGGCATTTAGATGGAAAATGCGTTCCTTGGAGTTGTATGTAATAGCCATAACATCACATCCTGTTTTATATTTTGGGTGAAGGCGCATATGTCATTAAGCAGACTCCACCAATTTATATTTTACTTCAGCCCATGTGAAAGTAAATGGAGGGATACTATAAAAATATGGTATAATGCTTGATGAAATAATATGCCTGGAGGGCTGTGATGATTGAAATTCTATATGGCAGCAATAAGGACAACTATGACCTGAATATGTATCATTGCGGTATGGAGGCCTGCAGGCCGGGGCATTACTATGGGCCGGCTGTCAGGGACCATTACCTGATACACTATATTATAAGCGGAAAAGGGACCTTTAAATACGGCGAAAAGGTGTATCACCTGAAAAAGGGCCAGGGCTTCCTGATCTGTCCCGAGGACATCACATACTACCAGGCGGATTCCATCGAGCCGTGGGTATACTGCTGGGTCGGATTCCGCGGGCACAGGGCGGAGCATTATCTCAGGCAGGCGGAGCTTGACAGGGAAAGTCCGGTTTTTGCATATGACAGTGACAACGCCTTGTCGGACTGCATTTTCCGGATGATAGACACCTATGAATCAAATGCCTGGAATGAGACAAAGATACTGAGCCTGCTGTACCTGTTTCTTTCATATCTCATAGGGCACAAGGGCATAGAGGGCATAAGCGGGAAAGTAGAAGACCGGCGTGAGCTGTACGTCAAAAAGGCCATAGAATACATCGAGATGAATTATTCCAGAAAAATAAAAATCACGGATATTGCGGAGCATATAGGCCTTGACAGAAGCTATCTGGGGGCGGTTTTCAAGGAAAATGTGCAGAAATCGCTTCAGCAGTTTCTGCTGGAGTACCGCATGGACAAAGCCTGCGGGCTGATGAAGGGCGGCGGGCTGACCATCAGCGACATTTCAAGATCCGTGGGCTACGATGATCCTTTGCTGTTTTCAAAAATGTTTAAAAAGGTCAAGGGCAAGTCTCCCAAACAATATAAACTGCATATTTAAGAATTTCTTAATATATTTGTAAGCAGGTTCTTAAGCTTTGGATATTATTATATATTTAACAAATTCAAAAAGGAGGGCTTGAAAGAATCCGCTTCTTTCGGGCTACATACATCTGACATGAAGAAGTCACAGTTGTTGAATATATTTTTATTTGTAATAACCATAGCGGTTTTAGTTTTTGTTTCGGTGAAATATGCCCCTTCCATCATGGAGCTTATAAGCCATGGGGATAAGCTCAGGGATTATCTGCAGTCACTGGGAAACAGAAGCATATTTGTTTTCATACTCCTACAGGTAGTGCAGGTGGTTATAGTAATAATCCCGGGAGAGGCCGTACAGATCGCAGGAGGATTTGTCTACGGGACCTTTATGGGAACGGTGTATTCATTGGCGGGAATATTTATAGGCTCGGTTATCGCATTCTTTTTGGTAAAGTTTGTAGGCTATCCGGTTTTGAAACTCTTTGTGCCCAAAAGGCAGCTGGAGAAATTTAATTTTCTGTTCAGCAGTCCAAAAGCGGATATAATTTTATTTATATTGTTTTTAATCCCCGGGCTGCCAAAGGATATACTCACCTATATTGCAGGGCTCACTCCAGTCAGGAATTTAAAATTTTTTGCCATAATCATGACCGCACGGCTGCCTGGAATTTTTATTTCATCAATTATTGGACAACATATGTACTCGGGCAACTATCTGGTAGTAATTATAGTATCTGCCGTAGCCGTATTGCTGTTCCTGGCAGGCTGGCTTTTCAAGGATAAAATAATCGGCACTGTTGCGGCCTCCAGAAACAATTCTTGACTATTTGAATATAATAATTTAATATAATTGTAATTGAATACAAACAAAACGGCGTTGACAAGGAGGAGTACATGCTCACCCGATGCATAGAGAGAAGATGGACGGTGAAAATCTTCGTGAGGGAAGTGTGGAAGTAGCCTTTGAGCTGTGAACCGAAAGGATTGCACATTGCGCAGGCATGCCTGGCATATCTGGAACCAAGTAGGCTTCAACGGAAATTTCCACCGTTAAAAGGAAGGCGATATCGGATAAGCGGCATATATCCCGTATTGGCAGAGTGCAGATAGCAATATCTGAATACAGGTGGTACCACGGACGTAACAGTTCGCCCTAAGCTTTATAATAAAAGCTTTCGGCGGACTTTTTTTGTATTCAAAATATTATGGCGGTTTTTTAGGAGGTATTACCATGGACAGAAATTATGATTTCAAGCAGGTTGAGAAGGAGATGCAGGATTTTTGGAGGGAGAACGGGATATATGCTTTTGATGAAAAAGGCGCGGGTGAAATTTTTTCCATCGACACTCCTCCGCCCACTGTCAGCGGAAGCCTGCACATAGGGCACATATTTTCCTATGCACAGGCCGAAATGGTCGCCAGGTTCAAGCGGATGCAGGGCTATAATGTCTTTTACCCCTTTGGCTTTGACGACAACGGACTTCCCACCGAAAGGCTGGTGGAAAGGGACCGGGGCATAATTGCAAAAGATCTGCCGCGAAGTGAATTTATAGCCGGATGTATTGATACTGCCGGAAAATATGAAAAAGAGTTTAAAGACCTGTGGCAGAGCCTGGGATTTTCAGTAGACTGGTCACTGCAGTACGAAACCGTCAGCCCCAAAGCCCGGCGCATATCCCAGAGATCCTTTATAGAACTGCTAAAAGCCGGAAAGGTGTATATGAAGGAATCTCCGGTTTTGTGGTGTACGGAATGCCGCACGTCCATTGCCCAGGCTGAGCTGGATACCGTTGACAGGGAGACCGCCTTCAACTACATCCCGTTTATGGCCGGGGAGGAAAAACTCATGGTTGCAACCACAAGGCCGGAGCTGCTTTACGGCTGTGTCTGCCTGTTTGTACATCCGGAGGATTGCAGGTACAGAAAATATATCGGCAAAAGAGCAGCCGTTCCGCTGTACGGTTATTCCATTCCAATACTTTCCGACGAAAAGGTCAGTATGGAAAAGGGCACTGGAGTGGTAATGTGCGCAACTTTCGGGGACAGCACCGACGTTCTGTGGTATGAAGAGCACAAGCTGCCCTACAGAAAGGTAATATCTGCCGACGGACTTCTGGATGAGGAGGTTCCGCTGGTAGGCGGCCTGAAAGTAAACGCTGCAAGAAAGCGTATCATAGAAATACTTTCTGAGAAAGGGCTGCTGGCGGATTCAAAAAATATAACCCATACGGTGGCGGTTCACGAACGGTGCGGAAAAGAGATAGAGATAATACCCTCAAGGCAGTGGTATATTGACATTCTTTCAAACAGGGAGCTGTTTTTGAAAGCGGCGGATAAAATCAACTGGTATCCCGCCCACATGAAAAACAGATATATCATCTGGGTTGAAAATCTGAAATGGGACTGGTGCATATCCAGACAGAGATACTTCGGAGTTCCAATCCCGGTGTGGTATTGCAAGGCCTGTGGAAAGGCTGTGGCTGCGGAGGAGGAAATGCTGCCGGTAAATCCGCTTGAAACAGATCCGGGGAAACCCTGTACCTGCGGCTGCAATGAGTTTATTCCCGAAACCTCGGTTTTTGACACCTGGGCCACTTCCTCGCTGACGCCTCAGATAAATGCCGGATGGGGAGAGGAGAAGGATATGGGCGGCAGGCTCCGCCCAATGAGTATGCGGACGCAGGCCCATGAAATCATCCGCACCTGGGCGTTTTATACAATCGTTAAAAGCCTTTACCACACCGGGGATATACCCTGGAAGGATATTATGATCTGCGGCTTTGTCCTGGCAAAGAAGGGCGAAAAGCTGAGCAAATCAAAGGGCAATTCCGGACTGGAGCCCCCGGCGCTTATTGAAAAGCACTCCGCGGATGTTATACGGTACTGGGCCGCCAACTCCAGACTGGGGACCGACACATTTTTTTCAGAGGAGGAGCTGGGCATTGCCAGGAGGTTTGTAACAAAGCTGTGGAATGCGGCCGGGTTTGCCATATCCCACTTGCAGGACATGGAACCGTCTCTGTGTGAGGGCACGACGGCGCCCCATGCCGGTCTTGCTTCAAAAGCGGACCAGGGAGCTCATGACAGTATGCTGCCTGTCGACAGGTGGATAATTGAACGCTGCAGACAGACTATATCCGAGGCCGCGGCACTTCTGGACCAATACGAGACAGGACCGGCAAGGCATGTAATTGATGAGTTTTTCTGGAAGGATATGTGCGACTATTACCTTGAAATAGTAAAAGAGCGCCTGTATAAGCCGGAAATACACGGATACCCGGAACGGCGGTCGGCGCAGCGGGCCCTGTATTATTGTATGATTAATGTCCTTAAGCTCTATGCCGTTTATGTTCCGCACATCACCGATTACATTTATCAGGAATTTTTCAGAAGGCATGAAAAAAGTATATCTTTGCACAGGCTGCACTGGGAAAAGGAAACCTCTGTTGACAGTGATATTATTCAGTTTGGTGAAATTTTAAAGAATTCCGTGGCGGAGGTCAGGAAATATAAGACCGGAAACGCTCTTTCAATGAAGGCTGAAATAGATGAAATGGTCATCAGGGCGGACTGCGGGCTGGCACCCTTGTTCCGGCGCAGCACAGGAGACATAAGAGCCTGCTGCAAAGCCAGGGAGATCAAAATAGTTGAAGGCTGAACAGGATGAAAAAATATGGTGTTTAAGAATAAAATAAATTCAATATATGTGAAAGGTTCTTTTTGTACCGGGCCGCCAGTTCAGTTTCTATCAATGTGAAGCACGGTAAAGGTATAACGTGCATCAATAGCTGAGCGCATTGCAGGATTTGATTTTAGCTGTTGGCAAAGAATTGGTATTTTAGCTGTAAAACTGGCAGGAAGCCTGTTTTAGCGAACTATGAGTCCACGGATGGCGAATGCGAGCGACAGCTAAAATATCAAGACTAAGCCATTACAGATAATTCAAATACTGCACTAAGACGAAGCTATTGATGTGCGGTGTACCTTGTGCTGAGCATTGGTTGCAGGTTACAACTTGAGGACCTGTCATTATCTGAATTACACATATGTTGATTTGTTGTTATTTTCAACACCACATTTTATCGGACTGTTTACGCGAGCAGCCTGTAAAGGTTGATCTCGCCGGGCTTTTCGCACAGCTCTCCCAGCAGGGGCACCAGCTCTTTGAAGTGCTTTGCCTCCATATGCCTGTCAAGCAGTTCCTGGCTTTCCCACTCTTCGATAATAGTGAGTATTTTGGGATCCGCATTGTCCTGGAATAATTCATACTTTATGCAGCCGGCATCCTTTTCATTGGTTTCTTTCACCAATTTTCCCGCCAGTGATATGTATTCGTCGATTTTGTCCGCTTTTACAAAATGCTTTGCTACAACTTTTACCATAGTATTCACGTCTCCTTTTAGTTTTTAAATTTGTTACCACTTTTCATAGTGTACTCTTTCAGCTTTGTAACGGTCCACAAACTCGTTTTTCTGTCCGTCTGGATAGCCTATGGCGATCAGGGCGAAGGGCTTGATATTTTCAGGAAGCCCGTAGGTTTTTTTGATAAAGTCCACCGAATCGTCGGTTACAACCCCGAGCCATACTGCGCCCAGATCAAGATGAGCCGCTTCCAGCAGAATATTCTGCGTTGCCGCCCCCATGTCCTGCTGCCATGCGGCAGCCACGTTGAAGTTATTGCTGTCGGCCAGCAGTACAAAGGTGACGGCTGAACCTGCCACAGGCCTTGAATAGGGAGTCATCAATGCCAGCTTGTTCAATGCCTCCCTGTCCTCTACCACAATAAACTCCCAGGGCTGCTGATTGGCAGCCGACGGGGCCTGCATTGCGGCGCGAAGCAATTTGTCGATTTTTTCCTTCTCGACAGGTTTGCCGGTGAACTTGCGGATACTTCTGCGGTCAAAGATTTCCTTCATGTTAGATACCTCCAATTTCATAAAATTTATATAAAGTGTTGCTGCAAAATAACAAATGTTCAGTATTTGTGAGATTCAATTATAACTGATCTTCGTACAGTAACTGCCGCCAATGTGCGGCACACGGTACACCGTGCATCAATAGCTTCGTCTTAGTGCAGTATTTGAATTAATTGAATATATTTATTTTGCAACACTTCCTTTATTTTCGGCCTTATATACCAATATAATATATTGCTCTGAATTTGTAAATCCGGGCCGGCAAGGTTTAAAGCCTTTATTGGGCCGAATATCCACATGGGGTGGCAGAGACCGGACAATATTCCGGCCTGCTACCGCTGCCCCTTGTCATAGGGTATGCCTTCGGCTTTGGGAGCCCTTGATCTTCCGGAGGTGAAGGCAAGCACCACCATTGTGGCCAGGTAGGGCAGCATTTTGTAATAGGTCTGGTTAATATCCAGAGACGCCAGGAACGGGATCAGCGATATGGAATATGCCAGCGTGCGGAGAAATGCGAAAAACAGCGCTGCCAGCAGTATTTTCAGCGGCTTCCACTGGCCGAAGATCATAACCGCCAGGGCCAGGAAGCCAAAGCCTGCGACGCCGGTATGGCCGTTGATATTGCCGTCCATTACTCCCACGGCATAGAAAAATCCTCCGATGCCTCCCAGAAGGCCCGACAGCCCAACTCCAGCATGGCGCATGAAATATACGTTTATACCCACCGAATCGGCTGCCTGGGGGTGTTCCCCGCAGGCGCGGAGGCGAAGGCCGAATCTTGTCTTGTAAAAAATCACTGTGGAGATCAGAAGCAGTACCGCCCCTATATATACGGTTATATAGGTGTTGCGGAAAAACAGTTCTCCAAGGACGGGTATATCCTTAAGCCCGGGTACGCCCTTAATATAAAAATCCACGTCCGTCGTTATTCCGTCGCTGGTGAAATACATTTTTGCAAACAACAGCATTGCAGCGGGAACCAGCATATTAAGGGCGGTGCCGGTTATGGTCTGGTCGGCCTTCATGTTGACTGCGGCAAATGACAGCAGCAGGGAGTAAATAAAGCCAGCCAAAGCCGCCGCCAGCATGGCCAGAAGCAGTATCAGCTGCGGATCCGTTCCGGTGTTCTGCAGGAAATAGACCAGCAGGCAGCCGAACAGCGCGCCAAAGAGCATAATACCCTCAAGGGCAATATTGACCACACCGCTGCGCTCGCTGAACATTCCGCCCAGCGCCACCAGAAGAAGGGGGACAGCCACCGGGAGCGTGTTTTGAATCAGGTAATACAAGGTATCCATAATTATGCCTCCTCCTTTGTGCCAGAACTATTTCCGCCGGATTGATCTCCATCAGCCTGTTTCTCGGCAGACTGTGGTATTTCACCGGCTTGAGCGGGAATGGCAGGTGTTTTTCCGCTCCTGCGGCCGCGGCGTCGTTTAAGCAGCCTGGCGGCGGTGGTATTCATAAGCATTGCGAAGGCTGAAAAATATATTATTACGGCGATGACCACATCAATGATCTCGGGCTTATAGCCGTAGAGGCTTGCAAGTGTTCCGCCCCTCTGGATGTGGGAAATAAATATCGCCGAAAATATGATGCCGATGGGACTGCTGTTTCCCAGAAGGGCCACGGCGATGCCGTTGAAACCGTTGGCCGCGATAACATTGATAGGCTCATAGGTAACGCTGCTGCCTGCAATGGCGGAGGGCGCCAGTATCCAGAACGCTCCGCCCAGTCCTGCCATGCCTCCGGCAATTGTCATGGTCAGTATGATATTCCGTTTCCCGTTCATGCCCGCATAGGTGGCGGCATGCCTGTTATAGCCGGTGGCCTTGAGCTCGTATCCGAAGACGGTTTTATTCAGGATGACATATAAAATCACCGCTATTACAATTGCAATGAAAAATGAAATATTGGCGTTTGAGTTGGAAATACCCAGAGAAGGCAGCTGTGCCGAGGAGGGAAGATACTGCGTCCTGGTTTTGGAGGAGACGTACATGGCGGCGTTTTGCTGTACCAGCATGTCCACCAGGTACATGCCTATATAGTTGAACATGATGGAGGTAATGACCTCGTTGACATTCAGCAGCGCCTTGAATATTCCGGGCACAAAGCCCCAGAGCATACCACCGGCCATTCCGGCTAAAATGCAGACCAGCCAGTGGACGCTGCCGGGCAGTTTCCACATGAAGCCCGCGTATAGCGCGAAAAACATTCCCATGGTATACTGGCCGGAGGCGCCTATGTTGAACAACCCCATTTTAAAGGCAAAGCCTACCGCAAGGCCTGTCATCAATATGGGAGTGGCAAAGTAGAAAACGTCGCCCAGGCGGCTCAGGCCACCCAGCAGTACCGTCTGAAATCCGGGAAGGGAATTGGCCGGGCTTGCCACAGCCATGACTATGAAACCGAAAACAAGGCCTAAAAATATTGCCAGCAGTGCGGCGGTAAAAGCTGAAAACCCTTTACGGGAGGTTATTCCTTTCAAGTTTGATATTTTAGATGAAGAAACGGTGTTATTCCGCATTTTTATCCTCCTTCGCAGGGTCTCGTTTTGCACCCGACATATAAAGGCCCAGCTCCTGAATGTCAGCCATTCCGGGATCCAGTTCACCCACTATTTCTCCCTCGTACATTACAAGGATACGGTCGCTCACATTCATGACCTCATCGAGCTCCAGAGACACAAGCAGTACGGCTTTGCCGGAGTCGCGGGCGGCTATGAGCTGCCGGTGGATGTACTCTATGGCTCCCACGTCAAGTCCCCGGGTGGGCTGAATCGCCACCAGGAGCCGGTGCTCCTTATCCATTTCGCGGGCAATAATGGCCTTCTGCTGATTTCCTCCGGACATGCTGCGCGCAGCGGTTACCGGTCCCTGACCGCTGCGGACGTCATATTGCTTTATCAGAGTTTCGGCGTATTGGCGCACCGCATTGTTTTTTATGAATCCGGCATGCTGGAATTCAGGCTGCCAGTAGCGCTGCAGGATCATATTTTCCTCAAGGGTATAATCCAGTACCAGCCCGTATTTGTGCCGGTCCTCCGGTATATGGCTCATACCTGTTCTGGAACGGTACCTGACGGAGGCTTTGGTTATGTCTTTGCCGCAGAGCGTAATACTTCCGCCGCTTAACCTGTCGAGCCCTGTGAGGGCGGAGACAAATTCCGTCTGCCCGTTTCCCTCGATACCTGCAAGGCAGACTATTTCACCGGACCTCACATCAAATGAGACAGACTTTACGGCATTATT
The DNA here is from genome assembly GCA_023397905.1 of Bacillota bacterium. Lineage (GTDB taxonomy): Bacteria > Bacillota > Clostridia > Acetivibrionales > DSM-1351 > Ruminiclostridium. The sequence goes on along the minus strand of JAEWSZ010000228.1, from coordinate 6,198 downwards.
CCTGTGAGAGCCGGAAGGGACGGTAACGTTTCTTACGGATAATACCACATTTCCGGGCACAGCCTCCTTTTTGCCCACCTTAAAGATGACGTCGCGGCCCACCATCATCCTGGACAGCTCCTCCTTGGTGGTATCCTTTGTTGAAACGGTGCCTTTCCATTTGCCCTTCCAGAGTACTGTGCACCGGTCGGCTACAGCCATGATTTCGCTCAGCTTGTGTGTTATAAACAGTATTGATTTCCCCTCTTGGGCAAACCCCCGCATTATTTCCATGAGCTCGTCGATTTCCTGAGGGGTCAGGACGGCGGTGGGTTCGTCGAAAATCAGAATATCGTTTTCCCTGTACAGCATTTTCAGGATCTCAACTCGCTGCTGCATTCCGACCGAGATTTTTTCAATCAGGGCGTCGGGGTTTACCTTGAGCCCATATTTTTCGCTGAGCCCGATGACTTTCTCACGGGCCTCTTTTTTTTGGAGAAAACCCAGTTTATTTGGCTCAACGCCTAAAATAATATTTTCCAGTACGGTGAAAATTTCCACCAGCTTGAAATGCTGGTGCACCATGCCGATCCCCAGCGCGTTGGCATCATTGGGACTGTTGATCTTAACGGGCTTTCCGTTCATTCTGATCTCGCCCTTTTCAGCCTGGTAAAGGCCGAAGAGAACGCTCATCAGAGTGGATTTCCCGGCGCCGTTTTCTCCCAGCAGGGCGTGAATCTCACCTTTTTTCAGACGCAGGGTAATATCGTCGTTTGCCGTGATACCCGGAAATTCTTTTGTTATATTGAGCATCTCAATAATGTATTCATCCATAATAACCTCTGTATACTTAAATTTAATGGCTGAAACAGATTCAACAGGGGATATGCCTGAATAAAGCGAATCCTGTCCCCGTATAAAAAAAGCGGGAAGGAAAACAGCCCTTCCCGCCGGGAAAGCATACCTTTTATTATCTCACCTGAACCTTGACCTTCTTGAGCTTTAAGTTTGAAACAAGCTCGTCTGCCGTTGCAACTCCATTGGGATCGGCTACCTTGAACGTGTTGACGGGTTTTACGGAACCGTCTTTAAGCGTTGCGTATATGGCATCATAATCAGCTTTCCTGAATTTGGTGAATCTGTCGAATGCGTCTGCCTTTTCATCGCCGATTACTGTTATAGGAAGGCCTACACTGTCATTTGCGGCGTTAAAGGTAGTGGTCTTGCCTGCAAAGTCATTCCATTTATTGCTCTTATAGATAGTATCAAGTACCTGTTGGACCGAGCCGCCAAGATTCTTCATGGCAGAGGTTATAACAGTGTCGCTGTCATATCTCTGGTCAACGTCAACACCTATTACCTTCTTTCCGGCTTCTTTAGCAGCGGACATAACACTCAGGCCTACTTTACCGCCGCAGCCGAATATAACTTCTGTACCTTCCTGGTATATGGTCTTTGCAGTCGCCTTATTTGTGTCTGTTTCGGCAAAATCTCCGGTGTAGTGGTAGGTTACCGAAATCGCGCCGTCGGCAAGTCCGAATTTAGCTGCCGCAGCTTCGGCACCCTGGAGGAACCCATAACCATAGGCCTGCACGGCGGGAACCGCCATACCGCCCATGAAGCCCAGCTTTGACATTCCGTCGTTGACTGCGGCGTAGCCTGCCAGATAACCGGGTTCCTGCTCGGCATATTTTATGCTGGCAACATTGGATTTTATATCGGCCTCGGCGCTGTCCGCCTTATGCGGCACTCCGTCCAGAAGTATGAATTTCACATCGGGATACTTTGTCTGCGCTTCATAAACCGGCACTTCAAACAAATATCCCGGAGTTACGATGACCTTTGCGCCCCCGGTTACAGCTAAATCGATAGCAGACAGGTAACCTGCGTCGGAAGCTTCCTCGGGCTTGTAATACTTGTGGGTGATATTATTGTCCTTGGCAAACTTTTCAACGCCTTCCCAGGAGCCCTGATTAAAGGATTTGTCGTCGATGTTGCCCTTGTCCGTAATGAGGGCTATTTCGAAATTCTTACCTGCGGCGGCGCCGCAGCCTGCCAGCAACATAGTTGCCATAATTGTGATGACCAGTATGACCGCTAAAATTCTTTTCATGGAAATTCCTCCTATTTTTTAAAATAAATCCCTGAATACATTTTAACATTCTACTTGTCCAAATTACAACAATAATGTAATTATTATACATATAATTTCGCTTTATTATTTATGACGGGTAAAATTTACGTAGAAATTTCCAACGGATTTCAGAAAAATTTTTTTTGTTTATGCAGTAAAATATATATCATCAGAAATTGTATGACAGGAAAGGAAAAGTGGCGGTATACTATACCGGCAGGATTTCGGCAAGAAGGAAGCACATAATACCGCAAAAGATGATAGAATAATAAATACGGAAATATTGAAAAAGGGGTAACCGGTATGAATCTTGAAGGAATTATCATAGGAGCGGGGACTTTCCTGATCATCGGACTGTTGCATCCCGTAGTTATAAAAACAGAGTACTACATCGGTACCAGGGCGTGGCCGCTGTTTCTTGCGGCAGGTATGGCATGCATATATTTATCGCTTTTTTCAAAGTCTGGTATTTTATCAGCCCTTTTCTCAATACTGGGATTTTCCATGTTGTGGAGCATACGGGAACTCTTTGAACAGAGAAAGAGAGTGGAAAGAGGCTGGTTTCCGAAAAAGGCCGGAACCCGCAAACTGACGGACCGGACATGAAAACAAGACATGAGATACATGCAGGGGAAGGGCTGGAAGCATTTCCCCATGCATGGGAGGTTTTACAGCTGTTTTAGCAGTTTGTGCAGCAGCAGATAAAGAGTCTGGGTTTCCGAAGGGCTCATTTTGATGCATTCCCCAAGCCGCTGCGGGATGGTAACGGCTTTTTCCTTCAGGGCCTCACCTTTTTCTGTGATGGTGACTACCAGATTTCTCTCGTCGTCGGAGGAGCGTTTCCTTGTGATCAGGCCTTGCTTTTCAAGCTTTTTTAAAAGAGGTGTGAGCGTACCCGAATCAAGGTACAGGGATTCTCCGAGAGTCTTTAAATTGGCCGTTTTCTTTTCCCATAGCACCATCATGGCAATGTATTGGGTATAGGTCAAATCAATTTCATCCAGGAAGGGTTTGTATTTTTTTACGACTTCCTTTGCACAGGCATATAACGGAAAGCAAAGCTGGTTTTCCAATTTTAATATATCCGCATCCATTGGCATTCCTCCGATTGTTTCTCATTTCTCCAGCAGGGCTTTCAAATCCTTTTCAATGGCTTCGGGTGTTTTAACCGAGGCATAGCGTTTTAGTACTTTGCCCTCACGGTTTACCAGAAATTTTGTAAAATTCCATTTTATCTTATCGCCGGCCAGGCCGCCCTGCTGAGATTTCAAATAGGTATACAGGGGGGATTCGTTTTCTCCGTTGACATCAATTTTGGCAAACTGGGGAAAGGTGATATTATACCTCAGCTGGCAAAAATCGTGTATTTCTTCTTCTGACCCCGGAGCCTGGTTTGCAAACTGATTGCACGGAAAATCAAGGATTTCAAAACCTTTTTCATGGTACTTCTCATACAATTTCTGCAGACCGTTGTATTGCGGAGTAAATCCGCATGCAGTGGCGGTATTTACGATCAGCAGCACTTTATCCCGGTATTCGCCGAGAGAAACCCCATTTCCCTTAATGTCTTTTACCTTGTAATCATATATTACCATATGGACATCTCCTTTTACAGTTTATTTTATGTTATTCAGTTTATCATAATTAATCATATATATCAAGAACAATTTAATTGTATAAAATTAAATATGGCGGATTTAATCAGATCTCGGGTTTAGAAAGTTTTTTACCAAAGTCAATTACGGTTGGAAGCCTTCGCCTTCCAGGTTAAATATTGCTTTTAGACGGCTTTCAACGCAGGTTGGGTTTGTATGATTTTTTTATACTTCAGGAGGCTTCAGCCGGTAGTAACTGACTTTGAAAGGACCAGCTGGGATTTATGCGAACCGGACGTATTGTATTCTTCATATTGCGCGGTGAAATATTCTATCTTGTGGGCGACTTTTTTCAGATGCTTCTGCATTTCCTCTATTTGCGCCTCGACGTTTTTCTGATGCTCGATCAGCATATCACAGCGCTGTTTCAGAGTTTCTCCCCCCTGGATGCTCAGTTCCACAAAAGCCTTGATCTGTTTGATGGACATTCCGGTATTTTTAAGGCAGCAGATCAATCCGAGCCATTCCAGGTCGTCTTCGGAATACCTGCGGATACCGCTGGCGCTACGGTTTACGCAGGGGAGCAGGCCCTCTCTCTCATAATAGCGCAGGACATGGGCTTTCAGATTCGTTTTTTCAGATACTTGTTTAATTGAATAATCCATAAAAATTTCCTTTCACCTTTTCATTTTACAATATATTTTACATTACTTTTTCATTTTAGCTCCAAATTTTGATAATGCTATTGACTTAGAGTTAACGTTAAGGTCTACAATTTTAGTATACTTTATGCCGGCAATTTCATCAAGCTTCCGGCAAGGGGTATACTAAAAATATATCAAAATGGTCTAAAATAATTTATAAAAGAAAGGAAGATTTATAATGTTAAACTTTGACTTACACATTCCTTCACGTATTATTTTCGGAAAGGATACTCAGAAGGAGATCGGAACTCTGCTTAAGCCTTATGCAAAAAAGGTGCTGCTGCATTACGGCGGAAGCAGCATTAAAAAAAGCGGACTTTACAATGAGGTTGTGGCTTCATTAAAAGAAAACAATATCAATTTTACAGAATTGGGTGGAGTAGTGCCAAACCCGCGCTTGTCACTGGTGCAGGAAGGCATTGCCCTGTGCAAGAAGGAGGGCGTGGACCTGATCCTGGCTGTGGGAGGCGGAAGCGTAATAGATTCGGCCAAGGCTATAGCAATAGGTATGTATGAGGACGATGTCTGGGCGGTCTATGAAAAGGGCAAGCCCATATCGGCAGCCTTGCCGGTGGCAACTATCCTGACAATACCTGCTGCAGGAAGCGAATCCAGCCCCAGCACTGTTGTCACCAACGAGGAAAAGCAGATGAAACTGGGCTACAGCAGCAATCTTGTCCGCCCCGTATTCAGTATTGTGAATCCCGGATTGTTTTCCACCCTTCCAAAAAATCAGATTGCAAACGGCGTTGCCGACATGATGAGCCATATTTTTGAGCGTTATTTCACAAACACCCTTCATACCGACCTGACAGACGCCCTGTGCGAAGCGACGCTTAAGACCATAATGAAAAATGCCCTGCTTGTATCGGCCGATCCTTCAAATTATGATGCCTGGTGTGAAGTGGGTTTTGGCGGCACCGTCGCCCACAATGACCTGCTGGGAATGGGACGCGCCCAGGATTGGGCATGCCAAGGCATGGAGCATGAGCTCAGCGCGATTTATGACGTGGCTCACGGCGCAGGTCTTGCTGTGCTGACACCTGCGTGGATGCAGTATGTTTACAGGGACAATGTAAATATGTTTGTCCAGTTTGCAGTAAATATCATGGGAGTGGAAGGCAGTTACCGCGATCCGGATGCCATCGTAATGGAAGGTATTTCTCGCTTGAGAGAATTTTTCAGAAAAATGGGACTTCCCTCAAGCCTGAAAGAGCTCGGCATTGACGAAAGCAATCTGGAACTGATGGCTAAAAAGGCAACCGGAGAGGCTTACGGCAGTGAACATACCATCGGAGGCCTGAAAAAACTTCACTGGCAGGATGTGCTTGAGATTTACAAGCTGGCGAAATAATTCAGGATATTTGCCTGTGGAGAGAAACTGTCCCGAAGGCATTAAAATTACTTAGAAAGTAATTAAATTATCAAGTATTAAGGCATTAATAAAAATATAACTTTATGATAAGGACAATGATATGGTGGAGAAAACTGTATTTGCCATAGTGGGAAGAGGCTGGAGGGCGGATTTCTATCTGAGGATAGCCAAAGCCCTGCCGGAGCGTTTTGAAGTGTGCGGGATGGTTGTGAGAAATCAGTCGGTCGCCGCAAATTATGAGGAAAGCTGGGGAATCAGGACTTTCCGGACAATCGATGAGCTGCTTGCAAATACGTCTCCGTCATTTGCAGTGGTGAGCGTTGGCTGGGATGACGCTCCCGTGGTTACCGGACAGCTGGCGGAAAAGAATATTCCGGTTTTGACCGAGACACCTCCGGCTCCGGATATAGA